>UQIS01000014.1 GCA_900541245.1 uncultured Collinsella sp.
GTCCCCCCCCCTCCCGCCTCGCGCCCCTTTCCCTTCATATACGCTGCGCCCCCTCCTCTGTGGCGGCTAACTACTCACTGGAATCGGCTGCCTGACAGCCAAACAGGAACTATTTCACCGCAACTGAGGAGATGGGGCCGGCTACTTGAGGCTGCTGGCGACGACGGGACGGTCGAGAGCTGCCTCGAAGCGGTCGGCCATCGTGGGGTCGCTGAGCGTGTCGACTTGGTTGAGCATGACGCGTGCGGTGCTGAGTTTCAGCGCCTGCATCTCGGCATTGAGCACCATGGCGACGCGCTCGGGCGTGGCGATGTCAGTGAGCTCGCAGCCGCAACGCTCGCAAAAGAGCTCGGGGCGGTGGACGGCTTCGTTGATGGGCTTGCCCAAGCCTGAGGCGCCGACGATCCAGATGACGTTGGCAGTGCCGGCAGGAATAACCGGCTCCCAGGCGGCGTGGGCCTTGAGTGGGAGTCGCTTGCTGCCATCTGCCTCGGCCAACACATAGTCAAAGCGCTGCGCCAGCTCGTCGAGCGGCTCGGCAGGGGAGGAGAGCTTACCTGTCTCCGGGTCCAAGACGCCTGCTTGGCAGATGCTTCCCCGCACAAGCCCCGAGCAGGCCTCGCAGGTGCAGCCTGGGGCGTGCAAGGCACCTGGCTTCCAGGGCGCGGCGTCCAGACGACGGCTCGACCCGTCCCATGGTACGCCGGCGACGGGAAACATGTGCGTGGTGGTGCAGAGGAGCACGCGGCCGCCAGCGCGCATAAGCTCAAGGCCGAGCGTCTTCAGCAAGGTCGACTTGCCTCCACTGCCGATAATTGCAGTAATGCCCGGCTCGATCTTGAGCGCGGAGGCAAGGTTTCCGCTCGTCGTTTCCATCTGCTCACCGCCGTATAATACTGTGATAATAAATAATCATCAGAGTAGCGGTCGAACCGCTTTTGCTCTGTTCAAACCGTAGCACAGGGAGGTGCCCCGGGAATGCTCGTTTATGTTCGCGGCGCTGGCGATATCGCCACGGGCGTCGCCGCTCGCTTGGTGCGCGCCGGCGTGTCAGTTGTCATGGCCGATATCGCGGTTCCCACGTGCATCCGTCGCACAATCAGTTTTTGCGAGGCCATTCGCCTGGGCGAGGTCGAGGTCGAGGGCATTCGCGCCCGCTTGGCGCAGACGTCGGCCGAGGCGCTTGAGATTACCGAGGCGGGGGATGTCGCCGTGGTGGTGGACCCCCAGGCACAGATGCTCGACGAACTGAAGCCCGCGGCTGTGGTCGACGCAATTCTGGCCAAGCGCAATCTGGGTACCACGCGCGACATGGCTCCTGCCGTCATCGCCGTGGGGCCGGGCTTCACCGCGCCGGTTGACTGCGACGCCGTGATCGAAACCATGCGTGGGCATTTCCTGGGCCGTGTCATTACCCAAGGTTCGCCCCAGCCCAACACGGGCGTGCCGGGCGTCATCGCCGGATATGGCAAAGAGCGTGTTATCCACAGCCCCGCCGCCGGCGTGTTTAGGTCCGACCATGTGATCGGCGACATCGTGAGTGCCGGCGATGTGATCGGGTATGCGGGCGATTCGCCCATGTGCACGCAGATCGATGGCTGTCTGCGCGGGCTTTTGGCGAACGGCGTGCAGGTGACTGAGGGCTTTAAATGCGCCGATGTCGATCCGCGCGGCGATGCCAGCTATATCAACTACATTTCGGACAAGGCGACGTCGGTCGGCGGCGGCGTGCTCGAGGCACTCGCTATGCTCACCGATATCTTTAGAGGATAGAAGGCGGCAATGGAAAAGCTCGATGTTGTGAATGCGGCGCTTGTCGCCCTGCGTGCTGGCGAGACGTGCGAGCTCGTGGTCGTGGCCGGCACGGCGGGGTCGTCGCCGCGCGGCGTGGGCGCCTGGATGGCCGTCTTTGCCGACGGTAGCCAGGCGGGCACCATCGGCGGCGGCAAGATCGAGCTTTTTGCGCTGGACGAGGCGCGAGAGCTGCTGGCCGCGGGGCAATCGCGTCTGGTCCGCTACACCATGGGCGGCGAGAACTCCGATACCGGTATGATCTGCGGCGGAGCCATCTGCCTGTGCTATCTGCATCTGGATGCGATCCAGGCACCGTTGTTCCAGGAAATTGCCGACGTCTTGACGTATCGACGTATCGGCGACTTCGTCATCGACTTTGAGCCGTTTATCGCAAGCGCGCTCGAAAGCGACGCTACTGAATACCATGGCGAGGAATCGCGCCGCACCATTGCGCGTTGCCCCGGGCTTTCGCTGGTGGAGGAGGGGAGCAAGGTTACCTACACCAACGCCGCCTCCGAGATTCCCGCGGCGCACATCGAGACGCTCTGCCCCGAGGGCCTGACCTATATCTTTGGCTGCGGCCACGTGGGCGCCGCGACGGCGCGGGTGCTCACGGCGGCGGGCTTTGCCGTCGTGGCGTGCGACGACCGCCCCGGCACGCTGGTCCCCGATTGGGTGCCCGGTGTCTACGATCGTCGCTTGGTCGATTACAAGAACCTGAGCGAGCTGTGCCCCATCGGCCCGCGCGACCTGGTGGTCGTCGCCACGGCGGGTCACAAGTCCGATATCGACGTGGTGATTCAGGCCATGCGCGCCAAGCCTGCCTACCTGGGCTGTCTGGGCTCGCGCCGCAAGACGGCCTTTGTGCGTGCCCGCCTGGAGCAGGAAGGCTTTACGCAGGACCAGATCGACGAGCTGCACCTTCCGATCGGCGTTGCCATCGAGGCCGAGGACCCCGAGGAGATCGCCATCTCCATCGCCGCCGAGATGATCCACCTGCGCCGCACCAAACTCGTCCCCCGCAAGCGCTAATCGCATCCCCACCAATAAGTTGCGGTGAAATACGGACTGTTTAAGCCTGTTAGGCCGCCAAACAGTCCCTATTTCACCGCAACTGCTTTTTGGGATCCATTTGTGCGGGGGAGTTGTGGAGTTGTGCAGGCAGACGAGGTTTTTCTGGAAATACGCTCCCGATGCGCGTATAGTACCGATTGTTTTGTCGGCTCCTGCTGCGTCGAGTCCAAACCGCAAAATGCCATGAGCGGTGCGGATGCAGTCAGGAGGCACGAGGACAACCCACCGTGGCCACGCCCCGTGCTTAAAACCCCAAGAAGGAGTGAACAATGGCAGAAGAGAAGTATGTGCCGCGTCTGAAGACCAAGTACAACAACGAGGTCAAGCAGCAGCTTCAGGACAAGTTCCAGTACGAGAACGTCATGATGATCCCCAAGTTTGAGAAGATCGTCGTGAACATGGGTGTCGGCGAGGCCGCTACCGATTCCAAGGCCATCGACGGTGCCGTGCGCGACCTGCGCGCCATCACCGGCCAGCAGCCGATGATCACCCGTGCCCGTAAGTCCATCGCTACCTTCCGCCTGCGCGCTGGTATGCCGATCGGCTGCAAGGTTACCCTGCGTGGCGACCGTATGTGGGAGTTCTTCGATCGTCTGACCTCCGTCGCGATCCCCCGTATCCGCGACTTCCGCGGCATCTCCGCCAAGAGCTTCGACGGCCGTGGTAACTTCTCCATGGGCGTCACCGAGCAGCTCATCTTCCCCGAGATCGACTTCGATTCCGTCGATCACCAGCGTGGTATGGACATCACTTTCGTGACCACCGCCAACACCGATGAGGAGGCCAAGGCCCTTCTGGACGCCTTCGGTTTCCCGTTCAAGAAATAGGTTCACCTGCCCTAAAAGCGCCGTTTCCACAAGGGAGCGGCGCTTGGGGCGAACAATACTCTATGTGAGGAGGATATAAGTGGCTAAGACATCGATGATCGTCAAGTGCAATCGCAAGCAGAAGTTCTCTACTCGTGAGTACACGCGCTGCCAGCGCTGCGGCCGTCCGCACTCTGTGTACCGCAAGTTCGGCCTGTGCCGTGTCTGCTTCCGTGAGCTTGCACTCAAGGGCGAGCTTCCCGGCGTTAAGAAGGCCAGCTGGTAAGTCACTACCAGCGTTTCAAGCATCCGTTTGGAACAGGGAAAACGCGCTAGTTAGGCTTTGCCGTTAAGGGCGGCGAAGAACCAAGAGCACGTGTTCATCAAGAACGAAGGAGAATCTGTATGAACCTTACAGACCCGATCGCAGATATGCTTACGCGCATCCGTAACGCTAACTCTGTGAACAAGGCCACGGTCTCCATGCCGAGCAGCAAGAAGCTCGTCGAGATCGCTCGTGTTCTGCACGAGGAGGGCTACATCGAGGGCTACGATGTCGAGGACACCGTTCCCCAGAAGACTCTGCACATCACGCTTAAGTATGGTCCCAAGAAGGCTAAGGTCATCAACGGCATCCGCCGCATTTCCAAGCCGGGCCTGCGTAAGTACACCGGCGTTGCCGACATGCCCCGCGTCCGCGGTGGCCTTGGTACCGCCATTATTTCCACCAGCCATGGCGTCATGACCGACCGCGATGCTCGCAAGCACAACGTCGGCGGCGAGATCATCGCTTACGTCTGGTAATTCGCTCGGTAGGTAGAAGGAAAGGAGATCACCGTGTCTCGTATCGGTAATAAGCCTGTCCAGATTCCCGCCGGAGTCGAAGTGGCAGTCAACGGCAACAACGTTGTCGTCAAGGGCCCCAAGGGCCAGCTCGAGCTCGATGTCTTTGAGAAGCTCGCTATCAACGTCGAGGACAACGTCCTCACCGTTTCCCGTCCCGACGACGAGCGTGAGACCCGTGCCCGCCACGGCCTCACCCGCGCCCTCATCCACAACATGGTTGTCGGCGTTTCCGAGGGCTTCGAGAAGAAGCTCGAGCTCGCCGGCGTCGGTTACCGCGTGCAGCAGAAGGGTAAGAACCTCGAGTTCTCCCTGGGCTTCTCGCACCCCGTGATCGTCGAGGCTCCCGAGGGCATCACCTTCGAGGTTCCCGATAACACCCACGTGAACGTCAAGGGTATCAACAAGCAGCAGGTCGGTCAGATCGCCGCTGAGATCCGCGGCCATCGTCCTCCCGAGCCTTACAAGGGCAAGGGTATCCACTACGTTGGCGAGCACATCCGCCGCAAGCTGGGTAAGGCCGCCAAGTAGTCGTAACCGACTCACTCGCATAAGACCAGCACCCCGTCAGGTGCTGGCAAGATCAACCTTTTTAGGAGTTTACGTATGAACAAGCATAAGGCGAAGCTGGAAGGCCTCAAGCGTCGTCAGCGTCGTGTTCGCGGCAAGGTCTCGGGTACCTCCGAGCGTCCGCGTCTTCGCGTGACCCGTACTAACGCCAACATCTATGCCCAGATCATCGACGACAGCAAGGGCTCCAGCCTGACGCTCGTCTCTGCCTCGACCCTCGAGGCCGAGTTCAAGGGCACCCACACCTCGAACAAGGAGGCTGCGGAGAAGGTCGGTCAGCTCGTTGGCAAGCGCGCCATCGAGGCCGGCATCACCAAGGTCGCCTTCGATCGCGGTGGCCGTATCTACCATGGCCGCGTCAAGGCCCTCGCCGACGGTGCTCGTGCCGCCGGTCTCGAGTTCTAGGAGGTATGTAGCACATGGCTCGTAATCAGAAGCAGCAGCGCGAGGCCTCCGAGTTCGAGGAGCGCGTCGTTTACATCAACCGCGTGTCGAAGACCGTCAAGGGTGGTCGTCGCATGAGCCTCGTCGCTCTCGTCGTCGTTGGCGACGGCAAGGGCAACGTCGGCGTTGGCATGGGCAAGTCCGCTGAGGTGCCCATGGCCATCTCCAAGGCATCTCTCGATGCCAAGAAGAACATGTTCCACGTGCCGGTGACCGAGCAGGGCACCATCCCGCACGAGGTTCTCGGCCACTTTGGTGCCGGCCGCATCATCATCAAGCCCGCTGTCGAGGGTACCGGCGTTATCGCCGGCGGCGCTGTGCGTCCCCTCTTTGAGCTTGCTGGCATCAAGAACGTCCTGTCCAAGTCCCTCGGTACCGACAACGGCCTCAACATCATCAAGGCTGCCGTCGAGGGCCTCAAGGAGCTCTCCAGCCCTGAGGACGTCGCGGCTCGCCGTGGCCTGACGGTCTCCGAGATGTTCGTCGGTAAGGAGAACTAAGCATGGCTGACACCATCAAGATCAAGCAGGTCCGCAGCACCAACGGTTGCAAGCAGGACCAGGTCCGTACTGTCCGTGCCCTCGGTCTCCACAGGATCCGCGAGGTTCGCGAGATTGCTGACAACGAGTCCGTCCGCGGCATGATCTTTAAGGTCAAGCACCTTGTCGAGATTGTAGAGGAGTAGCAAATGCAGCTTCACGATCTTACTCCCGCGCCCGGTTCCACCAAGAACCGCAAGCGCGTCGGCCGTGGCAATTCTTCGGGTCACGGCACCACTTCTGGCCGCGGCCAGAAGGGCCAGGGTTCCCGCTCTGGCGGCACCAAGGGTGCCGGCTTCGAGGGTGGCCAGACTCCGCTGGCTATGCGCCTGCCCAAGCTTCCGGGCTTCCGCAACCCCCGTCGTATCGAGTACACCGCCGTTAACGTTGAGCGTCTCGAGCGTAAGTTCGAGGACGGCGCTGTGATCGACGGTGCCGCTCTTAAGGCCGCTCGCATCACCAAGAGCGAGTTCGAGCCCGTCAAGGTGCTCGGCAATGGTGAGCTCACCAAGAAGTTCACGGTCAAGGTCGACAAGGTCAGCGCTTCTGCGCAGGCCAAGATCGAGGCCGCCGGCGGAAAGGTCGAGCTGCCGTGCTAAATGGTCTTAAGAATGCTTTCCGCATCAAAGAATTGCGCGAAAAGATTCTTTTTACCATAGCTATGCTCGTCGTGTACCGCATTGGTGCGCACGTTCCTGTGCCCGGCATTCCCTTCCAGGGGATGCTGGGCCTTTTCTCGACCGATAACAATTCGGTCGCCGCAGGTGCTATGGCCCTCCTGAATCTTTTCTCTGGCGGCGCGTTGAGCTATGTGTCGGTGTTTTCGCTGGGCATCATGCCTTACATCACCAGCTCGATCATCCTCCAGATGCTCCAGGCCGTCGTGCCTTCCCTGCATGAGCTTGCCCGCGAGGGCGAGGTCGGTCAGACCAAGATTACGCAGTATTCGCGTTACCTCACCCTGGCTCTGGCAATCCTCAACTCCGTGGGTTACCTCTTCCTCTTTAAGAGCTTCGGCATCAGCTTCAATGGCGCCGGCGCTCCCGAGATCATCTTCGACCTCATGATCGTCGGTACGCTCACCGCGGGCGCCATGCTGATCATGTGGATTGGTGAGCTCATCACCCAGCGCGGTATCGGCAATGGCATGTCGCTGATCATCTTCGCGAACATCATGGCCGGTCTGCCGCAGGCTATCTTCTCCAGCACCGAGGGCAATGCCGGTGGCATCATCACCATGGTGATCATCTGCGCCATCATCCTGCTGGTTATCCCGCTGATTGTTTTCCTTGAGCGCGGCCAGCGCCGCATCCCGGTCTCCTACGCTAAGCGCGTCGTGGGCCGTCGCATGATGGGTGGCCAGACCACCTACCTGCCCATCAAGGTCAACACCGCGGGTGTCGTGCCGATCATCTTCGCTTCGGCGCTGCTGTACTTCCCGGCTCAGATTGCCGTGTTCTTCCCCGGCATCGGCTGGATTCAGGCAGTTGCCTCCGCGCTTTCGACCGGTTGGCTCAACTGGGTGCTTAACGTTGTCCTCATCGTGTTCTTCGCGTACTTCTACACCTCCATGGTGTTCAACCCCGATGACACGGCCGATAACCTTAAGAAGCAGGGCGGCTTTATTCCGGGCGTGCGTCCGGGTAGGGCTACCGCGGCCTACATCAAGAACGCGCTCAACAAGATCACGCTTCCCAGCGCTGTCTTTTTGGCGCTCATCGCCATCGTGCCTTCGATCATCTTCTCCTTCACGGGTAACCATCTGATCCAGGCATTTGGCGGCACGTCCATCCTCATCATGGTCGGCGTCGTGCTCGACACGGTCGATAAGCTCGAAGGCCAGATCAAGATGTATGATTACGATGGATTCTTTAAATAGGCTAGAGGAGGATTGCTCATGAACCTCGTATTGCTCGGAGCTCCGGGTGCCGGTAAGGGCACCGTCGCACAGGAGCTCGTCGCCGAGTTTGGCGTCGCCCACATTTCCACGGGCGACCTGCTGCGTGCTGCCGTCAAGGGTGGCACGGAGCTTGGTATTCAGGCTAAGAAGTACATGGACGCTGGCGAGCTCGTTCCCGACCAGCTCGTGATCGACCTTGTCAAGGAGCGCCTTGCCGCCGATGACGCCCAGCAGGGCTTCATCCTCGACGGCTTCCCGCGCAACACCGCCCAGGCTGTGACGCTCGATTCCGAGCTCTCCGCCATGGGTCGCGAGATCGACTGCGCCCTTCTGGTCGATGTGGCCCCCGAGGTCATTATCGATCGTCTGTCTTCGCGTCGCACCTGCCGCGCATGCGGTTACACCGGTACCGCTGCCGATGCTACCTGCCCCAAGTGTGGCGGCGAGATGTATCAGCGCGACGACGACAAGCCCGAGACCATCAAGAACCGTCTCGACGTCTACGAGAAGTCCACGAGCCCGCTCGTCGACTACTATCGTGGCCAGGGTCTGCTCAAGTCGGTCAACGGTGACCAGGCTCGCGAGACCGTGTACGGGGATGTCAAAGAGGCTCTCGGTCTATGATCAAGATTAAGTCTGCAACGCAAATCGAGCAGATGAAGAAGGCAGGAGCGCTATCTAAGATGGCGCTCCGCCACGTTGGAGCCATGGTGCGCCCCGGCGTTTCCACCTTTGAGCTCGATCAGCTCGCGGAGCAGATTATCCGCATGCATGGCGGCACCCCGGCCTTTAAGGGTTACGGCGGGTTCCCGGGGACCATTTGCGCATCGATCAACGATGCCGTGGTCCACGGTATTCCCAACCCCGACATGATCCTGCGCGATGGCGATATCATCTCCATCGATACGGGAGCCGTTGTCGACGGTTGGGTCGGCGATAACGCTTGGACGTTTTTCGTCGGCACCCCCACGCCCGAAGCCAAGGCTTTGTGCGAGGTCACGCGCGATTGCCTTAAGGCTGCCATTGAGCAGGCTGTTCCCGGTAACCATATCGGGGACGTCGGTTATGCCGTTCAGTCCCTCGCCGAGTCTCACGGTTACGGTGTGCTTCGTGATTATGTAGGCCATGGCATTGGCCGCGTGATGCACGAGGACCCCAACGTTCCTAACTATGGAAAGAAGGGGAGGGGCGTTCGCCTCCAGGCCGGCATGGTCATTGCCATCGAACCGATGGTTACGATGGGTTCCAACCATGTGAGCACGGGCTCCGACGGTTGGATTGTTACGACCAACGATCACCTGCCCGCCGCGCACTACGAGAACACCGTCGCCATTACCAATGATGGTCCGGTGATTCTCACCACGGATGCCCAAGGTGCTTGGTGCTCCCTCCAAGGCGGAGAAATGTAACAAGTTCCACTTAGTTGTGGAGCCATTACGAAGTTATTACGATGCGTGCATACGTGTTGTAGAATACTCAATCGCTGTCGTTTTCTAGAGAAAGATGATTGCTTGTGAAGAAGGAAGACGCAATTGAGCTCGAGGGTACGGTAAAGGAACCGTTGCCCAACGCCATGTTTAAGGTCGAGCTCGAGAACGGTCATTCGGTTCTGTGCAACATTTCTGGCAAGATCCGAATGAATTACATCCGTATTCTCCCCGGTGACAGGGTTGTCGTGGAGCTTTCCCCGTACGACCTGACCCGCGGCCGCATCACCTATCGCTACAAATAGCGGCACGCATACACGCACTCCATTTCCGACTGCAGGCTTAGCTCAACCTACGGTCGGATTGTGTGTGAAGACCAGCCATAGTTTTAAACGCCTGCGGCTGGGCGAGTAGATAGTAGGGAAGTAGTTTGAGCGCTACCGAAAGGAAGAACGATGAAGGTACGTCCTTCGGTCAAGAAGATGTGCGATAAGTGCAAAATCATTAGGCGCCATGGCAAGGTCCTCGTCATTTGCGAGAACCCCCGTCATAAGCAGCGTCAGGGTTAAGAGAGGAGACTACGTTGGCCCGTATTAATGGTGTCGACCTCCCGCGTGAGAAGCGCGTTGAGATCGGTCTGACCTACATTTACGGCATCGGCCGCACCACTGCGACGAAGATTTGCGTCGAGTGCAACGTTAACGTGGATACGCGCGTTAAGGACCTCACCGAGGATGAGGTTAACGCCATCCGCGATTATATCGATAAGAACCAGATCATGGTTGAGGGCGACCTCCGCCGTGAGCGCAACCAGAACGTCAAGCGCCTTATGGACATCGGCTGCAACCGCGGCCTTCGTCACCGCAAGGGCCTCCCGGTCCGCGGCCAGCGCACCCACACTAACGCTCGTACCCGCAAGGGCCCGAAGCGTCAGATCGGTGCTAAGAAGAAGAAATAAGGAGCGCTAGATAGATGGCTACTGCTAAGAAGAACGTTCGCGCTGCCCGTCTGAAGCGCGCGGACCGTAAGAACATTTCCGTGGGCCAGGCTCACATTCGTTCTACGTTCAACAACACGATCGTTTCGATCACCGATCCCCAGGGCAACGTCATTTCCTGGAAGTCGGCTGGCCAGGTGGGCTTCAAGGGCTCCCGTAAGTCCACGCCGTTCGCTGCCCAGATGGCTGCCGAGGCTGCTGCCAAGCAGGCCATGGAGCACGGTATGAAGAAGGTTTCCGTCTTCGTCAAGGGCCCCGGCTCCGGTCGTGAGACCGCCATCCGCTCCCTCCAGGCTGCTGGCCTCGAGGTCTCGAGCATCCAGGACAAGACCCCCATTCCGCACAACGGCTGCCGCCCCAAGAAGCGTCGCCGCGTGTAACTGAAAGGATCGTATCAATATGGCAATCGACAGGACTCCTGTTCTTAAGCGCTGCCGTCAGCTCGGGATCGATCCCGCTGAGCTCGGTTACAGCAGCAAGAAGGAATCTATCCGTCAGCCCAAGCGCCGTCGCAAGGAATCTGAGTACGGCATGCAGCTGCGCGAGAAGCAGAAGGTCAAGTTCATCTATGGCGTTCTGGAGAAGCAGTTCCACGGCTACTTCAACAAGGCCCGCAAGATGAACGGCGTCACCGGTGAGAACCTCATGATCATCCTTGAGTCTCGCCTCGACAACGTCGTCTTCCGTCTTGGCTTCGCCCGCACCCGCAAAGAGGCTCGTCAGTCCGTCCGTCACGGTCACTTCACCGTGAACGGCAAGCGCGTGGACATCCCGTCCTACCGCGTCAAGGCCGGCGACGTCGTCGCTGTCGGCGAGAAGTTCCGTGACCTCCTCCCCATCAAGGAGGCCCTGATTTCCTCCGAGCGCTTTGAGGTCCCTGGCTGGCTCGAGGTCGATATCGAGAAGCTGTCTGGTAACGTGCTCGCTCTGCCGACGCGTGAGCAGATCAGCGGTGATATCAACGAGCAGCTCATCGTCGAGCTCTACTCTAAGTAGTCCATCCGGGCTGCTGAGGCTGGAGGTAATACATGTCAGAATTCATTAGGCCTCAGGTTCAGGTCGAAGAGATCAACGAGACGTCTGCTCGTGTCTCCGTCGAGCCGCTCGAGCGTGGCTACGGCGATACTCTGGGTAACTCCCTTCGTCGCGTTCTTCTGTCCTCGCTCGAGGGTGCCGCCGTCGAGGCTATTCAGATCGATGGTGCGCAGCACGAGTTCATGACCATCCCTAACATGGTCGAGGATGTCACCGACATCGTCCTGAATGTCAAGGGTCTTGTCTTCAGGGCTCTCGGCACGACCGACGAGGCGACCGCCACCATTTCGGTTGACGGCCCCTGCGAGGTCACCGGTGCGGACTTCTTTATTCCGTCCGAGTTTGAGCTGGTCAACCCCGAGCAGCACATCGCTACGCTCACCGAGGGTGGCCATCTCACCATGAGCATGCGCATCGGCTATGGCCGCGGCTATGTTTCTGGCGAGGCCAACAAGCGCGACAACGATCCCATCGGTGTGATCCACGTCGACTCGCTGTACTCGCCGGTTTCCCGTTGCGCCAAGCTCGTTGAGGCTTGCCGTGTCGGTCAGCACACCGACTACGACCGCCTTGTCCTCGAGATCGAGACCAACGGCTCCATCGCCCCGCGCGACGCCGTGGTCCAGGCTGCCAATATCATCAACCAGCATATGGCCGCCTTTATGAACCTTGCCGAGACCCCCGAGGTCGAGGAGGAGGCTTCGATCTTCGCTCCCGAGGTCACCAACGACAACGCCGAGCTGGACAAGCAGATCGAGGATCTGGACCTTTCCGTCCGTTCCTACAACTGCCTTAAGCGCGCCAGCATTCACTCGGTCCGTCAGCTCGTTGAGTTCTCGGAGAACGATCTGCTCAACATCCGTAACTTCGGTGTTAAGTCGATCGAGGAAGTGAAGGACAAGCTTGAGTCCATGGGCCTGAGCCTGAAGGCTTAATGCTTCGCATATTTGAGGAGAAACTAGACCATGCGTCATAACGTTAAGAAGGGCCTGAAGCTCGGCACCGATGCGAGCCACACCAAGGCCATGAAGAAGAGCCTTGCTAAGGCCCTCTTCGAGAACGACCGCATCAAGACCACCGAGACCCGCGCTAAGGCGCTGCGTTCGGTCGTCGATCCGATCATCACCTGGGCCAAGAAGGGCGACCTGCACTCTCGTCGTCTGGCTATCGCCAAGCTCGGCGATAAGCAGCTCGTTGCCGAGATCTTCGACAAGGCTGCTCAGGGCATGTGGCAGGACCGCAACGGCGGTTACACCCGCATCATGAAGCTCGGTAACCGCAAGGGCGACAACGCTCCCATCGTTATCATGGAGCTCGTCACCGAGCCTTGCACGCCTAAGGCTAAGAAGGCTGCTCCGGCCCCCAAGAAGGCCGCTGCTCCCAAGAAGGTCGAGGCTGCCGAGGAGGCTCCTGCTGAGGAGACCGCTGAGTAGACAATCCGTCTGCATAGGCTATATTCGAGGGGTACGTTCGCGTACCCCTCTTTTTTTGTCGCGATACCGTTGCTTGTTTGTTGGGAGCGCCCATGACTGCGCCGTCTGATTTCAATTCGATTTCCGAGCTTGACGCCACGCTCGTATTTCGCGTGGCCTATGATGGCTCGTCGTATAGCGGATTTGCCGAGCAGCTGGGACAGACGACGGTTGCAGGTGAGCTACGTCGAGCTATTGAGACGCTCCTGCGCCGTCCGATCGACCTGACGTGTGCGGGACGTACCGATGCCGGCGTGCATGCGGTGGCACAGTTTATCAGCGTGCCCGTAACGGACGCTGAGTTGGCTTTGACGCGCCGTAGGTGGCTGAGGGCTATGGATGCCCTCCTGCCCAAAGATATCGCCATAAACGAGGTCTACAAGGCCCGTAAAGGCTTTTCTGCACGCTTTGATGCGCGTTCCCGTACGTATACGTACCGTATTGCCGATCGCGACGCGCGCCCTGTGCTTTCGCGCGGTGCGGTGTGGTGGCATCGCTACCCATTGGATGTTGAGGCGATGTCTGCGGCCTGTCCCGCGCTGCTGGGCGAGCAGGACTTCAAGAGCTTTTGCAAGGTGGCGTCTGCCGTGGGCAAGCCCACGCACCGCTGCGTGATGCGTGCCGAGTTTGGCCATGAGGTTGCGTTTGGCGAGGACATCCTGACGTTTACCATCGAGGGCAATGCGTTTCTGCATTCGATGGTCCGCACGATCGTGGGCACGCTTGTCGAGATTGGCATGCATCGCCGTGAACCCGAGTGGATGCGCGAGGTCATCGATGCTTGCGACCGTACCGCTGCGGGCCCCACGGCTCCTGCCTGCGGCCTTACGTTTATGGGCGTGGATTACGATCCCGCCGAGCTTGTCGTGCTCGACTAGGGGAGGGCTCGGCGCGTCGTGCGTCGGCACCTGTCATCTGTGGGCTGCGCGTGTGCAACATCTGTTCTTGGCGTGCAATACAACCGGTGTCTCATTGCTTTTATTGCCGGGGTGTACCATGAACGACAGTTTGATTCACTGCTGTCGAGAGGACGGATAACTTGGTTCGACGTGGCTCGCATCCGCGACTTTCGGTGATCCTTGTGGTAGAAGGTTCGCCCAGCTATGCGATGCGTGCGCTCGAGAGTATCCAGAACCAAGACCTCTACGATTTGCAGATTGTCGTTGTCTGCCGCGATGCTGCGCCCGGTGTGCGCCATTCGCTTCAAGTTGCTGCCGACAGGGACATCCATATTGATTTGATTGACGTCGAGGACGCGAAGCGCGGCGCTTGTCTTCGTGCCGGTTTTGCTGCCTCGCGCGGCTCTCAAATCATCGCTATGAACGCCGATGAGTGGTTTGCTCCGCAGTCCCTTTCCAAGATGGTCGATATCGCGTGCGATACTACGGCAGACATAGTGCTCCCCACGGTGTCGCTCGACCGCTATGATGCACATCGAGAGCGCCATTCGCGCGTCTTGGATGCTGCTCATATTTCCATTGATAGCAAATCCTCGATGGTGACCGGGCTGCCCCAGTTGATTTTAGGCGGCCTTGTCGTTCAGACCTCTGGCGTGATGTACAGCCGCTCGCTGTTTGAGGCATGCCTGTCGCGCGGCAAGGCGTACCGTACGGTTGAGTTTATGGCTTATGCGCTCTCGCAGGCACGATTCGTGTCCGGCTGCGGCGACGCTTGTTTCCACGCGGTGGCACCTAAGCTTACAGATGCCTTTGATCCCACCATGTATGCCAGGATATCCGATGACACTCGAGCGCTCGACGAGCTTGCGGACTCACTCTCGGAAGCAGATAGCGGTGGTCGGCTCAAGCTGGCAAGCCAAAAGTTCTACTTTGCCGGACTGGTCGCCTGCATCGAGAATTTGTGTCTGAGCCCGCATGGAGTGTCGTCAATCGAGCGTTCCGCCCGCATGCGTGATATGCTCGAGGCGCCTCGAACCCGTCAGATGGTCGCCGCGCTCAAGGATAACCATCGGGGACTCGGTCTGTTGTTTGGGCCGATCGCCAGCGCCAAGCCCGCGCGCTGCGTGATGTGTACGCATCTGGCAGCTTTTCTTAACCGGACGGGCGCAAAAACCGCCTAAACGGCTCATTTCGAAACAAATTTGCATAGAATTGTTTCGAAATGCGTTCTTATACACAAAAGCCTTCAAATAGCGTTAAACTATTCAATCACTGATTGATTGTCTCCGCCATCTTTTGGAGAGAGGGTTTGTATGGCTAAAAAACGCAATGGGCGCCAGGATGCCATTAGAGATATTGTGCGCAATAAGGACGTCCGCACGCAGCGCGTGCTGGTCGATGAGCTCCGCGCTATGGGCTTTGATTGCACGCAGGCGACTGTCTCTCGCGATATTGCCGACATGGGGCTGCGTAAGCTCCCTGAGGGCATCTATGTTCTGGCAGAGGACCTGCACCTGCAGCGTATGGTTTCCGAGCTTGTAACGGGCGTTCTGCGTACCGATAATCTGGTTATGATCAAGGCTCAGCCTGGCACGGCTTCCGGCATCGCCGCCGCCGTTGATGCGGCAGAGTTGCCCGATGTGCTTGGCTCGCTTGCCGGCAACGATACGATTTTGGTTATTGCCCAGACGGCCGAGGACGGCGAGCGTCTTGAGGCGCTGATCAATAAGCTGAGCAATTCTCGCAAGTAGGCGTGCGGGTCGTGCGCTCGGCACTGTGCGCGTGACATGGTGGCTTGTAAGGGGTATCGACGTTGGTCGGTACCCCCCCTTTTTTTGTTTGCCGGTATAAAGACCGTCCACCAGGTCGCTTTAAACTAAAAGGCCCCCGAGCAGTTTAATAAGCTGCTCGGGGGCCTTGTTGCTAATGGCCGGATGAATTTCTAGCCAACAGTATCGTCAGGCGTGGGCGAGGGGTCGGGAGTGGGCGTAGGCGTAGGCGTAGGCGTGCCACCATCGCCGCCGGTCGAACCACCAGTGGAGCCGCCCGTCGAGCCACCGGTCGTACCGGTGCCGCCGGTTGTGTCGCCGCCCGTGGTCTCGGTGGGCGTGGTCGTCGTGGTAGTTGTTGTGGTGGTTTCCTCTTCGTCCTCGTTCTCGTCCTTGTCGTCGTTCTCCGTCTTCTTGGAGTTGTTGGTGCCGTAGAACTTCCAGACGCTGTTGTTCTTGTAGGTGGGCGCCGTTCCGGTCGCAAACTCCTCGCGCTCGGTACCGGTCAGAACGGTGTTCATAAACCGCTTAAAGACAGGCAGGTTGGTGCTGTCGCCCAGCAGGTCTGTGCCGTATTTTTGGATGGGAATCTCGCCCGCGGAATAGCCGGTCCACAGGGCGCACGCCAGCTGCGGGGTATAGCCGCAGAACCACAGGTTGGTGGTGTTGTCGGTGGTGCCCGTCTTGCCGGCATAGGGCTGGTTGACGCTCAGGGCGCCGGCAGCACCCGTACCGCCGCCCTTCATGACGCCGGACAGAACATCGGTGACCGCGGCGGCCTCGCCCTCGGTAAGCACCTGTGAGGGATTGTCCGTGTGCTGGTACAGCACCGAACCGGTACGAGAGTCAATCTCGGTGATGGCGATCGGCTGGCGATAGTAGCCGCCGTTGGCAAACGTCGCGTAGGCGGCGGCCATCTCGAGCGGCGAGATCGAGCCGGTGCCGAGGGTCATGACGGGAACGTCCTCGATGTTGTCCTTGGCGGGATCGATGCCGAGCTTTTTGACGAGCGAGATGATCTTGCTGTTGCCGACGGCTTCCGCCACCTGGATGTAGCCGGTGTTGGAGGAGTACGCCGTTGCCTGCTTAAGCGTGATGTTGCCATAGCTATGGTTGGCGTAGTTTTGGACCTCGGTCGTGGTGCCCTTGGCCTTGAGCGGCGAGTTGCAGTTGAGGGTGACGTTGGGGTTCATGCCGTTTTGGATGGCAGTTGCCAGCGTAAAGGCCTTAAAGGTGGAGCCGACGGGACGCTTGGCCGTGGCATGGTTTACGTGGTTCTCGTCGGCGTTGTAGTCGTAGCCACCCACCATGCACTTGATGTAGCCGGTCTTGGGGTCGACGACGACCATGCCCATGTCCAGGCCGTCGAGTGAGAGCGTGTCGAGCTGCTCGCGGACGGCATTCTCTGCCACCTGCTGCATCGTGGGGTCGATGGTGGTCTTGACGGTCAGGCCGCCCTTAAAGAGCACGTCGGTCGAGAACTCCTGCTCCAGCAGCTGCTTAACATAGGCGACAAAGTAGGGCTGCGAGTATACGTCGACGCCGCTGCCCGAAATCTCGGTCACGTTGAGGGTGATGGGCTCGGCCTGTGCGGCATCGTGCTCCTCCTGCGTGATGTGGCCCAGGCGCAACATGTTGTCAAGGACCTTGTTGCGACGGGACAGCGCCAGGTCGGGGTTGACCGTGGGGTCGTACTGCGAGGGTGAGTTAGGAAGGCCGATCAACAGTGCGGCCTCGCTCAGGGTGAGGTCGGCGGCGCTCTTGGACAGATAGGTTTCGGCTGCGGCCTCGATGCCGTAGGCGCCGTGGCCGTAGTAGATGGTGTTGAGGTACATCATGAGGATCTCGTCTTTGGAGTACATGTCCTCCATCTTGACGGCGATGTAGGCCTCGCGCACCTTACGCTCGATGGTCGAGTCGAACTGCTCCTCCTGCAGAATGGTGTTGCGCACCAGCTGCTGGGTGATAGTCGAGGCGCCTTCGTGCCCGCCGCCGAGGGTTGCCACCGCAGCACGCGCGATACCCCACAGGTCGATACCGCCGTGCTCGTAGAAGCGCTCGTCCTCGACGTCAACGGTGCCCTGCAGCACGTAGGGGGAGACCTCGTCCTTGGTGATGGACTTGCGGTTTTGCGTGTAGAAGCTCGCGATCTTGTTGCCGTTGCAGTCGACGATCTCGGTGGGCTCGCTCACCAGATACGCGTTGGCGTCGGTGTAGTCGGGCAGATCGGACAGCCAGCGGTTGACGTTGCCGACCATGCCGATGCCAAATGCCACGCCCGCGATAAGCAAAAAGCCCAAAAACGAGAGCAGGATTATGGGCAGAGCATGCGTCTTTGAACGGCTGCGTCCCTGTCGTTGGCGAGGACCCATATATTGACCTCCAGGTATGTCGTGCCGGACGGTGGATGTGCCGTCGGGGCAGGATGGACATAAGTTATTACACGATAAACCAAACGGGGCGCGCGAGGCCTCGTGTATGCTGGAAGACGGCATTTTTCAGAGTGAATGCATACCTTGGTAAGGAGTTTGCCGATGGCGATTCGGACGATGGGGCCGAGCGGACAATACGAGACTGGATTGGATGCTGCCGGTGCGGCGCTGCCCGAGCTGCTGGCGCCGGCGGGCGGGCTCGACCAGATGCTTGCGGCCATCGCTGCGGGTGCCGATGCCATCTATGCGGGGTTGGGCGGCTTTAACGCCCGTGTGAGCGCCCATGGCTTTACGGATAACGAGTTTGCGCGCGGCTGCGCCGTGGCGCATGCCCATGGCGTGCGTGTGTACGTAACGCTCAACGTGTTCGTGTTTGACGATGAGTTGTCCGACGCGGTGGCGTTGGGAGCTCATGCACTGGAGCTGGGCGCCGATGCTTTGATTGTCGCCGATGCCGGGTTGGCCTGCGCGCTGCGCGCGGCGATTCCCGGGGTCGAGATTCACCTGTCCACGCAGGCGGGCGCTCATAGCGAGGGTGCCGTGCGGCTTGCCGCCGATGAGCTGGGGGTCGAGCGCGTGACGACGGCACGCGAGCTGACGGTCGACGAGATTGCGGCGCTATGTGCCACGGGCGTGCCCATCGAGGTATTCTGCCACGGTGCGATTTGTATCGGCTATTCGGGGGCGTGCGAGTTCTCGGCCCTGCGGCGTGGGCGCTCGGCGATGCGCGGCGACTGCACGCAGCCGTGCCGTCTGGCGTACGACCTGGTGGACGAGGCGGGACAGAGCGTTGTCGCCGTCGAGGGAGATCGCCTGCTGTGCCCGCGCGACTATCTGGGTATTGCGCATCTGCCCGAGCTTGTAGATACCGGCGTGGCGTCGCTCAAGATCGAGGGGCGCATGAAGAACCCCGATTACGTATTCAACGTGGTGCGGGTGTGGCGCCGGGCGCTCGATATGCTGCGCGACGGCGCGTGGGACCCCGGTGCCGTGGAAGAGCTTGAACGCGAGCTGGGAAGGTCGTTTAACCGTGGGTTTACCGATGCGTACCTGCGAGGGCGTTCGGGTGCCGAACTGATGAGCTTTGAGCGCGCAATTAACCAGGGCGTGCGCGTGGGGCGCTTGGTCGCTGTGGGCCACGAAGAGGTGACCGTTGAGCTCGATGCCGCCGTGGCGGCGGGTGACACGCTCGAGATTCGGTTCTATCCGGGTGCCGACGCGCGTCCCGATGTGCCCAAGCGCTGGCCGCAGGTGCCCTGCCCGGTGGATGCCGCAGCGGGGAAGCGCGTCGTCGTGCATTGCAAGCGTAAGGTGGACACGGGCTGCGAGGTGTACCTGATTCGCAGCGCCGGCGTGTTGGATCAGACGGCGGCGGTGTTGGAGCGCATGCGGGCCGAAGCGGATGCGGTCGTGCCTGCTGCTCGCGCCGTTGAAGTGCTGCCGTTTGAGGGCTCCGTTGTCGCTGGCGATGTGCCGGCGGCGGGACTGGCGGAGTCGGCAGAGCAGGGGGCTTTGGCTCGTATGTTCTTTGCCTGGGAGCTGATGGATGCCGACCCGTGTGACGAGCTCGACCTGTCCGATGCGACCGTGGTGCTCGATGAGGTCTGTCGCGGGGGCGACGTCGAGCGGACCCGCTCGCTGATGCAGCGTGCCGGGCGTGTGGTCTGCCGCAATTTGGGACAGGCTGCGATGGCGCGTGAGTTGGGCGTGGCGTTTGATGTGGCGGCGCCAGTGTTTTGCGCCAACCGGGCCACGCTTGTCTGGCTGCGTGGGCTTGGTGCGGGCCGTGTGTATGTGCCAGCCGAGTTGCTCGCCAACGACGCTGAGCGCGTTGCCGAGCTTGCCGCTTGCCCCGGTGTCTTGGGGCCTGTCGACGCCGGCCATCCCGAGCTCATGGCGTGTGAGCATTGCCTGCTCACCGCCGAGGGGCCTTGTGCCACACAGGCAACGGGCTCGGTCCATTGCCGTGACTGCTCGCGTCGTCGGCAGACGCGCTATTTGGTCGAGCGCGACGGTACGCGTCTGCCGGTCGCTGTCGACGCATGCGGCAGGACGAGGATTTTCCTGTCGTAGGTGTTCGGCCGCGCCGTTTTGTTATCATATGAGAGTTTATGGACTTCCAGCACCGCCGTATCCGGCGAGGGTGCTATAGCAAAAGGAGGATACCCAATGCTGTCTGTCGACGAGCAAATGCGTATCATCACCTCGGGCGCCGCGCAGATCGTCCCCGAGGCCGACCTTCGCAAGAAGCTTGAGAAGGGCGAGCCCCTCAACATCAAGCTCGGCGTCGATCCCACCAGCCCCGACCTGCACTTGGGACATGCCGTGCCCCTGCGCAAGATGCGTCAGTTCCAGGACCTGGGCCACAACGTCACCCTTATCATCGGTAACGGCACCGCGCTGATCGGCGATCCTTCGGGCAAGAATTCCACCCGTCCGCAGCTTTCGCAGGAGCAGATCGAGGCCAACGCCGAGACCTACGTGAGCCAGGCCATGAAGATCCTGGATCCCGAGAAGACCACCATCGTGCACAACGGCGACTGGATCCTTTCGATGGACCTGGCCGGCCTGCTGCAGGTGTGCTCCAAGTTCACCGTCGCCCGCATCCTTGAGCGCGATGACTTTACCAAGCGCTACCAGTCTCAGACGCCGATCGCCCTGCATGAGTTCCTGTATCCCGTGATGCAGGCCTTCGACTCCGTGCAGATCAAGGCCGACGTGGAGATGGGCGGCACCGATCAGCTCTTCAACCTGCTCGCCGGCCGTGAGCTCATGGAGAAGATGGGCATGGAGCCCCAGATCGCGCTCACCATGCCGCTGCTCGAGGGCACCGATGGCGTGCGCAAGATGTCCAAGTCCTACGGCAACTACATCGGCCTGACCGACGCCCCCAAGGATATGTTCGGCAAGACCATGTCCATCCCCGACGAGATGATCGGCAAGTACTATCGTCTGGCCAGCTCGCTCACCCCTGCAGAGGTCGACAAGATCGACGCTGCCCTGGCCGATGGTTCTGCCGACCCCTACGAGCTCAAGCGCGCTCTGGGCCGCGACCTGTGCGACACCTACCACGGCGCCGGTGCCGGCGACGAGGCTCAGGCCGAGTTCGACCGCGTGTTCAAGGAGGGCCAGCTCGCCGACTTCCCCGAGGAGCACGTTGAGCTGACTGTTAACGACGAGGGCCAGATCTACCTCGCCGGCCTGCTCAAGGACTTGGGTCTTTCGGCGAGCGCCGGCCAGGCTCGTCGCGATATCGACGGTGGCGGTGTCAAGATCAACGGCAAGGCCGTGGCTCCCAAGAGCTATAACATCGATCCCAGCGCCCTCAAGCTGGGCGACACCCTCTCCGTAGGCAAGCGCAAGGGCTTCAAGTTGGTCTAACGAGCGAGTTGACCTCACAAGTGCAATAAGGCCGCAGCCGGGAATCCCGACTGCGGCCTTTTTTGGTTACGACGATCCCTTGGGGACGGAGGGGTCATTTGGCGGTGCCGTTAAGCGGAAGGGGTGTTAGCGGGACTTTCTTTTGGGCATACAATGGCTATTGGCTTGCTGCGGTGAAGGTCTGTCCGCTCCGCAGCTGTTTTTCTACGGTTAAAGGAGTATGTATGTCCGTTGAGGTCATGAGGACTGTGATCGAGGCCGCCGAGGGCCGCGTGCCCGTCGACACGCTGTTTACCAATGCGCAGATCGTCGACGTGTATGGCCAGCGTGTGGCGCCCGGTAGCGTTGCCGTCAAGGACGGTGTGATCGTCGGCGTGCTCTACGATGGTCGCGACGATGCCGCTGGTACCTACGAGGCAACTGAGGTCATCGACTGCCAGGGTCGCTATCTCGCTCCCGGTTTTATTGACGGGCATCTGCATATCGAGTCTTCGAACATCCGTCCCGCCGAGTATGCTCGCATGGCCGCGACGCGCGGTACTACCACCGCCATTGCCGACAGCCACGAGATTGCCAATGTTGCCGGTCTCGACGGCTTGCGCTTTATGATCGAGGATGGCCGCCGCGCACCCATCTCCATCAAGTACATGATGCCTTCGTGCGTGCCCGCGCTGCCCGACGAGCAGGCCGGTGCCGTTATTTCGGCTGCCGATATGCAGGCGTTTTTTGCCGAGCATCCAGGCGATGTCTTTGGACTGGGCGAAATGATGAACCTGCCGGGCGTCTTTATGGCCGACCCCGAGACCTGTGCTCGCATCGATGCTGCCAACCAGACGCCGTCCAAGCAGGTCGACGGCCATGCGCCGCTCGTTGCCGGTAAGGACCTCAACGCCTATGCCGCAGCGGGCATTATCGCCGACCACGAGTCGACGATTCCCGAGGAGGCGCTCGACAAGCTATCCCGCGGCATGTATGTGATGCTGCGCGAGGGTACGTGTAGCCACGACCTGGCCAACCTGTCGCCGATGCTGCTGGAGAACCCCGCCCGTGCCCGCCGCTGCTGCTTTGCGACCGACGACCGTGCTCCCTCCGACGCGCTTTCGACCGGTATGATCGACAATGCCTGCCGCGTAGCGATTGAGGCCGGTATTGACCCCGTGGTTGCCATCTCTATGGCGTCCCTGTCCACAGCCGAGGCGTTTGGCCTGGACCACGGTTGCCGCGACCCGCACGAGCTGCGTGGTGCGATTGCCCCGGGCAAGCGTGCTGACCTGCTGGTGCTCAATGACTTGACGTTTGCCACGGCTCCGCATCGCGTATATGCCGCCGGTGCTCTGGTGGCGCAGGACGGCACCTTTGTGGGCGAGATTGCACCCGAGATGGCCGAGGTTGCGGCCCTTGCCGACGAGCTGCGCGCTTCCGTTAAGCTGCCGAAGCTATCGCTCGACGTGTTCGACTATGCCTTTAAGCCAGGTGAGGCCGTGATCGACGTGGTGCCGGGCAAGGCCATCACGGGTGTGGCTCGCCCCGAAAGCGCCGAGGGCCTGCGCCGCATTATGCTTATCGAGCGCCATGGCCGCGGCGTGTCGCTGCAGGCCGAGGGCACCGATGGCGATGGTCCCGCTGGCCTGGGCCTGGTCGGCAAGCATATCGGTCGCGGCTGGGTGCGTGGCTTCACCATCACCGGTGGTGCCATTGCCTCCACGATCGGCCACGACTCGCACAACGTGTGCGTGGTGGGCGACAACGCTGCCGATATGATGGCTGCTGTTGAGGCCGTGGGCCAGGGCGGTCACGTACTGGTGCGCAACGGCGAGGTCGTGGCGCGCATTCCGTTGGCGCTCGGTGGCCTTATGAGCGAAGGCACGGCCGAGGACGTTGCCGCGCAGCACGACGACTTTATGGTTAAGGCGCGCGCCATGGGTATTGAGCCGCCGCTCGACCCCATCATGGGCATCATCTTCCTGCCCCTGCCGGTCATCCCGACGCTCCGCATCCGCCCCGAGGGCATGTTCGACGTCACGACCTTCACCTACGCCGACTAGTCATCGGGGACGTTCTTAAACGACTAGTCGTTGGGGACACTCTTTGGCGGGCTGCCTGACGTCGCGACCGTGGGGCCTCTGGCGCGCGTGAGCTATTTGCTAGGTCCTTGTAACGTTTGCGCCCGCGGAGTCTTATTTGAGCTCCCTTTGGGTACGGTGATTTTGGATATACGTCCGATTCCATCAAGCCCGAAGGGAGCTTTTCTATGTTTAAACTGATTGCATCCGATATGGACGGCACACTGCTTGACGAAAACGGCCAGGTGCCTCCCGAGACCTACGAACTGATTCTGGCGCTACACGAGCATGGCGTGCATTTCGCTGCATCGTCAGGTCGTCGCTACGATCGCCTGTGCGAGTTCTTTGCGCCCGTTCGCGACAAGATGGACTTTGTCGCCGCTAACGGCGCCCAAGTCTACGCCGACGGTAAGATGGTAGACCGTGAGGTGTATTCCCACCTGGCGATTCGAAGGCTCGCCCAAGCCGTCAGGACGTTTCCCAATCTGCATCTTGCGCTCTTTGACCGAACCAAGTCCTTCCTGCTCGATGACGAGTGCAAGTTCGTGCGTGAGGTCGATAAGGACCTTCCCAATGCCGAGCGCATTTGGGAGCTGCCCGATCCCAGCGTAAATATCATCAAGGCGAGTATCTTTTGCGATGACTGTGCCGTTATGGACAGTGCCTACGTACTGCAGCGCGAGCTTGGCCAGCTCTTTACCTTTGCGCCTTCTGGAAACGCATGGATCGATGCCATGCAGCCCGGTGTGTCGAAAGCCTCGGGAATCGAGCAGCTCATGGAGCACTATGGCGTCGAACGCGACGAGGTCATGGCGTTTGGCGACTCGATGAACGACTACGAGATCATTCGCTTTGTCGGCACGGGCTGCGCGATGGAAAACGCGCGTCCCGCGCTCAAAGCGGTGGCCGATCGCGTGGTGGGTTGTAATCGCGACCACGCCGTCCAGCAGGAGCTCCGTCGCGTGCTGGAGAGTCTCGCTTAATCCGGCAGCTGGGGACGTTCCTTTTCTGCCGGCAGTGGGGGACAGTCCTTGCAGCTTTTTCGCGAAGACTGTCCCCAACGACTAGTCATTCAAGAACGTCCCCAATGGCTAGGCGAGGGCGGCCATGATGGTGCGGGCGACGCCGTCGTGGTCGTTGTCGTATTCGGTGATGGCGTCGGCGGCCTCGCGGTCTTCGGACTCGGCGTTGATCATGGCCATGCCGTGGCCCGCTGCCTGCAGCATGGGGATGTCGTTGATGTTGTCGCCGAACGCCCAGGCGTCGGCGAGACGCTCGCCCAGGTATTCGCATAGCCACGTGAGGGCCGTTCCCTTGGTGGCGCCCTCGCCCATGACCTCGATATTCATGGCGTACGAACGCGTGACCTCAATGCCTCCGAGCGTTTCGAGCTCCGCCGCGATGGCGTCGCGATCGGCCGGGTCGTGCCAGTACATGGCGATGCGTTCGAGCGTCTCGACCTCGTCGATCTTGCTGTCGATATCCATGTCGATCGGTGTTCGCGTACGCTTGAGCGAAGCCGCGATGTGGGGGTCGCCGCCGCAGAATTCGTCCAGGCGCGTGTAGAGCGAGCGGGGGAGGAAGCACCGCCCGTCCGCGAAGATATCGAAGGTGACGTCATGGCCGGCGGCAATGCTATGGATGCGGTGGGCGATGGCGCGGTCGAGCGGTCGGCTCAAAATGCGCGTGGCACGTGAGGCATCGGTGGACGTACCGTCGTCGAGCTGCCAGACGCTGGCGCCGTTGGCGCAGACCGCGTAGTGTACGGCGGGATGGGCGAGGATGGGCTCAAAGATGCCCGACAGCGGACGCCCCGTGCAGGGCACAAACTCAATACCGCGGCGCGCAAGCTCGTCGAGCATTGCCCAGGTGGCGTCGCTCATCTGCTTATCGCTCGTCAGCAGCGTTCCGTCCATATCGGAAAACACAATCATTTGATGAAGCCCTTTCTACTGGCATAAAAAGCGTGGCCGAGGGCGATGATGCCCTGGCCACGCTCGGGTTCTATAACGGTCCGCGTCCTAGCGGTCGGCGAGCGGCTTGTACTCCAGCGGCTCGATCACCGGACGATAGGCGGGGCGGATGATACGGTGCGCGCAGAAGAGCTCTTCCATGCGGTGCGCCGACCAGCCGGCCATGCGGGCGACGGCGAATAGCGGCGTAAAAAGCGTCTCGGGCACGCCGAGCATCTTGTAGATAAAGCCCGTGTACAGGTCGATGTTGGCGCAGATGGGCTTGGTCATGCCGTGATCACGCATTACTTGCGGGGCCAGGCGCTCGATACGCTCGATGAGCGCGAACTCCTCGCCCAGGTCCTTCTTGGCGGCAAGCGTGCGCGCGTAACGGCGGCACACCTCGGCACGCGGGTCGCTCAGCGTGTAGACGGCGTGGCCCATACCGTAGATGAGGCCCGTGCCGTCGAAGGCCTGCTTGTCGAGGATCTTGCCCAGGTAGGCTGCGATCTCGTCCTCGTCCTCCCAATTGGAAACATGCGCACGGATGTCCTCGTGCATGGACACGACCTTGGCGTTGGCGCCGCCGTGGCGCGGGCCCTTGAGCGAGCCGATAGCCGCGGCGTAGGCGGAATACGGGTCGGTGGCCGAGGAGGACAGCACACGGCAGGCGAACGTGGAGTTGTTGCCGCCGCCGTGCTCGGCATGCAGCATGAGCATCACGTCGAGCAGCATGGCTTCGTCGCGGGTGAATGCCATACCGCCGCGCAACACCTGCAGGATGGTCTCGGCGGTGGAAAGGCCGGGTGTGGGGTGCGGTACATGAACCTCGGAGCCGCGGCGCTTGGCGACCGAGGCCATATGCGCGAAGGCGGCGATACGGGGGAGACGGGCGAGCATGGAGATGGCCACGTCGATCTCGTGCTCGGGTGTAATGGCGTCGGGCTCGGCATCGAAGGCGTAGAGCAGCAGCACGGCGCGCTGAAGCACATTCATGATGCTCGACGACACCGTGGTCATGGGGAACTCGCGGACGTATTCGTCGCTCAGGTGCCTAAAAGCACCCAGGCGTCCGCAAAAACCGTCAAGCTCTTCCTTGGTGGGCAGGGAGCCCGTGATGAGCAGATAGGCGACTTCTTCGTAGCCGTAGCGGTTCTCGGCCTGGGCGTTGTTGACCAGATCCTCGATGCTGTAGCCACGAAGCGTGAGTTTGCCCTGATCGGGCACGACCTTACCGTCGACCTTGTTGTAGCCATGTACGTCCGAGATGCGAGTGAGGCCCGCGACCACGCCCGAGCCGTCTGCATTGCGCAGGCCGCGTTTGACATTGTGCTCGACAAACAGGTCCTCGTCATAAGGGTCGGTCGGCAGGCCGTGGTAGAGGTTTTCGCTTTCGGGCGAAATCTGACGGCTCGCCTCGTAATCCAGAACCAGGCGGCTCAGGTGATCGTCGAAGCGGTAGTAGATTTTCTTGGCGTCGTAGGCCATGCGCGCTCCTCTCCGGTCCGCTTTGGGGCCGCGCGCTTGGACGATATGACGTCAAGCTGCCCCGAGCGGCTTGTTCGCTACAGGCGGTACATAAAGTTAAAGACGTCCTCGCGCTGGATGGACACGTTGACGCCCGAAAGCTCGCCGGCCTCGGCCAGCGCCTTCTGCAGCTCGGCGAAGTCGAGCTTGGACTCGGCGGTGTCGGCCAGCATGGTCATGGTGAAGATGTCCTCGATAATGGACTGCGTGATGTCGCGGATGTCGACGTTGGCCTCGCCTAGGACACGGGTGACGCCGGCGACGATGCCGGGGCGGTTCTTGCCAAGGACGGTGATGACGATACGGGAGGACGAGATCTCGGCCATGGGAAACCCTTTCGCGTGATTGCGGCGCGCGCGGGGCGCTCCGCTACGGTACAGTGTTCATCATTGTACCTGTCTGGCGCCAAAAGGGGTGTGCTTACTGCGGCGTTACACGTCTGCAACATGGGAGAAGGGGCAACAGGGTGCGTGTCCGCTGCGGTTGGTCGCGCCGCGTTGCACAAAGACCGTGAACCTTTTGTGGGACGCGCGGCGCCGTGGTACCATAGCCGAGTTTGTTGTCTTGGTCGGAAACCAAGACGCCTTATGCGCTGATCGGTAACCAGCGCCTGACCAATAAGGAGTCCTACCATGAAGCAGGGTATCCATCCCCAGTATGTCGAGTGCACGGTGACGTGCTCCTGCGGCAACACCTTCAAGACGCACGCTACCGTGTCCGAGATGAAGGTCGAGCTTTGCAACGAGTGCCACCCGTTCTACACCGGCCAGCAGAAGTTCGTCGACACCGGTGGACGCGTCCAGCGCTTCGCCGACAAGTTCGGTGGCGCCGCTGCCGCCCAGCTCAAGAAGGCTGAGGAGGCCAAGGCTGCCAAGGCCGCCAAGGCTGCTGAGGCCGAGGCTGCTCGCAAGGCCGCCGCTGAGGCTAAGGCTGCCGAGAAGGCTAAGCGTGCCGCTAAGTTCGCCGAGGAGGCTGCCAAGCAGGCCGCCGAGGCTCCCGCAGAGGCTCCCGTCGAGGAGGCCGCTGCCGAGGCCGAGACCACCGAGGCTGCTGAGTAAATAGCTCGCCGCGGAATCACTCGCATTCATGGCATAAGGGCCGTGCATCCGTTTGGGTGCGCGGTCCTTTTCTTTTTATTGGTGCAAACCAACCTGCCCCCATTGCACCAAATGGCAGAGAGGCGGCGTTAGCCCAGATAAAACCTGCCAAAATTAACCTGTCCCATTGTGGCAGGTTGGTCGTAGTTATTACGTGGCGGTCGAGGTCGACCGTATAGGCCGCGCCTTGTTTGGCTAAAGTACAATCATCTGTGTTTAACTCGCCCGCAACTGCACGACGTGGGCGATGGCCAAAAAGGAAAACCACATGGGATTCATGTCAAAGCTGCTGTCCTTTGGATCCGATAAGGACCTTAAGCGCTACTACAAGATCGTCGACCAGATCAACGGTCTTGAGCCCCAGTTTGAGAAGATGACCGAGGAGGAGCTCCGCGGCCAGACCGATAAGTTCCGCGAGCGTTACGCCAACGGCGAGTCGCTCGACGACATGCTCCCCGAGGCCTTTGCCACCGTGCGTGAGGCTTCCAAGCGCACCATGGGTATGCGCCACTTTGACGTGCAGCTCATTGGCGCCATGGCACTGCACGAGGGCCACATCGCCGAGATGAAGACCGGCGAAGGTAAGACCCTCGTCTCCACGTTGGCCGGCTATCTCAACGCTATCGCCGGCAAGGGCGTGCATGTCGTTACCGTCAACGATTACCTGGCAAAGCGCGACTCCGAGTGGATGGGCCGCATCTACAAGTACCTGGGCATGACCGTCGGTCTGCTCCAGAACAACATGCCGCTCGAGCTCAAGCGTCCGGCCTACCAGGCCGACGTCACCTACGGCACCAACTCCGAGTTCGGCTTTGATTACCTGCGCGACAACATGGTCACCCGTCCCGAGCAGCGCGTGCAGCGCGGTCACAACTACGCCATCGTCGACGAGGTTGACTCCATCCTGATCGATGAGGCCCGCACCCCGCTGATCATCTCGGGCGCTGGCACCAAGTCCGCCAGTACCTACAAGGACTTCGCGCGTGCCGTGCGTGGCCTTGAGCGCGGCGAGGACGTGTCGCACGACATGCTCACCGCCACCGAGGACGTGGAGCCCACGGGCGACTTCGTCATGGACGAGGCCAAGCACACCATTGCCGCCACCGAGCGCGGCCTTAAGAAAATTGAGCGCCGCCTGGGTATCGATGACATCTATGCCGATCTCTCCGGCCAGCTGGTCAACCACCTGCAGCAAGCGCTGAAGGCCCAGTACATGTTCCACCGCGATAAGCAGTACGTGGTCACCAACGGCGAGGTCAAGATCGTCGACGAGTTCACCGGCCGCATCATGGAGGGCCGCCGCTATTCTGAGGGCCTGCACCAGGCCATCGAGGCCAAAGAGGGCGTGCTCGTACGCGAGGAGAACCAGACCCTGGCCACCATCACCCTGCAGAACTACTTCCGTCTGTATGACAAGCTCTCCGGCATGACCGGCACGGCACTTACCGAGGATGCCGAGTTCCGCGAGATCTACAAGCTGCCCGTCGAAGTCATCCCTTCCAACAAGCCCGTGCAGCGCGTGGATCACGAGGACCTGGTGTACCGCACCATTCAGGCCAAGTACAACGCCGTCGCCGACGATGTCGAGCGACGTCACGCCAAGGGCCAGCCGGTCCTGGTGGGCACCGTCTCCATCGAGAGTTCCGAGAAGCTGTCCGCCGCCCTTACCAAGCGCGGCATCGCACACGAGGTCCTCAACGCCAAGCACCATGAACGCGAGGCCCACATCGTTGCCCAGGCCGGACGCTACGGCGCCGTGACCATCGCTACTAACATGGCTGGTCGTGGTACCGACATCCTGCTGGGCGGCAACCCCGACGAGCTGGTGCGCGAGCGCCTGGAGTACGAGGGTCTGACCATGGAGGATGTGACGCCCGAGCAGCTCGAGCAGTTTAACGCCGAGGCCAAGGAGACTTGCAAGGCCGAGCGCGAGCGCGTGCTTGCCGCCGGCGGCCTGACCGTCATCGGCACCGAGCGCCATGAGTCCCGCCGTATCGACAACCAGCTGCGCGGCCGTTCCGGCCGTCAGGGCGATCCAGGCGAGACCCAGTTCTACCTGTCGCTCGAGGACGACCTCATGCGCCTGTTCGGCGGCGACAAGATGGACCGCGTCTCCAAGATGATGGTCACGGCCGACATGGGCGACGACATGCCCATCCAGCACAAGATCATCTCCAAGGCCGTCGAGAGCGCCCAGCACAAGGTCGAGAGCATCAACTTCTCCATGCGTAAGAGCGTCCTTGAGTACGACGACGTCATGAACAAGCAGCGCCAGGTCATCTACGCCGAGCGCAATAAGATTCTGGACGGCAAGGACCTGACCGACCACATCACCGAGGTCATGCACGACACCGTGTACCGCTGCGTGCAGGAGTTCTGCACCAAGGACAGCCACGAGGGCGAGCGCGATCTTGAGGGTTTGCGTAAGTGGGTTGTGGAGCTCACCGGCCACATCGATACGCCGAAGTTCCCCGACGAGGATTATGAGGCCCTGGCTGCCGATGTCCTGGCTTACGTAGAGAAGTGCTACAACATGAAGGCCGAGCGCTTGGGCGAGGACCTGATGCGCGAGCTCAACACCCAGGTCATGCTGCGCGTCATCGATACCCGCTGGATGAACTACCTGCAGGAGATGGACTACCTCAAGACCGGCATCGGCCTGCGCGGCTTTGGCCAGCGCGACCCGCTGGTCGAGTACAAGACCGAGGCCTACGGCGCGTTCCAGATACTCGTCGATACCATGTATGAGGATTACCTGCGCACGGTTCTGCGCATCGAGATCAAGGCTGCCCCGCGTGCCGTGGAGCACAAGGAGGAGCCCGCGCTCGAGGGCGCGCGCTTCTCCGGTCCTGCCGAGGTCGATGGTGACAACGGCGACTCGGTGCTGCGCAAGCAGGCGCAGGTGCAGGCCCGCACGGCTGTCCAAGGCGGACCGGCTGCCGTCAACAACGGTGGCAAGGTGACCACCTATCGCAAGTCCGAGAGCGACGATCCGTACGTCAACGTGGGCCGCAACGACCCGTGCCCCTGCGGTAGCGGCAAGAAGTTTAAGTACTGCCACGGCAGGAATCGTTAATGGCTGAGGCTTTAGAGGTAACGCCCGCCGAGCTGGACGCGTTCGCGGACCGGCTCGGCGAGGTCGAGTCGTATCTCCATTTGGACGAAAAGCGCACGCGCGTGACCGAGCTCGAGGCCAAAAGTGTTGCCCCTGGCTTTTGGGATGACGCCGACGCCGCCCGTGCCACCATGGAGGAGATCGCGCGTACCTAGGAAGACATCGCTGCCGTGGATACCGCGCGGGGCGAGCTTTCCGATGCCCGCGCCGCGCTGGAGCTTGCCGAGGAGATGGGGGATGACCCCGACGCCGCCGCCCTTCGCGAGGAGGCTGCAGCCACGGCTGAGCGCCTGGCCCGTGCCATCGATGAGCTTGAGCTTTCGAGCTGGTTTACCGGTGAGTTCGATCACGGCGATGCCATTGTGACCATCAAGCCCGGACAGGGTGGTCTGGAGGCCCAGGACTGGACTTTCATGCTCTTTAAGATGTACATGAAGTACTGCCAGCGTCGCGGCTGGAAGGTCACCATCAACGACTGTCCCGCAGCCGAGGTCATCGGCATCGACCGCGCGACCTTTACCGTCGAGGGCAAGGACGCATTTGGCATGCTGCGCGCCGAGGCCGGCGTCCACCGCTTGGTGCGCATCAGCCCCACCGACGACAAGAAGCGCCGCCAGACCACGTTTGCCGGCGTCGAGGTCATCCCCGTGCTACCCGATGATATCGACATCGAAATTAGTCCCGATGACATCCGCGTGGACGTGTACCACGCGAGCGGCCCGGGCGGTCAGGGCGTCAACACCACCGACTCCGCCGTGCGCGTGACGCATTTCCCCAGCGGCATTGTGGTCACCTGCCAAAACGAGCGCAGCCAGATCCAGAACAAGGCCGCGTGCATGCAGATCCTCAAGGCTCGCCTGTACGAGATTGAGCTCGAGAAGCGCGCCGAGGCGCTCGATGAGATCCGCGGACCCAAGACCACGATTGGTTTTGGCAACCAGATCCGCAGCTACGTGCTCTACCCGTACCAGATGGTCAAGGACCTGCGCTCGGGCGTGGAGACCAGCAATGTCGAGGCCGTTCTTGACGATGGCGACCTGGACCCGTTTGTTATTGGCTACCATCGCTGGGCCACCGGCAACGCTGACGCGGAGACCCCGTCTGCATAAACCGCCCGGTTTATGTGGAAATGGATTAAAACCCTCCCAGCAGGGTGGTTTTGTATCCAGAGCAAACCCTGCGCAGGGGTGGTTTTTGTCCGGCGAATCGGTAGAATCGAATACAAGAAGAAGTTCAAAGCGCATCCGTTTGGGTGCGCTTTTTTGAGGGAGGCAGCATGGCATATCGTCTGGACATCAAGCGCATTCTTTCGATGAACTTCTTTCACGACCTGCCCCAGATCATGTTGGGGTGTGCCTTGGCCGCCATCGCGACCGACTTGTTTTTGATTCCCAACGGTCTTGCCGCCGGTGGCGTTACGGGCCTTGCCACCATTATCCAGGCGGTCGGCGCGGCGCGCGGCCTATCGCTTCCCGTTGGTATTCAGACGATCGTGATGAACGCCTTGCTGTTGTTGGTCGTTATGCGCGAGGGCGGCATGTTCTACGTGGTGCAGACCGCGACGGGCTTTGTGCTGCTGGGCTTCTTTACCGATCTGTTCGCCCCGTTTGTAGCACCTCTGGCGGATGCGGACCTGATGCTCCCTGCCATGTGGGGCGGCATTATTACGGGCATCGGTTACGGCATGGTGTTGCGCGCCGGCGCCAACACCGGCGGCTCGGACACGATTGGCCAAATCATCTCGCGTAACACCTCGCTGCCGGTGGGCTCGACCGTCATGGCGATCGATGTTGCCGTATGCGCGCTATCGGCTCCGGTCTTTTCAATCGAAAACGCACTGTATGCAGGCCTTTCGATGGTCATTAGCGGCTACGTGATCGATGCCGTGGTCGATGGTGGCAACAAACGCCGTATGGTACTCATCATCTCGGACAAGTTCCCTGATATCGCTGCCGATATCATGTATGGCCTGGGTCGTGGTTGTACCAAGTTTAAGGCGACTGGCATGTATTCGGGTGCCGAGAAGCCAGTGATTATGGTCATCGTGAGCCGTCGAGAGCTCAATACCCTCAAGACGATCGTGCGCGAGCGCGATCCTCATGCCATCGTGACGGTTGCCGACGTTACGGAAGCCTTCGGCGAGGGATTCAAGGACATTAGCGCGTAGGGTCGATCGCGTTCCATCCAAAAGACATTCACATTGATAAACCGTTTCATCAGCGGTTCTGCCTGCTAAATTGTTCAAATAATGATAAAAACTCTGGTAAAGCCATCAGTTTCCAGCATAATGAATGACGTACGTGCATTGCGGCTGTGTTGGGATTACCTTCGGTGCCGTGCGCATTTTGTCTAATGAGGATGAAAGGAAGGCACAATGAGCGACGAAGAGCTCAAAAAGGTTGCCAACGAGGTAAGGAAGGGCATCGTCACCGGCGTGCACGCTGCCAAGTCCGGCCATCCGGGCGGTTCGCTCGGCGCTGCCGACATCATGACCTATCTGTACTTTGAGGAAATGAACGTCGACCCGGCCGATCCCCGCAAGGCCGATCGCGACCGTTTTGTGCTCTCCAAGGGCCATTGCGCTCCGGGCCTGTACGCCGTGCTCGCCGAGCGTGGGTTCTTCCCCAAGGAGGATCTCGAGACGCTGCGCCATATCGGCAGCCACCTGCAGGGTCATCCCAACATGAACGACACCCCGGGCGTCGACATGTCCACCGGCTCGCTCGGCCAGGGTATCTCCGCCGCCGTGGGTATGGCCGTTGCCGCCAAGCACTGGGGCGATACTTACCGCACGTACGCCCTGCTGGGCGATGGCGAGAGCGAGGAGGGCCAGGTCTGGGAGGCCGCCATGTTTGCCGGCAACCAGCAGCTCGATAACCTCTGCGTGATCGTCGACCACAACGGCCTGCAGATCGACGGCCCCGTCGAGGAGGTCAACGACCCCATGCCGCTCGCCGACAAGTTCCGCGCGTTCAAGTTCCACGTGGTGGAGCTCGCCGACGGCAACGACTTCGACCAGATCCGCGCCGCCTTTGCCGAGGCTCGCGCCACCAAGGGGCAGCCGACCGCCATTATCGCCGAGACCCTGAAGGGCAAGGGCGTGTCCTTTATGGAGAACCAGGTTGGTTGGCACGGCAAGGCCCCCAACGATGAACAGTTTGAGCAGGCCATGGCAGAGCTCACGGCCGCCGGAGAGGAGCTCTAGGATGGCAGACGTCAAAAAAATCGCCACGCGCGTAAGCTACGGCGAGGCCCTCGTCGAGCTCGCCAACGAGCACGATGACTTTGTGGTCCTCGACGCCGACCTGGCCGCCGCCACGCAGACCGGCAAGTTCAAGGCCGCCTGCCCCGACCGCTTCTTCGACGTGGGTATCGCCGAGAGCAACCTGATGGGCGTCGCCGCCGGTATCGCGACCACCGGCCGCGTTGCCTTCGCGAGCACCTTTGCCATGTTCGCAGCCGGCCGCGCTTTTGAGCAGGTCCGTAACTCCATCGGCTACCCGCACCTCAACGTTAAGATTGGTGCCACGCACGCCGGTATCTCGGTGGGCGAGGATGGTGCCACGCACCAGTGCTGCGAGGATATCGCCCTCATGCGCGTCATCCCCGGCATGACTGTGATCGTTCCTGCCGACGACGTCGAGGCCCGCGCCGTGACGCGCGCCGCCTACGAGTGCGACGGTCCGGTGTACATGCGCTTCGCTCGTTTGGCCTCGCCGGTTATCAACGACCCCGAGACCTACAACTTCGAGTTGGGTAAGGGCATTGTCATGCGCGAGGGCGCCGACGTCACCATCATCGCCTGCGGCCTGATGGTCGGCGAGGCTCTCGAGGCCGCCGAGCAGCTCGCTGCCGAGGGCATCGACGCCGAGGTCATCAACATGCACACCATCAAGCCCATCGATGCCGACCTGATCGTCAAGAGCGCCACCAAGACCGGCCACGTCGTGACCGTCGAGGAGCATTCTGTAATCGGTGGCCTGGGCAGCGCCGTTGCCGACGTCCTGTGCGAGCAGTGCCCGACGCCCCTCAAGAAGATCGGCGTCAACGACACCTTTGGCGAGTCCGGCCCGGGTGCCGAGCTCTTGCACAAGTATGGCCTGGACGCCGCCAACATCGTGGCGACCACCAAGGAGTTCTTGGCATAAGGCAAGACGAGGCAAAGCATCGTTTCAGCAACCGTATGCAATCCATAACAGGGGCGTCCTCAAAGAGGACGCCCCTGTTTTTTTGTCGGCAACAAACAAATTAGGCCCGCACCAAGTAAGGGCTTTCTCCGGGAAACGGGCCCAGACCAGCAAAGTGCAATTCAGACCCTCCCAACTTTGTGTGCACGGCATCTCAAGCTGGTGCGTCGGCCCCCTAGTGGCCGCAGGCCGGACACAGGGTTACTTTCCAAATCTTTCCGCAGGACGGAGGAGCCCCCGCCGCACGTAGTGCGCAGCGGAGGCTCCGACATGTCCGAGGACGATTTGGAAAGTAACCCTGCGTCCGGCCGGAGGGACCCAAACACGGCCATGCTTCTTATGTGCAGCAAAGTTAATGCTGCTAAAATACAAAGCGCTCATGTAGTTTAAACGCACGACGATAAGGAGCACCAGTGGGTAACCACTTCCGTACCTCCGGTGCGGGCGATGATGCCCCCAAGACGCAGGCAGGCGTCCAGGGCAGTCGTTTCGCCACTCCGGATTCAGAGGGCCAGCCTGTTGCTCAGGCCCCCGCTCAGCCGGCAGATCAGGCACAGCCGGCATCCGATCCCTTTGCCTACAATCCAACCAGCGATGTCGCGCTTTCCGGCACGGCGGGTTTTGAGCCCGTTCAGGCCGTGACCGCTCGCGTGGAGCAGCCTCAGGCTGGTGCCGCCACGCCGCAGCCTACCATGGCCGGCATTCCCGACCCCTTGGCCCCTGCGACGCCGGCTCCTCAGCCTGCGCAGTCCGGTCTCTTTGCCGCTATTCCCGACCCCACGCAGCCTGCTGCCCCGGTGGTCGAGAGCGATCAGGCAGCCGAGGTCGCAAGCCTCGATAACGCGCTCAACAACCCCGATTTTACGTCGGTGTTTGCGCCCATCGATCCGCAGGCCAGCCGCAAGAAGATGGCCAAGCAGGCCGGTGTCGAGCCCGTCATCCTTATGGAGCATGTTACCAAGATCTATCCGGCACAGCCTAACAAGCCTGCACTCGACGACATCAACATCGAGATCTATCCGGGCGAGTTCGTCTTCCTGGTCGGTCACTCCGGCTCGGGTAAGACCACGCTGCTGTCGACGCTCAACCGCGACGTCAAGCCGACGAGCGGCCGCATCCTGGTTGCCGGTCAGGACCTCATGAAGATCAAGAACCGTAAGGTTCCGTTCCTGCGCCGCCAGATTGGCGCCGTGTTCCAGGACTTTAAGCTTCTGCCGCAAAAGACCGCCTACGAAAACGTGGCGTTTGCCCTGCAGTGCATCGGCAAGCCCAAGGGCGTCATTCGCAGCCAGGTGCCCGAGGTGCTGCGTCTGGTCGGTCTGGCCGATCAGATGGACTCGCTGCCCGACCAGCTTTCCGGTGGCGAGCAGCAGCGCGTTGCCGTCGCCCGTGCTATGGTCAACCGTCCGCCGCTGCTGATCTGCGACGAGCCCACGGGCAACCTCGACCCGGCGATCTCGCTGGGCATCATGAAGCTGCTTGAGCGTATTAACCGCACCGGCACCACCGTGATCGTCGCCACGCACGACCGCGAGATGGTCGATAGCATGCACCGTCGCGTGATCGCCCTCGAGGGCGGCCACGTCATCCGCGACCAGGAGAGGGGAGGTTACGGCAACTATGGCACCAACTAACGTGGGCTACTCCTTCAAAGAAGCAATCAGCCACTTCTTCCGTAACTGGACTACCTCGCTCGGCGCCGTCATTACGATCTTCCTTTCGCTGTTTATCATCGGCCTGTTCATCATGGGCTCTGCGATGCTGAACTCCGTGATCGGCACCGTCGAGGATCAGGTTGTCATCAACGCGTTCATTAGTGATGACGCCGATCAGGCCGATGTTCAGGCTTTTGAGGCCGAGCTTAAGACGTGGAATAACGTCAAGTCCGTGACCTATAAGGACAAGGACGACGCGCTGGCCGAGTATACGAGCAAGATGTCGGGCAACGCCGACGCCACCATGAGCGCGCTCGATGGCCAGAACCCGCTGCCGGCTTCCTTCGCTATTGAGATGGACGATCCGTCCAAGGTCGAGAGCACGGCAAAGAAGCTCAAGAAGGATGCCGATTTCCAGAAGATCGCGGATGACGGCGACGTCAACGCGAGCGTGCTGTACGGCCAGGAGGAAGTGAGCCGCCTGTTCCAGGTGACCAACTACATCCGCATCGCCGCCGTGGTGCTCGTTGGTCTTCTGACCTTTATCGCATTCATCTTCATCAACAACACGATTCGCCTGTCCATCACGGCGCGTCGTCGTGAGATTGCGATTATGCGTCTGGTCGGCGCCAGCAACGGCTTCATTCGTGGCCCGTTTATCACCGAGGGCGTGCTGCAGGCCATTTTGGGCTCGCTGCTTTCCATCGGCGTTCTGGAGCTGCTGCGCAATCTGATGATCCCGCGTCTGCAGGAGAGCATCGGCTGGATGTCGTTTGCCCTGCCAATGCAGTACTACCTGGTGACCTATGCTGCGCTGATTCTGGTCGGCGTGATTATCGGTCTCTTTGGTTCTGCCATCGCCATGCGCCGCTACCTGCGCGTGTAGGCATGCTTGGAATTCATCCCTTCCAACGGGTCGTCTCTTATGGGGCGGCCCGTTTTTTGATCCCTAGGGGACGGCAGGAAAGCGAATCATTTGGGTAGACTCTTTGGAGTTCTCAATCGATAGTTAGGAGGCGCCATGGGGCGCAATAACAAGCATAAGCGTGGAGCTCGCAATCAGCGCGGGCCGGTGCGCAGCGAACGCCGTCCGAGCCTGACCGGGCGCGTGCAGCTCCATGAGCATAGCGCCTACGTTGTAACCGAAAACGGCGACTACAAGGTCATGGGCCGCGGTAAGCGCGAGATCATGGATGGCGATACCGTTGCCGTGAGCATTAAGAACAGCCCGCACGGTGAGCGGCGCGCCGTGATCGAAAGCGTGGTTGAGCGTGCAGCCATAAGCGTGGTGGGCACGTACCAGACCGCCGGTCCGCTCGGTGTGATCGAGCCGCTCGATTCGCGTCTGAAGGCCGACTTCTTCATTCTGCCCGAGGATACCTCGGCGGATCGTCTGGGTGTCCACCCGGGTGATGCTGTTGTCGCGCGCATTTTGACCTACCCGACGCGCCTGGAATCGGGTACCGTGACGATCGAACGCCGCATTGGCGGAGATGACGCGCCCGATTTGGGCGTTCAATATGTGATGGCGCGTTACGGCTATACCGATAGCTATCCCGAGGCCGCGCTGGACGAGGCCGAGGGGCTTTCGCTCGATGTGTCCGCGGCGCTTAAGGACCCGCTCCGCCGCGATCTGCGCGACCGCTTTGTCGTCACGATCGACCCGGTCGACGCGCGCGACTTTGACGATGCCATTTCGTTGGAGCGCACGCCCGAGGGTGGCTACAAGCTGGGTGTGCATATCGCCGACGTTTCACACTATGTGGCTTGGGACGGGCATATCGATCTTGAGGCTCGCCATCGTACGACATCGGTGTATCTGGCCGATCGCGTGCTTCCCATGCTGCCCGAACGCCTGTCCTGTGACCTGTGCTCGCTTCGCCCTGACGAGGACCGTCTTGCGTTTACCGTCGATATCGAGCTCGATGCGCAGGGTCGCGTGCGGCATTACGATCCGTATCCCAGCGTGATTCGCTCGCGTGTGCGTATGGACTATGACGGCGCCGAGGCGCTGCTGGTGCGTGCCGGTGCGGTTGAGTATTCGGTGCTGGAGGGTGCAGCCGAGGATGTTGCGGCTGCCGAGACCTCGCGCGAGGAAGCGCTTGAGCGCGGTCTTGCGTGCGAGGAGGCCGCCCGCGGCTACAACATCGACCTCGGCGATTTCCTTGTCGCCGCTAACGAACTCGCCGAACTTCGCCGTCGTATTCGTCGCGCCCGCGGCTCAGTCGATTTTGACACAGCCGAGATTCGCGCTCTATTGGATGAGGACGGAGTGCCCGTGCAGATTGTGGCGCGTGAGCGTTCGTGTGCCACGTCGCTTATCGAGGAAGCCATGCTGCTCGCCAACGAGTGCGTTGCAGAGTGGCTGGCAGACCGTGATATCGAGGCCTGCTATCGTGTGCATGAGGATCCGAGCCCCGATAGCCTGCACGGTGCTGCCGTTGCGCTGGCGCAGCTAGGCATCATCGACGATCGCCGTGCTGCCGGTATTGCCCTGGGGAGCCCCGATGAGCTGCAGGCTGCAGTTGATGCTGCCGCCGGTACGGCCAACGCACCGCTCGTCAACACGCTGCTTCTGCGCAGCATGCAGCGCGCGCTGTACAAGCCGCGCAACGAGGGCCACTTTGCGCTCGCCGCGCCGTGCTACTGTCACTTTACGAGTCCCATCCGTCGCTACCCCGATCTGGTGGTGCACCGCGTGCTCAAACTGCAGTTGGCCTATGAGCAGCTCGGCGGCAAGGACGCCTTGGTCCGTACGCCGCGGCTGATCGGTAAGGGGCGCGAGTCGCTGCCGCGCATTCTGCCGCAGATCTGCCGCGCATGTAGCGATGCCGAGCGCGCGGCAGATGCCGCCAGCCATGCGACGCAAAAGATCAAGATTGCCCAGTACTATGAGGACCGTCTGGGTGAGCGCTATGCCGGAACCGTCTCGTGGGTTAGCAGCATGGGCCTCTTTGTGCGCTTGGACCTAACACAGGTCGAGGGCCTGGTTTCAATTAAGAGCCTGGGCAACGAGTGGTTCGAGTTCGACGAGGACGCGCTAACGCTCACAGGTGCCGACACGGGCACCCGTTACGAGCTGGGGCAGCGCGTGATTATCGAGGTCTCGCGCGTCAATACCACGCGTGGGCACTTGGACTTTAAGCTTATCCATTAGCTAAATCCCGACTCGTGGCGAGAGAGCGGAGGGCGGCCTTTCGGGACCGCCCTTCGCATTTGAATCGTGGCTACCTTGCCGTCTGCTCGGCCGTCCGCTTACCTGCTATTTGAGAGGTAAAACCTACCAAAATAAACCTGTCCCTTTTTGGCAGGTTTACAAGAAAGCGGGGATGAGATGGCGACGGTGTACGGTTATGCGCGGGTGAGTTCGCGCGATCAGAACCTTAATCGGCAGCTGGATGCGCTGGGCGCCTATGGCGTGGGCTCGGCGAATATTTATGCCGACCATGCGAGCGGCAAGGACTTCGATCGACCGCGTTATCGCGAGCTGCTGCACGTCCTGGGAGACGGGGACGTACTGGTGGTGCTTTCTACCGACCGACTTGGCCGTAATTACTCCGAGATTCTTGAGGAATGGCGACGCATTACCAAGGAGCTCGGGGTTGCCATTGTGGTGTTGGACATGCCATTGCTTAACACGCGCGCTAGGGCCAGCGGCGCGCCGGATGTGACCAACGTCCTGATTGCCGATATTGTGCTGCAACTGCTGAGCTACGTGGCGCAGGTAGAGCGCGAGAATATCCATCGGCGCCAAGCGGAGGGAATTGCAGCGGCGCGGGCGCGAGGGGTCCGTTTCGGTCGACCTCGCAAGCCGTGCCCTCCTCAGTTTGAGCTGGTGCGCGATAGCTATGAGGCGGGCGATATTACCCGCAGCCAGGCGGCAAAGTGCCTGGGCGTGTGCGTGGGGACGTTCGATCGCTGGATGCGCGAGGCGGGGTAGGGGTTTGCGTCGCTTTGTCGCTTCCTGTTGCGATTCAAATTTTGATACGGTGACGATGCCATTTGGGGCTACACTCGCTGATATTCAAAAAAGGAGGTTGGCCCTTGGCGCGCGTAAAACAAACAATCGGATGGACCGCGATCGTTCTGTTCGCTGCAACGCTGGCGGGCATCTGGGTGCTGACGGAGCAAAATGCGGTGGAGACGTCGTTGCTGAGCGGGTCCACCGCGCGTGTGGTGGAGGGCCAGGCTACGGGCGTTCAGGCTGTCGATGCCACGGGTGAAGCTCAGGCGGAGAACGGAATGACCGGGGGCACCGATTCGGCTGCCTCGAATGTCCGGTCTGGCCGACTTGCTTCCATTCGCATGTGGGTGGGCACGAACGTCCGTCGCGTTGCCCATACCGTAGAGTTTTTCTTCGTCGGATTGTTCGCCTCCGTGGTCGTGGTTTGCCTTTCCAGGCGTCCGTGGAGCGTATGCTCTCGTTGCGTGCCCGTATTGCTCTTTTGCGCCGCCTGCTCCGTTGGCGATCAGGTACATAAGATCTTTGTTCCCGGCAGGCATTTCGACGTTATCGATTTAGGATTCGATGCTGCGGGCTATGTCACCGCCATGCTGTTGGTATTGCTGGCAGCGGCGTTGGTGCGCCATGCGACTCGGCCGATCGGCGCCCATGCGAGGCGCTAGCCGGTAACAAACCCGTTTCTGATAATGCGACCTTGTTGAATTATTTTGTGTCGCGCGTATTTCCGAGCGGTCGGATTTGAGGGGCGAGCGGTAGAACGCTCGCCCTTTGTGCGCCACGATGCGGCACAATGTACCGCAAAAGCTGTTTGTATCCGGTACGAATCGTTCGTTGGTCTTTAATTCTTCTCAACGGAGGTGTTTGAGATGGCAAACGGATTGCTTTTGCGGCTTCGCGAGCGTGAGCTCAGCGCGTGCCCGGCGGAACGCAATGTCATCGCATATGTAAGCGCTCATCCGCACGAGGTGGTCGGGCTGTCCGTCCGCGGTCTTGCCGATGTCACGTTCTCCTCGCCCTCGAGCATTTTGCGCTTTTGCAAGCGTTTGGGTTTTGCGGGCTACAAGGAGTTCCAGCGCGAACTGATTGCCGAGCTGGCGCTCTTAGGTGACAAGAAAGACGTAGCCCTCGAGGACATCTCCATGGATGACAGCGTCGAACGTATCGTGGGGAAGGTGATGAAAAGCAACGTGCGCACGATCGAGGCGACGGCGCGAACGCTCGATTACACCGTCTTGGAGCGATGCGCGGCCCGTCTTAAGCGGGCACGCGCGGTCAATCTGTTCGGTATTGGTGCCTCTCGTTTGGTCGCGCACGACCTGGCGCAAAAGCTCATGCGTGTCGACAAAGAGTGCCATCTGTACGACGACTGGCATGATCAGCTCTTATGTGCCAAGAACATGCATGAGGGCGATATGGCAATCGCCTTTAGCTACTCGGGCTTGACGCAAGAGGTGCTGGACTGCACCGTCGAGGCTCAACGTCACAACTGTCCCGTTGTGGCCGTTACCAAAGTAGATGGATCATCCAAGCTTGCCACCATGGCCGATGCCGTGCTCGGCGTCGCCGCGAGTGAACCCTTGGTCCGCAGCGGTGCCATGGCTTCGCGTATGGCCCAGCTTATGGTTGTCGATGCCCTGTACGCTGCTTACGTTGCCAGCGACTACGAACGGGCGACGCATGTCATTAAGCAAAACTACATCGAGAAACAGGAAAGATGAGGTGAATGAAATGCTCGATTTAACAAAATTCACGACCGAACAGCGTAATCAAAGGTCAATGGACCTCGATACGATGACATCGCTGCAAATCGTCACGACGATGAACGATGAGGATCTTCGTGCCGTCCAGTCGGTCACGAAAGTGTTGCCCCAGGTTGCCACAGCAATCGACTGGGCTGCTGAGACACTCGAGCGCGGCGGGCGCGTCTTTTACATGGGCGCAGGCACCAGCGGCCGTCTGGGCGTACTCGACGCTTCGGAGTGTCCGCCCACGTTTGGCGTATCGCCCGATCTGGTCGTCGGGCTCATTGCCGGGGGCGAGACGGCGTTTATCAAGGCTGTCGAAGGTGCCGAAGACAGCGAGGAGCTTGGCGCGAGCGACCTGCGGGAGCGTGGACTCTCGGACAAGGATCTTGTCGTTGGCCTGGCGGCAAGTGGTCGTACTCCCTATGTGGTGGGCGGCCTTGTGTACGCCAAGGCAACTGGGTGCAAGACCATTGCAATTGCCTGTAACCAAGGGTCGAAGATCGGGGAGAGCGCAGATCTTGCCATTGAGCCCGTGCCCGGTCCCGAGGTGCTGACCGGCTCAACGAGGCTCAAGGCGGGAACGGTCCAGAAGCTCATTCTCAACATGATTTCGACCGGTGCCATGGTCAAGATCGGCAAGGTATACCAAAACCTGATGGTCGATGTGCAGCAGACGAACGAGAAGTTGGTGGTGCGCGGCCAGAACATCGTGATGGAGGCGACCGGCTGCACGCGCGAGCGCGCTGTTCAGGCGCTTGCAGATGCCGGCGGCCACGTAAAAACCGCTATTGTCTCGGTGCTGCTGGACTGCGATGCCGAGCAGGCCGCGGTAGCTCTTGAGCGGGCGCGAGGCCATGTCCGTGCTGCGGTGAGTGGCCATGAGAAGAGCAATGCCGACGCCCGATAGGTGCGCGGTGTGAGCTGATATGACATCCAGACGAGATATCCAATACAAGGAGGAGTTATGACGAACAAAGAGCTGGCTCAAAAGCTGCTGGATCTTTTGGGCGGTAAAGACAACGTGCTAGCAAACGCGGCGTGCATGACGCGCCTGCGCGTGACCGTCAAAGACGCGGGCAACGTCGACACGGAGGGCATTAAGGCGCTCGACGGCGTGATGGGCCTGGTCGAGGACGACACGATGCAGATCGTGCTGGGTCCGGGCAAGGTGAATAAGGTGCTCGAGGAGTTCTCCAAGCTCACCGGCCTTGCGAAAGGCGTTGCCGACGAGAGCGTGGTTGACGCTGCGGCCACGAACAAGGCCGCGCAGAAGGCCAAGTACGAGTCCAAGCCGGTTCAGGCCTTCCTCAAGAAGATTTCCAATGTCTTCGTCGCCCTGCTTCCCGGCATCATTGCGGCTGGCCTCATCAACGGTATCTGCAACGTCATTAACGTCTCGACGGCAGGCGCGCTTGCAGGCGAGTGGTGGTACCAGGGCATTCGTTCCATGGGCTGGGCCCTGTTCGCCTATCTGCCCATCTTGGTGGGTTATAACGCGGCACGTGAGTTTGGTGGCTCCGCTGCGCTGGGCGGCATCGCCGGCATGATGTGCATCGCCAACAGTGCCATGCCCCTGCTTGCGCCTGGCGCGGCTGATCCTGCCACTGCCATTCTGCTGCCGCTCACCAATGCGCAGTACAACCCCGCAGCGGGCGGCATGATCGCGGCTCTCATCGCTGGCGCATTTTTTGCCTGGATGGAGCGTCAGATTCGCAAGGTTATGCCCAACGCACTCGACACGTTCTTGTCCCCGCTGCTGGTGCTCATCATCGGCGCCTTTGCTCTGATGCTCGTCATCCAGCCGGTTGGTGCATGGCTGACGACTGCCATCTTTAGCGTTTTGACCTTTATCTTCGAGAAGCTGGGCGTCCTGGGCGGCTATATCCTGTCGGCAGGCTTCTTGCCGCTGGTTTCCGTCGGCCTGCATCAGGCGCTCACGCCGATCCACGCTATGCTCAACGATCCCGACGGCGCTACCAAGGGTATCAATTACCTGCTTCCCATCCTTATGATGGCTGGCGGCGGCCAGGTCGGTGCCGGTTTGGCGCTGTACTTTAAGACCAAGAACGCCAAGCTCAAGAAGTACGTCGCAGAGTCCATTCCCGTTGGAATCCTGGGTGTGGGCGAGCCTCTGATGTATGCTGTTACGCTGCCGCTCGTTCGTCCGTTTGTGACGGCCTGCCTGGGTGCCGGATTTGGCGGCGCGCTCGCGGCGCTGCTTCACATCGGCACGGTTTCTCAGGGCGTTTCCGGTCTGTTTGGCCTGCTGATCGTCGTTCCTGGCCAGCAACTCGGCTACGTTGCCGCTATGCTGCTTGCCTATGCCGCCGGCTTTGTCCTGACGTGGTTCTTCGGTGTCGACGAGCAGAAGATCAACGAGTTCTTTGGTGAGTAGTTTGATATCGCGAGCCGTGTTGCTCGGGGTTCGCGGCGCGCGGCAGATTTCTTGATGTTATGGTTGTGCCGGCGGGGCTAGCTGCTCCGCCGGCCTTTTTTAAAGGAGCGTTGAAGCGTGAAAACGGGTATTTCGATTTATCTTTCCAGCCCTCTGCAGGATATTGAGCGGACGATTGAACATGGTGCCGCGGCGGGTGCGCGCTATGCGTTCACCTCGCTGCATATTCCCGAGGATGGGGGAGCGGCGTATGCCGATAAGGTCCGTCATGTGCTGTCGCTGCTTTCCGCCCGCGGCATTGCGCTCATTGCCGATGTGGGGCCTCGCACGTGCGATTTGCTCGGGCTTGAGCGTATCGAGGACCTGCGCGATCTGGGGTTGGAATACCTTCGTTTGGACTATGGCTTTAGCGCCCAGCGGGTCGCGGAGCTGTCCGGTGTATTTCACATTGTGGTCAATGCATCGACGGTGAGTTCTGATGAAATCGCATCGTGGCGTGAGGCCGGTGCCGATGTGACTCGTTTTGCCGCCTGCCACAATTTTTACCCCAAGCCTTATACCGGTTTAGCTCTGGAGGACATTGCTCGGGTGAATCTTCGTCTTGCGGCGCTTGGATTCGAAATCATGGCTTTTGTGCCGGGTGATGCTAACGTTCGCGGGCCGGTATTCGAGGGACTGCCGACGGTCGAGGCGCAGCGCGGTCGCGCGTCAAAGGTTGCTCTCAATATGCTTGAGCTTGCACATGGCGCCGATTGCGACATTGTGTTGGTCGGCGACCCCGATCTATCCGATGCGGGCTGGGCGCAGTTTGCTCAAGTTTCCGCCGGATACGTGGACCTGCAATGCGAGCTTGAGCCCGGTTATGCCTATGTGCGCGGGCAGATTCATCACGACCGGCCCGACTCGAGCGTCCTCATCTTTAGGTCTCAGGAGTCACGTACGACGCTTAAGCCGGATTCCGTGCCGACGGATGCCGGAGCCGGCCTGCCGCGAAAGGCGGGGGCGATCGCTGTGAGCAATAGCGGATATGGGCGCTACGAAGGCGAGCTTGAGATTGCGCGGGTCGATCTTCCCGGTGACGAGCGCATGAACGTTGCGGGCCATATCACGCCCGAAGCAATGGAACTGCTACCGTTTATCAAGCGCGGATTCGGGGTACGGTTCGTTTAACGTGTGACCCGCGGGCTACAATTGGCCCATCATACGAAGGCGCCTCGTGTGGCGTGTGCCTGCGTTGGCCGATCTATATTCGGAGGATTCCCATGACCGTACTGTTTGTTGAATATCCCAAGTGCTCGACCTGTAAGAAGGCCAAGGCATGGCTGGACGAACATGGGGTAGAGTATATCGACCGCGATATCGTTTTGGACAATCCCACGGCTGATGAGCTTGCGACCTGGATTGCTCGTTCGGGGCTGCCGGTGCGGCGTTTCTTTAATTCGTCGGGCATGAAATATCGAGAGCTGGGCCTGAAGGCGCGTCTGGACGCGGGCATGACGGATCGGGAGTGCTACGAGCTGCTGGCGACCGACGGCATGCTGGTCAAGCGTCCGCTGCTGGTGGGCGACGACTTTGCGATTCCCGGCTTTAGGGAATCGGCTTGGGCCGAGGCGTTGCTGTAGCGGCTGCGGAAAGTGCGACCCGGAATTCGCTTCCAGAATGGGATGCACTTTCCCAAAGTGGCCGGTTGCGGAAAGCACGTCCCATTCTGAGCTTCGATTGCGGGACACGGTTTCCGGTTGAGGGCTCGACGGGAAAGTGGGGACCAGTTTGAGCTTGAAATCTGGGACGCACTTTCCGCCGGCGGGCCTGCCCCAGTCAGTCCGCCAGCCGCGCCCATTCGTGCGGATCGTAGACCTTTACGTGTTTGTTGGGCTTGCCGCTCCAGTACTCCTCGTCCATAAAGGGCAGATATGCCTGAACGCCGGGGCAGATAAAGGGAATCCGCTGCTGTTGCAGTCGCTCGCGCTGGCGCTGCTCCAGGTGCGCCTCGGATATGACGGTCGGCATGCCGGACAGCTCGACGAGGCTTGCCTGGATTCGCTTAAGGTCGGGGAGTCCCGCGTGCCATGACATCCGCATGATCAAAAAGGATGCACGGCGGTATTTTGCCTGCACCACAGTAATGGCGGGGCGCAGTGTGGGATGGATTTTGTCCCGTTCGGGCCAAAGGTCGGCAGTGATCTCGAGGCCCAGGGTCTCCCATAGGTAATCTAGCTCTTCGTCCATGGCGCCTCATATCTACGCGATCATTGATACTTCGATTGTGTTGCCTGGTGCTATCGTTTTCACGGTAGAATCTGCCAACGGTTGACGGCTACCGCTCGCGGCGTTTTGCCCTTCGCGTACAGCGGTTGGCTTCACAGGTCCTTCACGGGTTGGACTAAATTAGGCCAATTTGACTGAATTTCAAAAAAGTCAAAATTGGGGCTTGCGTCACGGCGAGACTTCCCGTATATTTCTTTCTTGCGCAAAGGCACAGCCGAGCGCAGCGATGCAGTCATTGGGATGTCGTCTAATGGCAGGACAGCGGATTCTGGTTCCGTCAATGGGGGTTCGACTCCCTCCATCCCAGCCATTGCATTTGCTACATATGGCCCGTTCGTCTAGCGGTTTAGGACGCCGCCCTCTCAAGGCGGAGATCACCAGTTCGAATCTGGTACGGGCTACC
>UQIS01000015.1 GCA_900541245.1 uncultured Collinsella sp.
CAGGAACCCGTCGTAGACCGACAGGTCGGCCCCGCCGGCCCCGCCGCCGCCTCCCGCGATGCGTCTCGCCAGCACGTCGACCGTGGCGTCGTCGGGGACGCGGCCGCCCTCGACGACCCTGAGCGCCGCCTCGCATGCCGCCTCGAAACCCGAGGACTCGCTCGCCCGGCCGATCGACCTGAGCGTGCGCCTCCTGCCGGCGGAGTCCATCCGGTCGATCCCCTCGACGAGCCCCGGCGGCATGTCGCGCCTGATCGTCGACTCCCCGAAGGCCCTCGGCCTGGCGATGATGGCGGGCACGAGCGAGAGGGGGTTCCGGACCGCGGGGCCCTCCCCGAAGGCCCTGGGGAGGACGGCGACCCGGCGGCCGCGGTCGGCGAGGATCTCCACCGTCGACGCGCGCATGCCGACGAGCAGGCTCCGCCCGTGCCAGGCGGGCCCGGCGACGTACTCGCGCCCGTCGGCCTCGACGTAGCCGCGCTTGTCGGCGCGGGCGGTGACCCACCTCACCGCGTCGAACTCCACGCCGGGAAGGGCGCGCATGGCGGCGAGGTCCTCCCGGTAGGCCTCCCCGTGCGGCCTGCCGTCGCGGCAGCGCGCCGCCGCGTTGACCCTCGCGCACCCCTCGGCGAGGAACGCGTTGAGCTCGGGGAGCGCGCCGAACGCAGGCACGGGGACGAGGAGGTTGCGCCGGAGGAACCCCACGGCGTTCTCGACGGAGCCCTTCTCGTTTCCCGAATAGGGGTTGCAGTACCGGCTCTCGAAGCGGTAGTGGGCTCTGAACTGCGAGAACAGCCTCGATTCCGTGACCTCGCCGCGTACCATCCTGCCCGCCTCGGTGGCGTTGTCGAGCACCATCGCCGCCGGGGCGCGGCCCCAGCGGCGGAAGATCTCGAGCAGCCCGGCGCACAGGCACTCCGACCTCTGCGACATGAGGGCGACGCACTGCCGGTCGTTCGAGTGCGGAAGCGTCGCGACCAGCAGCTTGAGGTCGAGGGTCCTCCCGCCGACCGCGGCGCGGAAGTTCCCGAAATCGACCTGGCAGGTGCCGGGCGCCCACTCGAGCTCGAGGTACCCCTCTCCGCCCGCCGCCGCCCGGGCGAGCCTGAGCTCGCGGACGAACCTCTGCACGGTGGAGTAAGAGCCGCCGTAGCCGCGCTCGGCGACGAGCCTGTCGTAGATCCGCCTGGCTGTGTGGCGCTGCTTCCTCGGGGCCCCGAGGTCGGCCTCGAGAACGCCCGCGACCCATTCCTCGTTGCCCTCGAGCGCGGGCCTGCCCCTCCTCCGGGGCATCGGCGCGGCGGGCGACATGTCCTCCATGTCGGCGTACTTCGCCACGGTGTTCCGGCTCACGTGGAGCATTCGGGCGATCTCGGACCTCGAGCGCCCGGCGGCATCCATCGACCGTATATCATTCACTGTGTCCAGGGGCACGGTCATCTCCTCCATCCTTCCCGGGCGGGCTCGCCAAAGTAACCGCCCGGGGAAACCATACGGCGAGGGCCGCGCCCCCGGTCCCCGGGGCGCGGCCCTCTTGCTTAAACTGCTCAATTTTTCGTGCTCACGGTGCTTATTTCCCAGTGATCACTCGGACCACTTCTTAGTGAACATCAACATCCGGACCCGGTGCTCGCGGCAACGACGCGCCCGCCGCCGCGCACGGCCATGGCGCCCGCGATCACGCCGGCCACGGCCTCGTCCGTGACGTTGGCCCCGTCCGCCCGGGCATCGACGGTGCAGCCGTCCACCGCGAGCGCCTGCGATACGTGGACCCCGCACTGCGAGCCCGATGCCGCCAGGGACCCGGTGCCGCGAAGCGTCAGGTCGCCCCACACCTCCATGCCGCACTGCGCGATGTCCGCATCGGGCACATGCGACTCCGTCACGGAGTTCTGCCCGGCAAGCGTCACGACCAGGTCGCCCTCGGCGCCGATGGCGTCGCCCGCGTAGCCGTTGAGCTCCAGATGGTCCGCATCGGTCCAGGCCCAACCGGGACCCGACACGCCCGGCTCGCAGTACGTCGCGCCCGCGATGAACAGGCTCTCCGCGCCCGCGGCGTAAGTTGGCCCGCCCAGCAAAACGCATAGGCAGGCCATGGCAGCGATCATAATGTGATGACGGCTGGTGTGGGACTCGGCAGCAAACATACCCGCTCCGATCTTCGCAGGAGCCAATAGAGTGTGCACCAGAAAATGCCCTGGTAACAGCAATTATTTGTTTAGCGAGATCGATGCGGGAGCAAAGAAAAATCGCGCGAGCAACGTCCACAATTAGGTGTAAATCGTTTTGCCAATCGGTGAAAGGAGGGGTCAACTCGAGCCGAGGCGCCCAAGCATAATGAAAATGGCAGTCTACCCCTTGGCCAAGCCAGAGACACATCCCAACGCGTCAGGAAACGACGAGCTCACGGCTTCCAGCAGCACGAAAAGCTTGATACAAGTCTTGTGTTGGACCGGCTTGTCCATCATGCCGTGATCGAGAAAGTTTCGTTAAGCTCGCCCTCTCGCTCCCGGTTGAAGTCATCTCCCGACCTGAAGAAGTAGTCCACGGCCTCGCATATGTTGGCAAAGTCGATTATCGAAATGGCCATGGCGGGGAGCTCACTGTCGCTTCCATCTGAAAGCGAACCGTTCAGCCTTTTCAGCTCGCGAGACCAAGACCTTAGTTTATGCTTGCCCCCTCATCTCGTCTTGGCCCACAGCATGCGCGAAACAGCTCTCGGTCAATGAGCGAGCAAAGCATCATGGCACAGGGCTTATAGTGCTTCTCGTGAAAGAGCTCGACAGCCTCGCGAAAGTCGACTTTCTTGGCAACGCTGCCCTCAAGGCCAGCAATAAGGACGTCAAGATCGAGGAATGAGAGGTAGGCGGCATCGGCCTCCCCGAGCGTCGAGGGGCAGTGCGGCGGCGAGTTGTAGGTGAACAGGTCGTTCGTGATTGCCCAGCCATACGAGCCCCAACGCCTCGAATCCTCAAGGATGGCCTCCCAGTCGAGCGAAGCGCCTATTTTCGCTAGCTGCTCCATTAGGGGGGGGGTAGGTTCGAGCACGCGGACTCCAGAAACTCGTCAAGGACACCGAGCTGGGAGCTCGTTTGCGAGTTAATCTGGGTAACTGGGCTAAAGAGGCCTACGAGGTTTTTGGTGAACTGCTCGGTTATGGCGCGCACGGAGTCCTGGATCAGTGTGAGACCTTTGAGGTGCGGGGCGCTTGCGGCCCAGATGGCATCCGACATGCCAGGAGCAAGATTCACCATGGCGCCAGGGTACGCGGCGGCTTTGGCAAGCTTGTAATCGCTAGACCCTGAGCAAACACCGCCCTGTTGTTCATCAGACAAAGTTAACTCCTAACACACGACATTCGAACGAGCCAAGCTCAGAAAAACAAAGGGGCTCCGAAGATGATACTCCGGAGCCCTGAAACGCTTGTGCCACGCGATTGTTCAAAGGACTTGAGAAACCTCTGACATGCCACTTCTCACACAAGGGCAAGAGCCGAGCCTATTGCATACCGTATTGTTTGAGAAACGAGTCCGTAGCACCTTCGACCGCCGCCGTAATGATTGCGGAAGAAATCGTCCCAACGGTCTCGGCAACGAGAGGCAGCCCCCCTGTCCCTAGCCGCCTTTTTAATCTTACCCCACCTCGAATCGTCCCGAATCCTGTCGAGGAAGTCATGGCCTTCCCAGGTCAGCGAGCCAACGCTGAAAGTCCAAACGCCGTTATCCGCGTATTGGACGCTGCAGTTACTAAGGTAACCAGCTTCGAACGCGAGTTGGCTGTTATAAGCTATAGCTTTGGCAGAATATCCATCAATCTTGAGATTGATGAGTTCCGCACAGTCATAGTCGTCTTCGACCTTTAAATGAATGAGCCGGATAAGATCCAAGTCTCTTTTCATGCTAATGTCACCACCATAGAACAAAAAAATCCGACTCTGACACTGTAAATAAATTAATACATCCAGTGAAGTTCGCTGAAGCTTGGAGTCAGGGCGGAGGCGGATTCCCACAGCCGTTCGGGAAGCAGCTCTGGAGTCGTCCAGTCGTAACTTACCGAAGGTAGGCAGCTATTTTTGGCCTTTAATATCAACTTCATCCGAACACCTCCCGCATTCATCCGTAAACGTACGGATGAATGCGGGAATCAGATACCCTGAGGGCCGGATCGTCCTGCCCTGGGAGATCAGAGGACGTCATGTCCAAAAAGAGGGGGAAGGGAGCCGCGAAGGCGGTCCCACGGGGCACGAGCGGGACACGGTCCAGAGGATGATAGGGCGCAGGGCGCCGTGCAGAGAGCACAGACGTAGCCTGTGGATTTCTTCAACTATTAAGGCGTCTTTTTCACAGAGAGCTCGGACGCGAGATATTCGGGAACTTGTGCGTCCATGCCGTCGTTACGGTCGGGGGAAGACTACGTGATCTTTTGCGGGAGCAGGGTGATTAGTTCAATGCCAATTGCGGTTTCTTGAAATGCGGGAATCGTTCTTACAATCGAATGGCGCAGTACGAACTCGCGCCTTTCCATATGCTATTATTGCCGGCTTGTTTTATTGTGCCTGAGGTTAAAATATAACGAATGTTTGCTTTGTTCCGAGCTGAAAGGGGATTTCTTCGTGTCAAGATATCGTTACGAAGAGCTTTCGCCGTTCGGGTTCGAAGACCTCGTTGTTGATTTATGCCGAATTCTTCTTGGTGAGGGAACTCACGGTTTCGCCGAAGGACGCGACGGCGGGCGCGACGCTCGGTTCGACGGCACGACGAACGATTATCCAAGCGCCCGAGCGCCATGGAGCGGCATTACCATCATTCAAGCCAAGCATACGTCTCGTTTGAATGCTTCTTATTCCGATACCGATTTCAACGGCTCCAGTGGCGTGCTTGAAAAGGAGATTCCGCGCATCATCCATTTGATGGATTCCGGAGATCTCGACCACTATATGATGTTCGCAAATCGCAAGCTTACAGGTGGCGAGGATAGTGCTATTCGCAAAAGGATCTCTTCGGAATGCGGACTCAACAGCGCTGACATCCAGATTATGGGGGTGGATGACATTGATCGTCTCCTCCGTGAGCACAAAGACGTGGCCGAACGGCACGCTCTCGATTTACTCGCTGCGCCACTACGCATTACGAGGGATGCACTGGCGGAGGTCATTGAAGCAATGCATGACGCCATCGGTTCTACGGAGCTTGCGGTAAACGATGATCCAGTAAAGCGCACGTCTCTCAAACGAAAGAACGAGCTAAACAATGTAAGCGATGACGAAATCGCCCCTTTCAGAAAGAGATATTTGAAAGACACCAGTCGAGTTGAGGATTTCCTCTCAAATCCAATGAATCGAGATCTGCTCGAGAAGTACAACGATGCAGTCGATGAGCTCAATTACCGCCTGCCCGACCTTATCAAACAGACTGGCAGCTTCATGGGGGCGTGGAATAGAATTTACGACATCATGACCGACCATGAGGCAACGCTGCGACGGCATGTGCGTCTCGTGAGAGCCGTTCAGTTTTATATGTATTGGAACTGCGATTTCGGAAGGAGGGAAGACGATGATCAAACCGAGTAAACACTCAAATCCGGACCAGACGATCATTGCTGTCTCCGCCCTCCTCCTCAATCGTTTAAGTAAGGCGGGCGTTGAGGATTACGACAAACTCGAGGAGCTGGTGGAAAGCAAGGTCGATGGTGGGAAATACCTGTTTCTGCCATCCCTGAATCTGCTCTACCTGCTCGGTTTGGTCGAGTATCACAAGAAATCCGATGCATTCGAGTATATAGGGGCGGCATGATGATCATCAAGCTGTACTCCAATCGCAAAGAATTCGAAGACGTTTGCTTTCACGACGGTTTGAATGTCGTGCTTGGCGAGATACACCTTGAAAAGGATCGTGAGAAAGACACCCACAATCTGGGGAAAAGCACTCTCTGTCAACTGCTCGACTTTTGTCTGCTCAAGAAGAGAGACAATCATTTTTTTCTTTTTTCGCACAAAGACCTCTTCCAAGAATATATCTTCTATCTGGAAATCCAACTGAAGGATGGCCGTTACCTCACAATCCGTCGCGCAGTTGCCGAACCAAGCAAGGTGTGGCTGCTCGTTACCGCAGATCGCGGTGTCGATGGTCGTGACCTAGAAGATGACAGCTGGACGCATGGGCGTCTGCCATTTGAGCGTGCAAAGATGTTGCTCGACGGTCTATTGAGCTATGAGGCGTTGCAACCGTGGGATTACCGGAAGATTCTTACCTACCTTTTTAGGGGACAGGATGCTTTCGCCGAGGTCTTTCGCCCTCCCTACCGCGGCAAAGACAGAGACTGGAAGCCGTTCCTTCTGCATGTGATGGGCTTCGACTCCAATCTTTTCGAGCGTCAATATGAGCTGGAAGCCGACATTGATCGGCTTAAAGAACAAGAAAGGCATCTTGTCGGGCAGCTGTCTGATGGGTCAGACGACTCAGGAGAGATCGATGCTCTCATCGCAATCAAGCAGCGTGAAGTTGACGAGCTTCAATCTTTTCTGAATGAGTTCGAGCTTGAGCCCCATGATCAAGCGGCCGTACGAGAACTAGTCGATGAAGTAGATGTTCGATCTATTGAGTTAAACGACAGGCGCTATGAGGTTAGCTATGCGATATCCCAGATAGAGAAGTCGCTCGAAAAAGAGAAGCTGCTTTTCAGCACGGTGGAGGCGGAGAGACTTTTCGAAGAAGCTGGAGTTCTGTTTGAAGGGCAGATAAAGCGCAGCTTCGATCAACTTCTGGCATTCAATGCGGATATCACAGAGGAGCGTCGTTCCTATCTAGCGGAAGACCTCGAAGATGCGAGAGCGGAGCTTAAGGAGATTGAGGGGAATCTCCAGAAGCTTGACAGGCGTCGCAGTGGGCTGCTCGGTCAATTGGAGAGTGAAGACGCCATCACAAAATACAAGTCAGCGACCAATTCTCTTGTAGAGCGCAAAACTGAGCTTGAAGGCATAAAACATCATCGCGAGCAGATTCGAGCACTACAGTCAACTCGCCGCGAGATTGCTGCAAAAAAGAACGGGTTGACATCTCTCGATATGCAAATTCAAGACGAGATAGATCGAGTTTCAAGCGTCGAGCAAACCGGACTCTTCTCTCGATTGCGCAGGGAATTCGACGATATTGTGTTTAAGGTAATCAGCCATCATGGCGTGCTCTCTGTCAGTACGAATCAAGATGGGCATGTCGAGTTTCGAGCAGACGTTCTCAGCCAAGGAGGGCTGTCTACCAATCAAGACGAGGGCTCAACGTACAAGAAACTGCTTTGTGTTGCATTCGATCTTGCTCTCCTCATCGCACATGATGGCAACGGGTTTCCAGACTTCGTGTTCCACGATGATGTATTTGCCGGTTTGGATAAACGAAAAAAGGAGAATTTGCGTGATGTCATGCGCGCATGCGGGAACAAGGGGGTTCAGCAGATTGTAACGGCCATTGACAGCGAGCTTCCTGCGTCTGAATTCTTCGACGAAGGCGAGATAACGCTCCGCTTGCACGACAAGGGGGATTCGGGAAGACTGTTTAAGATTCCGGAATGGTAAGCCCCTCATGTTGTCATGTTAAGAAAGTGCTAAACCTTGCTTCTTAGGGATCCGTTAATTCGATAAATTAGTTTGATTCGGCTAGTTTTCATCTTGAAGACCAGACTCACGCCCCCGTTTTCTGCATGACGCGGATTCTCACGAACAGAAAAGAAAGAGTCGATTACTCGGCTCCTCCCGCGAAACTGCTCTGCCCTTCATTTGCTCGATTCGTATCGTAGCCATCCGGGACTGCGTCGGGAATCCTCGACTAAAGGACCATACGGATTCCCGACGCAGTCTCATCCCGCAACCTCCAAGGTCGGAAAACGTTCGCGATTACATGGATCATACAGAGGTAAGTGTTAAGACGCGCTATCTTTGACGTTCGCTATGATTCCAGCTCCCCCGGCCCAACGTTATCCATTCCAGCCTCCTACAACAATCCTCCGCCCTAATTACTAGACCGCCCCTCGTACAGCGCATCGCCGTACTCCCCGAACAATAGGTACGCTTTCTGGATTCTGCGCCTCTGCCTGTCCAGGGCCTCAAGTTCCTTGTTAAGGTCGAAAGCTCCAATATAAGTCTGCATTGTAATGCAATTGTCCACCGAGACCGTTTGCTCAAGCCCGCTCACCAGACTCTGCGACAAGTCATGCATGCTAGAGCCGTGCAACTCCCGGAAATGCGTCGCATCAGCGTCTTTGTAGAGATCGTCGTCAACGACATCGCACACCTTCATCCCAAGCGGAACATCAACACACTTCTTCCGGAATGCGTCATACCAGTCCCGTCTGCGTTCCTGTAGATACGAGTAGTCGCCCTTCGCGACCGTTGAGAGTTTGACACACCCACGGACAAGCCGGTCTTTGAACACGTTGGGTAGATCGCACGCTACCATGAACACCGGATGGACGTAATCCATGACCAATGTGTCCCTTAGAACCTTGTCGTCGACCCCCGCGACAATCTCCCCCCATGCCATCAACGACTTCTCGTAGCGAATCATCAGCCTGACCGAATCGAAGAGTGCATTGTTGTATTGCCGGAAGACCTCGAGGAATGTATCACCGAAGAAACCCCTCTTCACGGCATGGAGCGGAATATGCGAATCCTCCAGCACCATCCGATAGTAGAGCGCAGGGTGTCTCTCCACCAACCCGGCAGTCATTTTGGCAAAACTATCGTCATTCACCTCAGCCACTTCTTTCATCCAACGCCCCAAGCCTTCGCAAGATCCCTGTCGAAGCTCATAGGCTGCTTCTCAAGTTCAAGGACGTCAACCTGCACACGCACCGGGTACGTCGTCGCCGTGCCACTCACTATGCAGCACCCCTGCGGAAGCACGGGAATCATGCTCGCATTTGCGCTGTCGATGAACGAAACAGCTTTGCTAATCGCTCTCAGGTCCTCGTCGTTTACGAGTCTATGGATGAAGTAGTTGTGCATCTGCGAGAGAATCGTAGGCGATATGTCGGCCGGCCGTTGGCTGCACACGGTGAGGTACATGCCAAACTTGCGCCCCTCCTTGACGATTTCCTCGAACGTCTCAAGTCGGTAGTCGCGCCAGTTCTCGCTCTCGCGCTGCGACGAGTACGACAAGACGTTGTGTGCTTCATCGATGACCAGGTGAGCACTGCTTCCACGCTCGTTTTGCCCGCGCTCCTTCTGGAACTGATAGAGCGTCTTCGCCACGACGAGCGGAACGATCTTCTTCTGCTCAAGGTTAACGTTGAGAAGCGAGATGACGGAGACATCGGATTTGAAACCGCTGATGCAAGGCTCGTAGAGCTTTGAAGCCTCCCTCAGCTCTGCCGAGTAACGCTGTATCAAGGGCGCAATATGCTCACGAGTGATCGTATGAGAGCGAACCGCCTCAATAAACCGATATCGCGCGATGAATTCCAGCAGCGCGGGCCTGTCAGAAGCCAACGATGAGTAGTCCATGCTCTCATAGCATAAATCGGAGAAAACTTCAGGCACATCGGCGGGCGAGTAAAGTAGCTTCCCACTATCGCGTTTGTGGAGCGCATTGTTGTACTTCTGATAAACCTCAATAGAGTCAATCGCCCTTTCCAGGCTGCCTACATCTACGCCGGGGACAAGTGAAAAGAGCCTTACCAAATCCTCGCGCTGCTCATCGAAAGCGGGGCCACAGCCGCAATAGTCTTCCAGAAGCTTTCTGACCATGCCGCGCAGGTAGGCACCGGGGTCGCTCATTTCCAAAATCGCCCCGGCTTTGCGAATGCACCTTTTCAAAAACGGCCGTTGCGTCTTCTCGGTCGCCTTGGCCAACATTGCCCACATGTCCACATCAAAGAAGAAGCCAGGTGGAACGGGGATTTTGGCGCCGGCTCCCGTTCTAGTGCTTGGCCCGTAGACTTCCTTGTCATGACACAATACGGCCTTTGCAGTGTACTCGCCATTAAAGTCGATGAAAACGAACTTGCTGCTCCCGCATCCGGCACGCTGCCCGAGACAGTCAGTGAAAAGTCGACACAGCGTGTTCGACTTGCCCGAGCCGGTGTTCCCAAAGATTCCAATGTGGCTCGCGAACAGCGCATTGAACGGCAGTCTCACGTCGACCCCGTCATGCCCGACCAGCTCCCCTACCCTAAAGCCCGCGCCGGTGGCTTCGACGGGCGAATTCACGGCCGCGAGCTGCTTGGGCGAGAGAAGATACGCCTTCGAACGTACCAAGGGCAGCACCTCAATGCCGCGGTTAAATCTCCCAGAGGAGAAACTGCCGAACACCGAAACGTCGACGTAGCGTTCAAGGTACGAGCCCGGCGCCTCGCGCCCATCGGCCCCTTTTGAAGCCACAGCTCTGCTTTCCTGCTGGTAGTCCCCTTCGACTACTCCGATTACATCGTCGTAGCCGCAAGGCAAACGGAGGTACCCGCCAACGGAGACGCCGCGCACGAGCTCGCCATGGTAAAAGACGCTCGCCTCGTTCGCCTGGCTGTACACCTTCACCTTGACCTTGGTGCCGCGAACATCGGTGACCTCCCCGATCAGGAGGAGGTCACCGCTCACCTCGCCACGCATCTCAGCACCTCCGTGAGCTCACCCAATCCGATCTCCTTGTCTTCCCTGGGAACAAGGAGATAGACATTGTCAGCATTGGGGAACAGGGAGCGATACCAGGCGGCGTCGTCTCTAGTGTGGCATGAAATCAGCACTATGAGCTTCGGGTTCGACCGTATGGCCCTCTTTGTGAGCTCAAGGATATGCTCGTCGGCGAACGAAAACCCGAACACCAGAAGCAGCGCGTTGTTGCGGTCAAGTTCGTTGGCGTAGATGCGCAGCAAATCGTAGTAGCTTTGCTCGAGAACGGTCTCCTCAAACTTCCGCTTGGCAGGATTCACGATACAAAGCGTTGAGTCATAGCTCTTCCCGAATGCTTGGAGCAAATCCACATCGTCAACGGAAAGGCCGGAGACAAGTTCCTTGAACAATTGTAACGACGCGGCGTTGCACGGGTCCTTCACCAACGAGGCCAGCTCAGAAACGGCAGGAAGGTCAAGAACGCCATCGTGACCCACGACGCAATCGTCCAAAGTGCTCTCGACGTTTGAGTACACAACCTCTTTGCGATCAGATTCGCCTACCCGTCGCCATGTCAACGACCCGTGCGCCTTCAGCACATTAGCAGTCGTCACCTGCGAGGTGTACTCCATGAAAAGCGATTGCTCGCACATAAGCCGGCTGAATGCAGAGGGGTCGAACCGCGGCTTTCCCCGCCCAACAAAGCCGTCGTTGAAAGGAATGCCGAGACTTTCGAGTGAGAGCTCTATCAACGGGTCGTAGTTTGTCGTGAAGAAGTTCAGGCGTTTCGGGAGGGTTGTCGTACCTCGATTCTCGATGAGCCTACACGCCGAGGCAACAAACGCTTTCTGCGGCTCAGTGGCATGCGCCTCGCGAAGGGGGTGCATAATGGATTTGAAATACTCCGCCCGCAAGAGCGCCCGTGCCGAGAGCCACATTCCCCTCTCGTTTCCCGGACAATCGCGCATGTGTTCGTCAACCGCCTGAAACCAAGATTCCCGTCCTTGTAGGACGGGAACCACACTTCCAGAGAAGCCAGAGCCCAGCAAGACATTAATATGTGCACTAGCAAAGACCTTGCGTAAGAACTTCGCGTTTTCTTCTTCGATGCGCATGTTGTCGTTATCGTCAAGGGGAACGAGTATTTCCCTCATATGACGTTCGCTCTTATGCTCCACGCAAGACCTCCTCGCCAGCTTTTGATTCAATTATATATTGCTCCTAACGCACCATCGCCGCCGCGTCTGAGATGCCGACCGACGGCGTGATTACGAGGAAAGTGAAGCACGTGGCACAGTCCATGGGCATAGGCCGCATGAGCGTTAGCTAGGTGGCAGGATGTGCTCCTCGCCCGACGACGCAGTCGCCGGGCTGCAGGAGTGCGACCTGCCAGGCGCCCGGTTCCCCTACATCTGGCTCGACGCCATCTGCATCAAGAGCAGCGGCGAGGGCCGGGCGAAGTCGACCGCGCCCGGCACGGTCACATAGCCAGTCCAAAGAAACGTCCGCATCTCCATCACGCCCTCCTGTTATTTCGCCTCCAACTCGCAAGGAGCGTACCAGCCTCTTCGGCAGAGACCTCGTCCCCATCATAATCGTCTCTATTCACAAAGCAGAAAGCTGCCGCAACTAGCTGGCAGTCTTCCGGCAAGTCGAAAAAGCTGCCGTCTGCGCGCGCCTCAGCAAGAAGACCGTCGACCTTTGCGAGCTCGACCACCTTTGCGACACCAGCCTTGTCGAATGAGAAGCTCGTTACTTCGCCGCTGTCCAGCGAGGTGTAGCGCCCCGACCCGAACGAGAGAAAGGACGCGCACCTCGTCCCGTCAGCATTGGCAATTCTTTTCGCATAAGCCATGAATTCATTGGGCTTACGCTTCTTGAGCAAGATCAACGCATAACGACACTCATCGTTTAGGAACAGGTTCCTCTCGACGGCGTCCTCGCCCACCTTGGCGCAAACGGCATCGGAAAGCTCGAAAATGTCGCCTTCGGGCAAAAGCGCCTTGCGGCCACCGTCTCCCCTGTCATTCAGGCTGTTCAGCTGCGATATCAAGAAAGGCGCGAGCGGATAGATCGCTCTCCCCTTGCTCTCGTCCACCGACGCTCGCAGAATTTCGCCAGACTTAGCAGGCCCCAACTGTTTGAACAGTAACTCGGTGAGTCTGAGGAGTTCCAGGTCGGCACTCGTCGAGGCAAATGGGGCGTAGCTCTTTTCCTTGCTCAGGCCCAAGGCCAAAAGGCATGCCTTGGCGACGACTTCGGCACGTCCTTCCTCCAAGGTCGATACACGGGCCCTCATAGCCGACACAAAGTCGATCATGCTCCCCGCTTCGGCGTGCCTGTGCAGGTCTTCGAGCAACACTCCGCCGTCGCTCACATTCAGCGCATCCTGAACCTCGTGAACATCGATTCCGTCCGGCATGTTCGAATGGAAGTATAGATCAAAGGAATCGGCCCGCCAGATAGCGTTCAAGCTCTCCCTCGGGTAAGAGACGCAATGACTCATGCCAGTTTCATTTGCCATCCGCGGGAAAAGCCTGCAGATGGCCTCAACCGCCCACTTGGCCTCAGAGCTCGGGACTATCCCAGAAAACAGCCTCTCCAAATTAGCGAGGTTGTCTTTCTGATCCATGCCATTCATATACAACGACGTTCCGATTGTGCCGCAAAGGAGGTCCTTGTGCACGCGAATCCAATCAACGAGTTGTGGCACCTTGAGCTCCAGCACTGTCAAGGCGACGACGTCTTCGAAGCAGCAGAATCGCGGCAGTATGCTCAACTTCGCCTTTAACGCGTTCGTGAACCGCCGAACCTCCCTTATGGTGAAGAATCGATTGTTCAGAAACGTCAGGCGGACGCCGTTCCACCTCTTGTCATCGAGGTCCTCCCGCCTGTAGGCAAACGCGTTGAAAATCGCGTTGATGTCCTTGAGAAGTATCCGCTCCAAATCGCCCGATGAAATGGATGGCAGGCGCACAGGGACCTGGACCACTTTCTCTAGGTATTCGGCGCCATCGCACTTCTGGACCTCACTCAAAGCCCGCGTAACCACCTCCTCATCGAATGAAAGAAGGTAGTTGATCTTGGGAAGCTTCGCCAGAGAGGCGACGAGCTGAAACACCATACGCACCTGATCATTCGGCAGCCGATCGATGTCGTCGATGATCACTACGACCCGCCCATCGAACTTAAGGAGCTCCTCCTCAAGTCTCTGTTTCTTTGAGGAGACGCTTCCCGCCCTATCTGCGGATTTCCTCAACCTGCTCGTCAAACGATTGCCGAAGGCGGGCACAGCAACGCCCGCAAGCGGCATGCCCGCCAAACTGACAGCGGCGCCGGCGGTCATCAACAAGGCTTCAGAATATGCCGCGAAGGCATTGAGGACCTCAGGGCGCTTAGCGCGCAGCTTGCCGAATAGCTTGCGCCGCCCTTGTACATCTTTATCAAGCGCACTCCCGACTTCCTTAAGGAACTGGGCGAGCAGCTGCTCGGCCGTTAGGTAATTCCAGGGTTCAAAACGGACGACAGAGACGTCCGCCTTGCCGTCATCGTCTTTTCGGGAGAGCGCATTTTCAACGAGGTTTATAACCGAAGTCTTGCCTGATCCCCAAGGTCCATACAAACCAATGACGAGCGACTCGGGGCCAGCTGCGGATTTCAGAATATCAGCCAGTCTCTCAGTGAAAGGGATCCTTCCGATAAGATCTTGCTCCCTCGCCTTGATTGGCGTATCGGTGGCAAGAGATAGATTTAAGATATTCAAGGCCACTACCTCCCAGTCCGTAGCTGCGTACGGCGGCCTCGGAAAGACGCATTTTTTCTGCCAGGTCGAACTGCGTCATTCCCAGCTCCTGGCATCTTCGTCTGTATTTTGATCCGAAGCTAGCTCCCGCAAAACACCTCTTGTGGTCTGCTGCCGCATCCGTTAGAAAACCAACTTATTTAAGTCGATGGAATATCCCATGGACTTGAGTTCTTTCAAGAGACTGAACTCCCAATTGTCTGTTCCGGTATATACGACGCCTTGTAGATCGGAGGGGATCTCGATATCTTTGTCAACAAGAATTGCAACGTTTTCCCTGCCAAGCCGACCAATAAAGTATCCGGCTTCAAATACAACATTTTGTCTAGCCCTGGGCTTTGCCGATTGTTCTGCCTGGGCCCTTCCTTCGTCGTCCGCCGTAAAAAGGCATACCGCTCCTGCTGCACTGCCTTCCACTTCCAGCTTTTCGATGATTGTCTTGCCCTGATTTGACTGCTCGTTCAGGACAACCGCCGTCAGGCCCTGCCTTTCGATGATTCTTGCGACCCTTTCTCTAAGCTCTCCGTTGTGGCCATGAACGATAAATACCTTTGAATAATCTCCGACATTTGCAGTCGATCCGGTTTCCCCTTTGTCTGAAAACTCATCAAGGTATGTCTCCAGCACAGCTTTTGCACTGCGCAGGCCGTCCGCACAGGCTTCAACGAAAGCCGAGTCGGGCGTACCGGAGGTGAAGAAAGACAACGAGTAGCTGATTCTGCTAAAACTTTTAAATTCGTAGCTGTCTTTTCCAAATCGCCTAATTAAAAGCCTGTCCGTCCTCGTCTTCCATGCTTTAAAGTCAGGCGAACTAGAGCTGATGTATTTCTTTGAAAGTTCGTCTGCTGTTTCGCACAACTGCAGCAAAATTTCAAAATCAGACATTAAGCCTTCTTTCTACAACCAATAACAGAGCTAAGAATCATCTTATTCCAATGAGCAGCCAAATCTCTTTACCGTTTCCTCGGTGCCCCTATCGGAGATGGACTTGCCCATTGCGAACTCAATAGCGTCCAGCAAAGCCATGGCACAAGCTTTGAAATAGGCATCAAAGTCATCATTAATGAACGCATTCCAGTCAATGAGATTCGATTCGATGACGGAGTTCACCCTGTTCGATGACAACTTTCTTAACGTATTCCGCTGAGCAGACGCTGGGGGTCAAGCCTCCAATTTCTCTGTCCGATTCAGGCAGCAGAGGCATCTTGTTGATGACCGAGCTCCACTTATGCCTTTCGTATCCCGTTTTTTCGCAGTGGCTTTTGCGGGAAGCTGGATATCTGGGGCGGTTTCCATGCTGTTCACGATATCGATAGAGACGCCACGCATTAAATCGAGCCCCTTCCCCTTATAGAGGAGAGCCATGATTCTCTTATAGGCTGCCGATTGCCTCGACTGGAGTCGCAGGGGGCGGGTTGACTGAAAATGAGCAGTGTTCACGGTTCGCATCTCGAATTTCGCATCTTCTAGCTGGCATTCACATCCTCTATGTCATAGCGATAGCGGGTCTCGTTTGGGCCGCCATGCATCTCTCCAAAGATTCCACGCCAGAACCGACGAGTAACGTATTTTGGCTCTTTAGGTCTTTGAGTCTTACGAAAGGGCAACCATCGATCATCCTATATTATTCGGAGTTAGATTTATCGCCCCACGACGCTAAGCTGGTGACCATCCAGTGCCTTTTGATATCGATATAGACATCGCCAATCTGATTGTCCAAGCATTCATCGGACTCGTTACCTTGGGGGCCTTGATTGCCGCACTCTGGCAAAGTAACCAGAGCAAAAAGAACAGGGAGGACGACATCAAGCGGCATCAGCCATCCCGCATATCGGCATGGTACGAAGGGGATCGAAACCGAACTGATCAGCCCGAGGACAATCGGTTCGTCTGGCAATTCGTCGTGCTTCGAAACGAAAGCGAGTCCCCCGTCTACGACGTAATCGTCACCTGCGTCGGGATTAGCGGGGCCGGCCCCTCTTTCAAAGGTGAGGATAACCGCCCCGCTTATCCCAACCGCGTCTGCGTCGGCACGCTTCCTCCTGGAGCATGGTGCATATGGCTCCCGACGGAAGGGCACGGAATGGGAGTACGCACGGCACCCGAAACGGCTTTCACCGACGCAAGCGGAACTTCATGGGTTCGGCGGGGCAACGGAAGGCTCGAGGAGATCCCTATGGAGCCAACCTCGTTCTACAGGCTGCCCCTTCCCTTGACCTGGCACGGATGCAAGAAGCTGACCGAGTAACCCCTTGGCATCGTCGTGTCAGGCACTGGGTGTTCCGGACTGGGACGCGAACTTCCCCAGATGTTCCGGATAACGGGAAAGTCAGAACTATTCGGGTTTGCGAGGCGGGATCGAGAGAGCGACTCCGCCCTATTATTTCGATGCGTCCATGAATTGAAGTGAGATCGGCATCATCACCTCGAAGCACTTACATACAGATCCATATGGCAAAGGCAGCAATTCGCCACCTTGGTTGCAGCAGCGGAGGTTATTACTCAGGATACAAGCGGAAGTAGCCAAATAGGCGCTGGGCGCAACCGAGACGCAGCCAGAGAAGGGTGACATGAGAGTTGTTTCAGAGGATAGGGGTGATATGGATGAAGTTGACTGGTAAGTGCATCTCCAGGTTCAACGGATGGCTGATCAAGGCCGTCTTTAGGTTCACGTAGGGATCCGCTTTTGCTGACAAACAAACACGTGATTGATTTATGGCTTCCAGACGCTTAGCGTGTCTGGAAGCTCATTTATTTTATTGTCAGCAACCACGAAGCCAGCGCTGAACCTCGCCCTAGTAATTGCAACATAGAGCTTGGAGCGTGTCTGCGGCTTCAGATCCGTCGAGGCATCTTGCAACCAAGAGGCCATATCGGCAACTGGATAAATCAAAACATGGTCATATGTTCGGCCTTTTGCTTTGCGAAGTTGCAGATCGATGAAGCGTTCGCGGTCTGAGTGGCGACGCTACGTCTCAAAATCACTGGATCCAAAAACTCGCAATACCTTTGCGCAAGTGACTCTGGAATGGCCCAAACTCCATTATGGGTTTCATTTGAGGCGGCGCGCAAAGATGCGGTTGGTGAAAACTCCGGATAAACCATGTTTGCGAATCGCCATTCTTGATTTGCTGCTTTTTCGTTATCTTGTCTATGCAATGCAACTGAAACGCATCGGTGTCTCATCTGCAAATACTCGTAGGGCGATAAATGATTATTTAGCCGATCCTTCTTCGAATCCGAAAAGCAAACCGTCCTCATTTGGTAAACAGCCCCGTTCGACGCATTCCAAGATTAGCGCTTGCAATAATTTTGCAGAATCGGAAACACAAGACTCAGAAGGTTGTTTTCCCTCATGAACGGCTTCTGACCTTGCTCTATATAGTTTCTTTATTTCTTGCTGTTTTTGCTTGCCTCCTCCAAGAAACAAAGCTGCGAGAGTACTGACACGAAAAACAAGTTCGCTCCGGACTCCAAACAATGACTCAATCCCAGCCCATATAATCGCCATTTGAACTGAAGGTCGAAGCGATTGCTTGTAGCTCCACAAGGAATTCACCGCGGTCTCAAATCGCGTGTTTTTATCAAACAGTTCCCATGCGTCCCGATAATGCTGTCTTATCCACTGCTTCTCTGAATCGTTGATCACTTTCAATTTTCTTGGAATGAACAACCTTGTAGAAAGAACAACATTGATTGCCGAGCATGGCGAAAAATCTTCTGTCCGCGAATCGCTCTGAACATGCCAATACAATTCGCAATTCAAAAGCGCGGACAATAGAACTATTGCAGATTGGGCATTCCAAACTCGAACTGCAAGCTCTTTGCCCTCTCCAACAACGCGCAACTGAGCTGTAGTTTTCCTAAGGACGGCAATCAAGACACCTAAATCGGTCTCATCTCCGCTGCCATATTTCATCACAGAATTTATCATGTCGTCCGGCGAGGCCTTGCACGTGGCCGGCAATAGAGAGAGGTGTTGCGTAAGCGGCAGCTCTTCGTCTATGGTTAATCCCATTAGGTATAGATATGAAGCAGCAGCCGATTCATTTACAACAATCATCATCTTCGCCCCCCTGCCATAGCGCTCTATACCTAATCCATCCGAACAGCGCCAAACTGAGAGACGTCGATTTCGCCCTACATGAGTTTGGGAAGCAATGCGTCACGCAGTTCGCCAAGAGCCTACGACTTGAGTATATTAGCCTATATGAGCTCAAGAATACCATTGAGCGTCGAAGTCGTTCTTTCTATTGCACAAGCTGGAGCAAACGGGACGTTCATCGACTTAATGTTTTTTAATGCAAGCTTGGTCTGAACGGCACCAACAGTTCCAAGCCTAATAGCTTCCATGCCCATTGAGCTACGAAGAAAGAAATACGACCACGCCGCAAAGTCGCCTTTAAACGAAGTAAGTTTGTTGCAATTCTCTGTGAGGTTTGCCTCATCGAGCGTTTTTCCGATATACGCCGTAAGGCCAATCGTTCCGACAACGGAAACAATTAGATCGCCAGTGTTGACAACGTAGCGCGAAATATTAGATCGTGTTTCATCGTCGATATATAGCATTTCCGAAGTGAGTAAGAGAACAGAAGCGTTGTTTAAGTCGCGGACTCGAATATATGGATGAGAGTTTGCCTCTGCAATTAGCTCTGAACCTTTAGGGAGCCTCTAACCGCCCTTGGCTTCGCAGAATGACTCGACTGAACGGTAATGATTTTCTCGCTTGTTCTCTTCAATTGTTTGAGCAAAAAGGGCTTCTCCGAGTTCAGCTAAATAATCATTTACCGGAACATAGGCCTGCACTTCAGAATTGTTTCCATCGAACCAAGGGGAAAGGAGCCCCCGGTGGAAGCGATGATCAATATGGTTCTAACACAGATGTAGCCGGTTCTAGACTATCTGCAGATAAAGCAATCTTAAAAGCAGTGCTCGAAAGCACTATGTGTAGCCATGCCGAAAGCAGCGTGCCCAGCAACTCGAGTCTACTCGGTCTCTTCCTTACCGACAAGGAAGTCGAGGGGTGCTCTCCGAGAACAATCGCGTACTACGAAAGCACCCTCAAACCATATGAGGCATGGATGGAAGAGAAGACGATGCTGAGCGAAGACGGCCGAATCGTCAGGGTGGACAACCCATGGTGTTCGTTCTACATCGACACCGAGCTGGCACCTGCGCTAGACGAGAGCAGGTGCGGGAAATGGATGTTCTACTTCAACGATATCGAGTTCGCGGAGGAAGTCTGCCGCAAGGCTGCCCTCGGAATGGTCGTCGCGGAATGCAAGCACAGCTCATTCGAGTCCGTTATCGAGAACGGCAGAGGCGTCGCCTGCTTCTACCTGAACTTGGACGACGTCGAAGCACATCGCCGCGTTGTCGCATTCATGTTGGAGCATGGCCTGGTTCGGAAGACGAAGTCGGGGAAGCTGTATAACATCGGCTTCAAGTTGGATGACCAGGCACGGGCGGGAGAATATGGAGCCGGTTTCAAGGCACGAATCACGTTGAGCGATCGCTCAAATTAGGCGAATTTTACCTGCGAAGAACAATGAAGGGCGGGGGTGTATCGGCTAATGCCGAACATCCCCGCCCTCGACGCGGTTAAAATAGCGAATGATTGAAGCGGATCAGCCTGGTTCCGCCCTCTTCCCTAATCCCGCTTAAACAAATCCCTCGTGTACACCTTGTCCGCCACATCCGCGAGCTCGTCGCTCCAGCGGTTGGCGACGATCGCGTCGCAGCCGGCCTTGAAGGCCTCCAGGTCGTGCGTGACCTCGGAGCCGAAGAACTCCGGCGCGTCCAGCGTGGGCTCATTAACCACCACGGACAGTTCTTGGCCTTCACGCGCTTCATGATACCCTGGATGGAACTCACTCGGAGGGAATCGGAGCTGAGCTCCATTAACAGGCAGCGCACGCCCAAGACAGGATTCCCCTTTCCGGCATACATGTGATCCCACCCCATCTGCAGCATCACGCCGGCCGCGAATTCCTTGCGGATGCGGTTGGCCTCCACGATGGCCTCGATCTTGCTCTGCGGCACGTACTTGTAGTTCGTCAGCAGCTGCGTGGCGCCCTTTGGCAGGCAGCTGCCGCCGCAACCGAAACTAGAATCCGGTGAGGAGAATCCGAATCAACGACTGTGCTGTAATTAATCACTGAATAATAATTCAGTTGCAGCAAAATTAGTTAAATTGAAATGAATAGACCCTTTTGAATCAGGGGTTACAAATAAGAAATTTATCCAACCTTGAACACCGCTTCGCCAAGGCTTCATCGAAGCTCAGTTAATGAACGAAATCAACTTTAAGGTCATCGAGGATGCCGACAGGATAGCCGGCACCCTCCCCTGCGACTAAATGGGCCTCGCAGTGAAAGTGCAAAGGTCGTTGGTAGGTTCCTGAAAAACAGTTCAAGGGCGCACGTTATCCACATCTCACAATCGGTCACTTCCCAATCAGTTTCAGCAACTTGTGCTTCTTGGTGCGAAGCCAGAATCGTTTCCAGGCCCAAGTCTTCCGAACGGCCGATTCGAACCCAACCTTCCCATATGCCTTAAGAAACCGAGACCTGTCCCTTGTCCTTGGGGAGGGTTCGTGGAGGTTAGTCTGTTCCACATTGTCGGCCTCGCTGAAGAGGCGCTCCTCGCGGTAGACGGTCTCAGGCAAATCGGCGAGAGCGTCGATGCCAGTCTCCGTATTGCACAGTACTACGGAGACCTTGCCGGGCGGCGCAGACCCCAGTGTTGACTTGTCTAGCCCCCAAAAGTCTCCGAGAGTGATGTCTCCCGCCCGCTGGTTGCACGCGTAAGGACATTCGTAACAGACGTCACGATGGATGGCACCTGTTACGAAGACGGAAAAATATTCGTCTTCGTAACAGGGCTCGTCGAAGACGAGCTCACCGTCGCGATATGCGCACATGTGGAAATCGTTCGCCCCACGAAACGAGAACGAATCCCAGCCTCCTTTGACCTTAAGGTCCAAATGTTCGCGAAGGAATGTAATCGGAGGGGTGCCGTGGCATATGAGATCGATGCAAATCAAGCCCTTGCGCGTATCGCCAACGATAGAGCGCAAGGCAGCGACCTGGCATGGTGTCGAGATGAAGAGTACTTTCCTGCCGTCAGCGAGATACTTTTTGACGTCATTGTATGCGCCGCCGGGATCACTGTAGACGTACTTGGATCCACGTAGGCTCTCCAAGTCGACTTCTCGATCGACTGAAACGCAGCGCGCCGCCCCGTTCACAGAAGCCGTTCCGTAAACGACGCCGCCCCCGTTGATGACCTTCCTTGCAAGCGCTGTGGCAATGCCGCCCGATGAAGAGAGCGCAACATCACTCGGTTCACTGCTCCAAGCAGCATAGGTCTTTAGGGGCTTCCTGAGCTCGACGGGAGCGCATGCGGGGCAAACAGCATGACATCGCCCACAATCCCTGCAATTTGAGGGGTCGACAGTCGGCACGGGCTCGCCACAAAGGCCGCTTTCCTTCATGCTAAGCGCATGGAAGGGGCACGCTTCGACGCATGCTCCGCACCCAGAGCACGTCAAGTCACCGCAAACGAAGTTAGCCGACATTTCCCCTCCTAAAGCCAAGTTTATCTCGCAAGATGTCGAAAATTACAAAACGTTCTCCCTTGTCAAACAAAGTGAGCAGCTCGAAGGTATAACCGATGACGGCAGCAGCAAAAGCAACGGCTACGAGCGTAGCCCAATTTGTGCACAGACCCACCTGGTCAACAAGCGCGTAGCCGAACCAAAGGACCACGAAAACGGATACCTCTCGCATAAGCGGCTTGTAGAACGTCCGCCTGCGCACGCCGATGACGACCGCACAATATAATGGTTGGACAAGCGCGTGACGGACAAACATCAGAATCGAGCTTGTCCCGGCGATGACGGTGAGCTTGTCGAGCGAGGTGAATAAGATCAAAGGAAACTCTATGGCGAGCGTTGCCAAACTGAACCCGAAGGCGATGAGGACTGAACCCTTAATTTTTGTGGTCAGCGTGTTCGCATAATATAGGGGCTCGACAAGAGCGCTCGCAATGAGCGTAATGACGGTCAAAACCGAAAGAAGCTGAATATCGCCTAATTCGGCAACAGAACGGCCAGGCAGCCATAGGGAGTAGAACGACGGCCCGAAGCCGATGAACCCGGCAAGCGGTACGATCATGAACGCTGAGGTGAAACGCATAGCGAAATCGAATCTGCTCACCAGTTCTACCTTGTCCCCACGGGCATAGGCTTGGGCCATCTTAGGGTAAAAGAGGTTCGCTATACTTCCGGAAAGATTAGTCAAAGCCTGGGGGACCGTCTTAGCAATGGACAGGAGTCCCATGGCGGCCCCGCTAATGAAGATATTGGCAACCAGGAGGTCGAGGCCGGTCTGGATGAGGTTGTTGACGTTCTGGAGGCTGTTCCACACACCGATTTTGAGAAGCTCCCAGACTTTGCTGGGACTGAACCGCGAAAGCGACAGCTTGAGTTCGGGAAGGAGCCTGCGTGTCACAGCAACTTGCGCCGCGCCGGTCACGACTGTCGCCACGAGGCCCGCGACGCTGAAGTACCACATATGAGGGAAGGCTACCCAGAACAGGACGAACAGGAAGATGACACGAAGGACCGAACCGAGAAGCTGGCCGATGGAATTTAGGAATAACTCGTTTTTTATGAACGCCGCAACACCAAATACGACCGTAAGCAGCCCTATCCCAGCATTCATGAACGCGAGCAGAACGGTGATTCTCAAGTCGGTGACCAATTCCGGCGTCACACTGACAAGGGTCTCTATGTTAGCAGCGAGGAACACCGATCCCACGAAAATTGCAAATGCCATAATACAGTTCGAGAAAAAGACCGAAGAGAAATACTCTTCGGTCCTTTCGGTATCCCCCTCATGGTAGGAGACCGTGATGAACCGGCTTGCCATGGCATTAAGTGCTGCAGTGATGATTGCGACATAGCTGACGAAGTTGTTGACCAGCCCTACGAACCCATATGCCTCGTCGCCGAGCTTCTGGAGCACGATCGGCGTGAGAACGAAGCTAATGATGAACTGAGTGCCGAGTACCGCGATTTGCGCGGCGAAGTTAAGGGCGAATTTCTTTTTGTCTCCCATCGGTTTTGGCAGAACGCCTAACGCACCCCCCTGCCAACGGAAATGTTGCACCTTAAATAAGACAGGGAGCTTTCGCGAGCGGCCGCTCTGACGGCATCGGCAACTTCAAACTCCAGGGGCTTGTCGAGAATAAACGAGAGGTCTTTTGGTGTCGTCGCGAGTCTCTCCTTGAGCGACAACCTGTCGAGAAGGTCAACAAGCTTGTTTGCATTCTGTCCGCGCTTTATCACCGCGAAAGGGACGTGCGTTATGGCGGAGAATATCGTTCCGTGGAAGGTGTCAGTCACCACGAAATCGGCTCTTTTGAAGTAATTCAGAATTTCATCAGGGCCGCAATCGACGTTCTCATCGCAGAAATCTTGATGTCCGTAGACCGCAAGGAGCTTGACGCCCCTTTTCTCGGCGATGGCCCTGATGGCCTCGGCTTCGTCCTGGGTGAAACGGTTGCCGTATCCGTAAACTAGGGCATAACGTTCTGGTGTCTCTACGGGCTTCCATTCAACATTTTCGACACCGGAGACAAGAACTGGGTCGAGATGCGTGCTAACGCCATCGATTCCAAGGGCCTCGAGAATGGCACGGGAGTTTGCGTCCCTAACGGAAATGGCGTCGAAGCATCGGAAGCAATTCCTCACGTCGTCGGCCACGTGGTACTTCTCAAGGTCGGACAAAGTCGTGTGCCCGAAAGACCCGGCATAGCTGATTACGGATTCGCAGTTGTTCCCCCAACCAAGAAGCTGGCGGCAGAAACCGACATTTGGTCCCGCCTGTGTACAGTTGAAGACCTCATCGCTTCCGATGACAAGAACGTCGACATGCTCCCCGATGTTGCGCTTGCACGGGTCGACGCCGAGAAGGCCGAGGCATCGCTCATATTCGACGTCCATCGGAGTTCGCTTATAAATTCCTGCGGCAATGAGGGCACGCCTTCCCGCGCCAGTAAACCTGACATCGGCCTTAATCCTTCCAAGAAAGTCCTTGAGCCTTCCTCGTGCGTCCCTGAGCCCCGGCACGCACGAGGAAGGTTTGTAGTCAACGAAAAGGACCTCGTGTCCCAGCGACTCGATCATTGACTTTAATCCGTATGCTTGCATGAAGGAGCCGTGGTTCACGACTCTCTGCATTGACATAATGCCAACGCGCATGTTTACCTCCTTGTGAGCGCCCCATTGACACAACAGACACTCTGCTTCTCGTCTTTTTCGATTCCTCCACTCTGGATATCCTCGCTAGCCACGAAAATAGTCATGAGCGCAATGAAAAAGTAGTAGTTGTACGTAATTTCGACGATAGATCCTGCGATCATCGCGTAAAGCATGATGTACATGCCCCAGCTCCAAGAAGGCTTATCTCCTTTTACGCTAGTCCAGGCCATATAGAAGACGGCGAATAGACCCACGACACCATAGTTGACGAGCGTCTCCATAATAGAGTTCTGAGCGTTTCCATACCCGACGTACATGGCCACGGCTGCGTTTCCATAGCCGTACCCGAAGATAGGAGATTCGCTGATGACGGCCCGAAGCCCACTGTAAATCAAATCCCTGCCCGTCAACGTCAAGTTCTCACCGAGGACGTCTACGACAATATGCTTCACAAACGGCACCTGGAGGAGCTGTAATAAGAAGGCAAGGATAACGCCCGTCAAGACCATTGCCGCTATGACGACTGCAGGCTTTTCTAGAATACGCTGGGCTTTCCGTGGGAGGATCACTAAAGCAATCAAGAGGGCAGACATTGCGACGGCCGTCGAGCAGTAGACCGTATGAGCCACGACGAGGGCAAGCAAACCAAGGCCCGCGGTGACCAGGACGACTAAATCTTTGCTCCTGCCTTCGCGACGAAGCTTGGCGTAAGCCAGACATGCCAACATGATGAAGTAATAGCTCGTTGAGAACTTGTTGCCTGCAAAATAGTAGAGCAGGGGTCCATCGGCTGTACCCACCCTTGCAATGAATACAATAGATAGAACGCAGTAAATGACGGTCATCCAGAAGAAGACGCTCATGAAAGTCTCGAGCCTGCCACGTCTGCTGCATGTCGTAATTAGAAGGGCGAGGGCGTAGAGACAGATGGCGTAGAGAAGTGCGTCGGTGCAGTTGGAGGAGTCTACGTACCCAGCCAGATAGCCCGCGATGCTCGAGATCACGACCATGATGCAAAACAGGGCCGACGGGTGTTTGTACTCTCTTCCTTTGAGGTTGGTGATGAGAAAGAGAAGGACGAAGAACACGCAGCTGACTTTAAGGCCTTGCTGCAGAACCTTCGGGATGCAGACCAACTTGAAGACCGCAAAGTAGATAGCAACGAGCGACGCCGTGAGCCAATCGAAGCGTATCCGTTTCGACAAGATAGAATCTCGCGTCCACGACAATTGATGATGCATATTCCGGCCCACCTAAAGGTAGCTGTAGAAGCGCGGCGAAGCAGCGAACAACAGCGCCTTGGCCTTCTCTTTTGTGTTCGTGCCGTATTCGAACAAAAATTTCTTGTCTACGCCCGGCACATCAAGGCCGCCCCGAAGTCCAAGCTCGCGGCAAGTGTGTAGATAGCACTTCGCAAGATAGCCATATAAAGCGTGGCGAAGCTCCAAATCGTTGATTGCGTCAAATTGAGTCTTCCAGCGCCCTAGGATCTCGCACATGGAAACCGCACGTTCGGAAGAATTCTGCGATTTCATGATGGAGCCCGGCCGTTGAATGTAGTTGTAGAACTTGTATTTCAGGCAGACGACGGTATCCGCTGCAAGAAAGACTCTAGGCTGCATCTCCATGTCCTCATGCAGCAGCCCCACGGCAAACCTGAGCCCGTTTTCCTTAAACAACGAGAGCTTGCAAAACATGAAGCATGCGCACGGGTACCATTCTCCCGCTTTTAGAGCTGTGAGAATGAAATCCTTAGTGGGATACGCCTTTCCCTCCTCAAGCGACGCGTAGTGATCGGGCCTGTCCGGACCCGGGGTTACCCTCCAATCCCCAAGGACGATGTCGGCGTGGGAATCGGTTGCCAAACGCAGCAGCCTCTCGCAAGCATCGAGCTCGATAGAATCGTCTGAATCAACGAACATGATGTAATCCCCAGTCGCCTCGGCCAGACCGAAGTTGCGCGCATCCGAAAGCCCTCCGTTCTGCTTGTGGACAACTTTTACCCTCGAATCCGCAAGGGCGTAATCATCGCAGATTCGAGGGCAATCATCCGGACTCCCGTCATCGACGAGAATCACCTCGATATCGCCCAACGTCTGGCAAAGGACACTGTCAACGCAGCGGCCAAGTTCTTTTTCGACCTTATAGACTGGAATAATTATGCTTACAAGCGGCACAAGCAACCTCCGTTTATATCTTGTCCCCAGGCCCAACGTCCTTCGTAACTATTCGAGCCGCCTTCACAATCGCGCCGTCCCCAACGTATATTGGTCCGAAAATGCAGGAGTTCGTGTACACGATAACGTTGCTCCCGAATTGGGGCTGCCAGAAGACCCCCCCCGACCATCTTCGCGATGACGTCCATGAGAGCCGCCGATGGTCACACCCTGATACACTGTGAGCGGCCCCTCGCTGACGACCCCAGCGCCTATAACAACGCCGAGCCCGTGGACGAGGCGAAACCCCGGTGCCAACTTCGCTTTGTAATCCAAATCGACGTGGTAAAGCATCCTGTTCAAACACCAAACAATCTTTGCCAGTGGCTCAAGATGGCAACGGTAGAGCAGGGCGGACAGGCGGAAAAGAGCCACAGCGTGGAAGCAGGGGTTCAAAAGAAACGTCCCGAGCGAACGAGGGAAGCCCTTTCCACCGGCGGCTTCGGCAAAGTCGACGTTGATGTTCATTCCCGTCCTCCTTTACGATCCAATGCGGCCTCGTATGCGCTCTCAAGAAGGTGGTAGCTCGAGGAGATGTCAAAAGGCTCCAGGCTCCCCGCACGGAAGGAGTCTTTGCTCCTATCATGTGGCCAAAAGGCCATCGCAGCTATCTCGCCCGCCCATCTTTCAGCGGTTTCTGTAAGGGAAATCGCGTGGAACCTGTCACTCACGCAAGCGTCCTGCGGCACATTGGACGATACGAAGCATTCAAGGCCGGCGAGTTGTGCCTCCACGAGGACGATACCAAGTCCCTCGTGAATCGAGGGAAACACAAAGCAATCCATCGCCGAATAGAGCTTGGCTGGGTCTTTTACGTTGCCAAGCAGCATAATCGAATCATGGGCAGGCGATGCCTCAACCAAGGCCCTAACATCCTTCTCTCCAGGTCCCCCACCAGCAATCATCAGAATCGATTCAGGGTTCTCAGCATGAAATGCCTCGAAAACCTTGATTAGGAACGCATGATTTTTCTCAGGGTTCAACCTCGCCACGTTGCCAAGAATATAGACGTCCTCGTCGATACCGTAGGCTCCGCGCAGCTCGAGGCGAGCTTGCGGATCGAACCTGAACTTGTCAAGGTCGAAGGAATTAGGGATGACGGAAAAGCCCGCATTTCCAAAAAGCCATTTGCCCGCCTCGTCACTGCACGCGAACATGCAGTCGCAAAGTCGAGGCACGAAAGGCCTCAGCACCCTGTGCAGCACGGGATGTTCGCATCCCGTGCTGTGACAGTGGCAGGCCACCACTACAACACGGGAGCACTTCGCTATAACCAACTCAGGGAAGACCATACCACTGTTGCCGTGGACATGGCAGATGTCGAATTGTCCCTCGTCGAGGGCTTTGCTCAGCGCCTCGAAATAGCCAAGGGTGTCGGACCTCTTATCGGGAAGCTGTGTGACCGCGATGCCGTGAGCTACGGCCTCATCAACTTTCTCTTGTTCGCATGGACCACCGACGAGCAAGGTCACCGTGTGCCCATGCCGGATAAGTTCGAACGAATATGTGAGCACTACCTTGCCAATGCCATTATTGACGAGATTGTATGTAATCATGCAGACGTTCACTTGGCTACCTCACCGTAGAGCAGCTTCAACCAGGCTTCTGCAGAATAATCCAGGGCAATCATTCGCTTTTCGCAACATGTTCTTGAATGTTCCAAGCCCATGGGATTTCTATCTTTCATTCCAAATGCAATCTTTGATGTAAGCCAGGGCTTACTGAGTGAATTAGATCGGGCGGAGTCTGGACCATGTTCTTCTCGGGATTATCCACACTCGCTAGATAACACTACCTACGCCGCTACATTCGCAGTTACGAATTCTGCTTAGGCAAAACGAATAGCTCTCCGAGCTCGCAATCGAGCCTGTCCGGCTGCTTCTCATCAGCGTAGAAGGGGTCGAAACCGCCCCCGGTGTAAAAAGTCATCTCGCCGAAGAAAGGATTGCCCGCGATGTTGTAAAGATCGACTCGTACATGCGGAAGATCCGACGCCAACGTCTCAGCAAGTCTGATCATCAAATCGTAGTTCTCGGGCTTTTCGGTGGGTTTACGATTGGATACTTCGTGATTGATGTCTCCACGTTGCTCCCAGCATGGAGTGAAATACTGCATATCGTGCGCGGTAAAGCGATCAGCATCGGTCTGCACGAGCGCCGCCTTACCATCGAAGCAGTAGAACTTATAGTCAGTCGGGGTCTGCCTACCCGGTTCGTCGAGGTACGCCTCGGCAACCACACGAGGAGCTATATCCTTGTAGGCCCACTCCCGACCCTGCCAGTACCAATTCCGTTGAAGTGCAGTACGCAGGCGTTTCTTAGCGACCTCAAAATCGAATATTGATTTGTCCGTACACACGATTGTGCTCTGCGAGTCGTGAGTGCACTTCAGCACGAACTTTTCCGGCAACTCATCAATGTCGATTTCTTCCACCGAATCGTAGACGCCATAAAGCGGAACAAGGTACTCATCGCCGATACGCTCCCTTACAAAAGATCGCACTTCAAACTTGTCAACAAGCGTGGTCAAGACTGGATTGTGATAATGCAGCTTGCACCACTGGAGCTTCTCATTAAAGGTCCTGGGATGATCAAGATCGAGCTTATAGTGCAGCTTTGCTCTGAAGCACATGCGAATAAAATCCTCGTCGGGGATAAAGCGCAAGTTGTTCCTCAGAGAAAGCGCGAATCTTTTCTTAAGTTTCATCGTACGCCTCCAACGCCATCGATGTAATCGGAAAGGTCGGCGCAGAACCGCGCCGCGTTGCTCTTGTAGGGCAGGTAATCCTTGGAAAGCACCCGCGCATAAGCGGCGGGCAGGTCGGTAGGGTCCATACACGGCTCAATCAGCCCCATGTCCCCGAACTGTCGAACAATCTCAATCTGGTGATCATCCACATGTTCGCCGTATTTTGCTAGACGCGGAACAGCGATGACTTTCTTGTTGTCCTTAACGGCGCCGATGATGGCGCCGGTACCTCCATGGGTTACCACGACATCGCAAGCATCCATATGAACGCGGAAGGAATCACGATCGAGAAACGCCTCGTGTTCCAAATACTCAGGAATGTAAGTGCACACACCCGTCTGAGCAAAAGCTCCATCCTCAGCAACACCGCTAGCAACGAGAGCATCTACCGCCCTGACTAATCTGTCGAACTGAAACTTCTGGGAGCCTACGGTAACGAATATCATGCGACCACCTCCCTAGTACACGCCGCCGACAAAGCGGGCATTGGGGTACACGGATAGCATCGACTCCCACTGCACGTAAAAACGATCGGCGCGTTTGCTCAGCAGCTTTCCCGTCATGGTTGGTGAGTCAGTTTTCGCGAAAGACTCGACATACACAAGCTTGGCGCCCATTGCATGCCCGATCAGGCAAAACGGTATGGTAGCCAGTACCCCCGTACACACAATCACGTCGGGGTGTTCAGTGAACCAATAACGAAGAGACGTCACGGCATTGAACGCCATTCGAGGAAGAAAGCTTGCCTCGTGTCGATTCACCTGGCGCACATAGCGAGCCCGCACAGGTAGCTTGGCATCGTAGGCAGTCTTCTCGGTGAGGATGAAACTGTCGTAGCGCTCCATCAAAGGCTTAAGCGCAAGTAACTGCTCCAGATGCCCACCAGATGACGCAGCAAAGCACACTTTTATGTCCTTGCGACACCCCGTCATGAACTAATCCCTCTTAAACAAATCGCGAGTGTATACCTTATCCGCCACGTCAACGAGCTCGTCGCTCCAGCGGTTGGCAACGATCACATCGCAGCCGGCCTTGAAGGCCTCCAGGTCGTGCGTGACCTCGGAGCCGAAGAACTCCGGCGCGTCCAGTGTGGGCTCGTAGACCACCACGGGCACGCCCTTGGCCTTCACGCGCTTCATGACGCCTTGGATAGAACTTGCACGGAAGTTGTCACTGTTCGACTTCATCGTCAGGCGGTACACGCCCACAACCGGCTTCTCCTTGCCGGCGTACACGCGGTCCCACACCATCTGCAGCACCTCGTCGGCGACGAAGTCCTTGCGCGTGCGGTTGGCGTCCACGATGGCCTCGATCAGGTTCTGCGGCACGTCCTTGTAGTTGGCCAGCAGCTGCTTGGTGTCCTTGGGCAGGCAGTAGCCGCCGTAGCCGAAGCTGGGGTTGTTGTAGTGCGATCCGATGCGCGGCTCCAGGCAGACGCCGTCGATGACGTCGCGGGTGTTGAGGCCGCGGACCTCGCAGTAGGTGTCGAGCTCGTTGAAGTAGGCCACGCGCAGCGCCAGGTAGGTGTTGGCGAACAGTTTGACGGCCTCGGCCTCGGTGGTGCCCAGCACGAGCTCCGGGATGCCCTTGGAGCCGTCGGCGTTGACTCGCTCGAGCTCTGCGGGGTCGGCGCCCTGTGCGAGCAGGCCGGCGAACTTCTCGGCGGCTATAACGGCCTCAGCGTCATCCTTTGGCGCGCCGACCACGATGCGGCTGGGGTGCAGGTTGTCGTAGAGCGCCTTGCTCTCGCGCAGGAACTCCGGGCTGAAGAAGATCTTGTTGTCACTTAGCCTCTCTCGCAGGTCCGCGGTGTAGCCCACCGGGATGGTCGACTTGATGACGATCCAGGCGTCCGGGTTCACCGAGCGCACGGCGGCGATGGCGGCCTCGACGGAGCTCGTGTCGAAGAAGTTCCTGTCCGAGTCATAGTTGGTGGGCGTGGCGATGACGGCGTAGTCGGCACCCGTATAGGCCTCGGCCACGGCGACGGTGGCGTGCAAGTCGAGCTGGCGCTCCCCCGCCTTGGCCTCCGCCAGGAATCGCTCGATCTCGTCGTCCTGGATGGGCGACACGAAGTTGTTGATCTTCTCGACCTTCTCGGGAACGATGTCCAGCGCGTGGACCTCGTTGTGCTGCGAGAGCAGGACGGCGAGGGACAGTCCGACGTAGCCAGTTCCGGCGACGGCAATCTTCATTTTCTTCTCCGATTCGAATCGGGTATTAAAGTTAGGCATTAGTACGCATCGCTTCCGTTGAAGACCTCCAGAACCGTGAGGAGGACGATCTTGAGGTCCATGACGATTCCGCGCTTGGCTATGTACTCGAGATCACGGCGGACCATGCCGTCGAACCCGGTGGAGTTTCGCTCCGTAACCTGCCAGAGTCCCGTGATACCTGGCTTCACTGCTAGCCTCTGCAGGTCGTACTCGGTGTACTCAGCGACCTCGTTGGGCAGCGGCGGGCGCGGGCCGACGACGGACATCTGCCCCAAAAACACGTTGAGGAACTGCGGGAACTCGTCGATGGAGTGCTTGCGGATGAACTTTCCGATCTTGGTGACGCGGGGATCCTCCTTCATCTTGAACATGGCTCCGGCGATCTCGTTTTGCTCCCTGAGCTCGGCGAGTCGCTCGTCGGCGTCCCTGTACATGGAGCGGAACTTCCACATGCGGAAGGTGGACAGGCTGCCGTCGCGGTGGGTCTGACCCACGCGGATCTGGCTGTAGAAGGGGTTGCCCTCGCTCTCCAGGCGGATGGCAGCGGCGAGAATTAGGCTGGGGATCGCGATGGCGACAAGCGCGGCACCGCTAAAAACGATGTCGAACGCGCGCTTCACGGCCCTATAGGCCAGGCGAGAGCGGTCCCAGTCCATGATGGATTGCATAGCCTTGTAGCGGCCGTCTCCCTCACGCCGGTCCATAGCCTGAGCAATCAACGCTGCACCCGCTGGCGCATCCGTTGCATATTGAGTTTTTTCCGACACGTTCTCTTCCAATACTTCGTCCCCAGGTCGGAGATCCTCCCTGTTCTGTGTAGCGACCGCTTGCAGCTAGACAATCGCCTTTTTGAGATTCCGCATGACGCGCTGCTCGTTTGAAAGCACAGCAAGACCAACGCGCGTGGTTACGCGTCGGCCGCACAGGTTGAGCTCCAAAAAAGCAGTGCTCTTGCGTCTATTAATAGTTTTAATGAGGCCCTCGTGGCCCAGCAGCGGACCAGCCGTCACTACGACTTGGTCACCGTCTTTTAGGGCCTCGCTCATGGGCACTACGCGGTCTCCCCTATGCGTAAAGCCGCCAATAAGCTGGACCTCTTCTTTTGCCAGCGGCACAAACTGACCGTCCTGGGATAGCACTCGGGCAAAGTCGTCCATGCGTAGCAGAAACTGTTGCACGGTTCGGGGATCTGCCGTATCGCAGATAAGATAACCGGGAAAGAGCGGCTTGGTCGTATCGACCCATTCGCCGTGTACCTTGATTTCTGTTTGAAATTGGGGATAAAAGAGCTCCTGCATGGCATTCGCCGGCACCACATGCTCGATGCGCTCGCGCATTACATCTTCGCGACCGTTAATGACCTGGATTACATACCACACGAGCACCACCCCCTTGCTGTCTTACGTGTGGCTCACGGGGTTTGGGTATGACTTCGCCAGGGCGCTTGTGCGCGAAGGCGCTCCATATTCAAACCCTGAGCCCAGTTAGACAAGCACGTGGCTCTGCCCCACCGTGAACGGTATGTATATGCGCAGTTGCTAGAGACGCGGACGTGTATCGCAAAAAAGTCCACATCCCCAGCTGGCTGCGTGCGGCCCAGTCAAGCGGGAACAAAACTGGACTGCACGCAAACAGCTGAAGGACTGCTACGATTTCGCATACGACAACTAACCGTTTGCATCTCGTAACTAACTCAATGCAAATAAACAAAGTCGCATGACTTCTTTATTGGAGCTCGTGGTGTTTCTGGCACCGCCGTTACGGCCGGATGCTGATCGACCCTGCGCTTTATGGCTTACTGGAGCCGCGAGCACAGTTGAACTCATGTAACGTTAGGTATCCTAGCACAAGCTGATAACGAAACTGATTTGGGTTGCGTTGGACAACATATCGTTCATTTGACGTGCTTAAGGGGGTTGTTTTGGGATGTTGTTCACGTTGATGCAGGATATTGGGATGCTAACGGTGATTAGGCGCGTTCCTGAAGCCCATATGGAACGGCGATCTACACTGATAATCGCGTTTGTCTAACAAAAAATGTACAAACATGGGAAATAAATTGTGCAACTTTTTGTTGATGTGGATGGGTTTGCAGCGCGAGGTATTTCGGCATAAAAAAGGCCTTCGGAAATCCGAAGGCCTTTGCATTCACGATGGTGGAGACGAGGGGGATCGAACCCCTGACCTCTTGACTGCCAGTCAAGCGCTCTCCCAGCTGAGCTACGCCCCCGTGACGAGGAGATACTATAGGGGAAGACCTTCTTTGATGCAAGGACTTTTTTGGGTTGAATCTCTTACTTACGGGTTTTCCTGGGACGGGGCAGAAATAATCACTCTGCGAGCGCTTATTTCTATCCACCGTCCCGATAAAACCCTGATGCGATAGACCTTACTTGTAGAGATAAGCGATTGCGGTGCCGGTGTGGACTTGGATTGTGGCTGTTGACCTGACGACGTTGCTAATGCCCGTATCGGCCAACAGACCCAGGGGGCTGTGATCTAGCTCCCATTCTAGGCCGCGTTCGCTTACCTCGGTGTTGGGGGCAATAGCAACGATGGAGAACGTCTTGCCTTCGGTGCCTTCGATGGTCCACGATTCGCCTGCGCGAAGGATGCGGGCGACAACCTTGTCCTCGGCAATCCAGACTGGGGCGTCATCGTAGCCCGCGAGCAGCCCCAGAACGGATAGGGCCATATCGGGACGGCCGCCCGTGGCGCAAGTCGCAACCACTTCGGCACCCGGCCAGCGACGGCGGACGGAATCGAGCGCCAGCGCCAGATCGGTATAGTCCTTGTACGGGTCGTGGCGCTCAACTTCAAAGTCGGTGGCGGCATCGACCAACGCTCGGCCCGCATCGCTTACCGTGTCGGCATCCCCCACATATACGTCGCAGCCCAGGCCAGCGCCCAGCAGTGCGTCGAGCCCGCGGTCCACGGCGACAACGTGGTCGCACTCCCCTGCTAGCCTACGCAACAGATCTGTGCTCGCCACCACGGGCGAGCCGCAGACAACTAATACCTTGCAAGCCACAGCCCTCGCCTATCCCTCAAACGAAAGCACGCGGGCCAGGTCAAGCTCCTCGTAGCTGTCGATAAAGATATCGCAGTTGGCGCGCACATCGTCGCGCTTCATGCGGCCATGCGGGTCATAAATACCTACACGCTTAAAGCCGGCGGAGCCAGAGCTCTTTAGGCCAAAGACGGCGTCCTCAAACACCCAAGCGCGCTCAAACTTGTGCCCATGGCGCTCCTCCAGGCGGCGCAGCGCCAGCTCGTACACATCGGGGAACTGTTTGGAGCGTCCTGCCTCACCCGTCGTGGTAACAAATTCCATGTAAGCATCGAGACCGGCACCAGCGAGCGCGGACTGCACCAGCTCGGCCGGCGTGGACGTGGCAACGCACATGGCAATACCGGCCTCCTGCGCCTGCTTCAAAAATGCCAGGAGCCCGTCGCGCGGCGGCACCTTGGAGTACCCATCGATCAGGATATCGCTCAGTTCGCGATACAACTCTTCGCCATTCGTGCCAATGCCCCACGTGTCGTGGTAGGCCTGGCACTCGTCCTCCAGCGACAGGTGCTCAAATTGGGCAAAGTCATCCACGGTCACGTCAATCCCGTGACGGTGCAATAACTCGGGCTGGGCATAGGCCCAAACGGGGGTGCTATTAACCAGTGTGCCGTCGCAATCGAAAATAAAAGCAACCTTGGGAGCGGCGGTATGGGACATAAACGAACCTTTCGATGTCAAATGGTAAACAACCTGCTAAAAACGTTTTACCAAACGTAAGCCTAACAATTTTGAAACCCTAATTGGTAAAACTGTCAAGAGTTTTACCACGGCAATTCTGCCAGTGGTATAAACATGTCGCTTACCGATTAAACGCCCCCGCAAATCCGCTTTCGTCCATAAAACTAACGCACAGGTGTTATCGTAGTTTCTGCCGAAAGTTCCACCGAGCACGCGAGGTGGAACGAATCACAGAAACTTCGCCGTCCCTTCGATTCGTGCAGCCTTGGACCTTTCGCATCTAGTCACCAAGGCAACACGCTGCCGCGTCATGATGGGATCAAACGTGAGCGATACAAAGCTAAAGCCAACGGCTAAAAAGCCCGCAACCCGCAAACCGGCTCCGCACGCACCGGAGCTCTCCAAGGACGATGTCTACCTGTTTGGCATTGGAATGTGGGAGCGCAGCTGGGAAAAGATGGGCGCGCATCCCGACACGCAGAACCGTACGCGCGGCTGGCGTTTTTGCGTTTGGGCTCCCGACGTAAAGAGCGTCCATGTCATTGGTGAATTTAACGACTGGGATGAGCAAGCCAACTCACTGGTGCCCGTGCATACGAGCGCTATTTGGGAAGGCTTTATTCCTGGCGCCGAGCAGGGTCAGCTCTATAAATACCTTATCGAGACCAACGAGGGCGAAAAGCTCTACAAGGCCGATCCGTATGCCTTTAAGGCCGAGTGCCCTCCGGGTACCGCGAGCGTACTGTGGACCCTCGATGGGTACCAGTGGAACGACGCCGCATGGCTCAAGCGCCGCGCCGGCCATAACCACATGTCGCAGCCCCTTAACATCTACGAGGTGCATATTGGATCGTGGAAGCGCCACGGCGACGCACCGCAGGGCGAACCCGACGAGTACGGCAATTACCCCGGCCCCATGGATCCCTTCCCCGCGCAGCGCGGCGAGTTCTACACCTATGACGACCTGTCGGTGGAGCTCGTGGACTACGTGCGCGACATGGGCTACACGCATATCGAGGTCATGCCGCTTATGGAGCATCCCTTCGATGGCTCCTGGGGCTACCAGACGACCGGCTACTACGCCGCCACGTCGCGCTACGGCAACCCGCAGCAGCTCATGCACTTTATCGATGCATGCCACGAGGCGGGCATCGGCGTGATCATGGACTGGGTGCCCGGTGGTTTTTGCGCCGACTCCCACGGCCTTGCCACCTTTAACGGCCACATGCTGTTTGAGCACGAGATTCACCCCAACTGGGGCACGCACAAGTTCGACTTCGCCCGTGGCGAGGTCCGGTCCTTCTTGGTCTCCAACGTGCTGTATTGGCTCGAGAACTTCCATGTAGACGGCATTCGCATGGACGGCGTGTCTAGCATGCTGTACCTCAACTTTGGGATTGACGATCCCGGCCAAAAGAAGTTCAACAAGTACGGTACCGAGGAGGACCTGGACGCTAGCGCATTTATCCGTCAGGTCAACTGCGCCGTTGAGGCACACTACCCCGACGTGATGATGATGGCCGAGGAGTCCACCGCGTGGCCGCTCGTGACCTATCCGCCGCAGGACGGCGGCCTGGGCTTCCACTACAAGTGGGACATGGGCTGGATGAACGACACCCTGCACTACATGCAGACCGATTTTCCGTGGCGTCCCGGCAACCACGGCCTGCTCACGTTCTCCATTATGTACGCCTTTACCGAGAACTTCATCTGCCCGCTCAGCCACGACGAGGTCGTACACGGCAAGTGTTCGCTCATCGGCCGAATGCCGGGCGACTGGTGGCGCCAGTTTGCCGGCCTGCGCACGCTGGCCTTCTACCAGATGACGCATCCCGGTGCCAAGCTCAACTTTATGGGCAACGAGATCGGCCAGTTTATTGAGTGGCGCTACTACGAGTCCATCCAGTGGTTCCTGACCGAGGAGTACGAGACCCACCGTCATCATCAGGCGTTTATCAAAGCGCTCAACCACCTGTACACCGCCGAGCCCGCCCTGTACGAGCGCGGCTACACCGACGACGGCTTTACCTGGATCGACGCGGACAACTCCAAGCAGTCCATCGTGAGCTTTGTGCGTCAGGGCGAGGACGTCGATGACGACCTGGTGATCCTGATTAACTTTGACCCGGCGAGCTACGAGAGCTTCCGCGTAGGCGTGCCGCGTGAGGGTGACTGGGAGGTCATCTTCGATTCCGACCGTCCCGAGTTTGGCGGCAGCGGATACGCCGGCGAGGAGCCCTATACCTGCTCGAGCGAGCCCTATCCCTGGAACGGGCAGATGGACTCCATCGAGATTAAGGTACCCGGCCTGGCTGGCGTGGTGCTTAAGCGCCGTGGTCCCAGCAGCTATAAGCCGCCGGTGGTCGAGGCCCCCAAGAAGGCGACGCGTAAGCGCACGTCCTCGGTAAAGCCCAAGCCCGCGGCCGCCAAGAAGGCTCCGGCCAAGGCGAAGGCCGCCAAGCCCGCTTCCAAGTCCGCCGCCAAAACCACGGCCAAAAAGGCAGCCACCAAAAAGGCCGCTCCCAAGGCTAAGGCAGGTGCTGTTAAGGCTCCTGCCAAGAAAGCGTAACAAAGGCGTTACCACTGTAATTACCCGCCCCGCAGGGGCGTAGGATACATGTCATAACCGTTCCGGGAGAAACATCCCCGGGGGAAAGGAACGTATGAATAAGATCTTCGACAACAAGCAGGAGTTTACCGAGCTCTATCGCGATGCCGTCATGAGCATCAGCGGCAAGAGCGTCGAGGCCGCCAGCGACCTCGACCGCTTTAACGCCCTGGCCAAGCTCGTGGCCGAGAAGGCACGCACCGTTGCCACCAAGAGCGACGCCCGCGCCACCGCCGAGGGCAAGAAGCGCGTGTACTACTTCTCGATCGAGTTTTTGATCGGCCGCCTGCTCGACAACTACCTGCTCAACTTTGGCGTGCGCGACATGGTCGCCGAGGCGCTCGACGACATGGGCTTCGACCTTTCCATCATCGAGAACCAGGAGCCCGATCCGGCTCTGGGCAACGGTGGCCTGGGCCGTCTGGCAGCGTGCTTCCTGGATTCCATGGCAGCCGAGGGCATCGCCGGTTACGGCAACGGCATGCGCTACCGCTACGGCCTGTTTAAGCAGGAGATCGTCAACGGCAGCCAGGTCGAGGCCACCGACGAGTGGCTCACCCACGGCTATCCCTGGGAGGTCCGTCGTCAAGACAAGGCCGTGACCATTAAGTTTGGTGGCCACGTCGAGGGCTTTGAGGAGAACGGCCGCACGTTCTACCGCACGGTGGACACGCAGGACATCCTGGCCGTCCCCTATGACATCCCCGTGGTGGGCTATGCCGGCGAGACCGTCAACAAGCTGCGCGTATGGGCCGCCGAGCCGGTCGAGGAGCACTTTGACCTGGAGGCCTTCAACCGCGGCGACTACGCCCTGGCCGATGCCGAGCGCGCCGAGGCCGAGGCCATCAGCGCCATCCTCTACCCCAACGACGCCGGCGAGCACGGCCGTCTGCTGCGCCTGAAGCAGGAGTACCTGTTTGTTTCGGCCGGCATCTACAGCCTGCTCGACACCTTTGAGAAGGAGCACGGCGAGAACTGGAAGCTGCTGCCGCAGTTTGTGGCCATCCACACCAACGATACGCACCCCGCCATGTGCGGTCCTGAGCTCATGCGCATCCTCATCGACGAGAAGAAGCTCGAGTGGGATGACGCCTGGAACATCGTGACGCAGGTCGTGAGCTACACCAACCACACCATCCTGCCCGAGGCTCTGGAGAAGTGGCCCATCGGCACGTTCTCCAAGCTCCTCCCCCGCGTGTACCAGATCATCGACGAGATCAGCCGTCGTTGGCACGAGTCGTTCGACACCACGCAGGAGGGCTGGCAGGAGCGTCTGCGCCAGACCGCCATTCTGTGGGACGGCGAGATTCGCATGGCCAACCTGTCTGTGATCTGCAGCCACAGCGTCAACGGCGTCGCCAAGATCCACTCCGACATCATCAAGAACATCGTGCTCAAGGACTTCTATGCCCTGACGCCCGAGAAGTTCAACAACAAGACCAACGGCATCTCGCATCGTCGCTTCTTTGCCGAGGCCAACCCCACCTATGCCAAGCTCGTCACCGATGCCATTGGCGACGGCTGGCTCAAGGACGCCTTTGAGCTGGAGAAGCTCAAGGAGTTCCAGAACGACACCGAGTTCCTGAAGGCCGTGGGTGCCTCCAAGCGCGCCAACAAGGAGCGCCTAGCCGCCTACGTTAAGGCCGAGACCGGTCTGGTCATTGACCCCAACACCGTCTTCGATGTTCAGGTTAAGCGCTTCCATGCCTACAAGCGCCAGCTCATGAACATCATGAAGGTGATGGACATCTACAACCGTCGCATCGCCGATCCCAATTTCCACGTGACGCCGACGACCTTCATCTTTAGCGGCAAGGCGGCCTCGAGCTACACCTTTGCCAAGGAGACCATCCGCCTCATTAACTCCGTGGCCGACGTCATCAACAACGATGCCCGCGTCAACGAGGTCATGAAGGTCTGCTTTATCCCCAACTTCCGCGTGAGCAACGCCCAGCTCATCTACCCCGCCGCCGAGATCTCGGAGCAGATCTCCACAGCCGGCAAGGAGGCCTCGGGCACGTCCAACATGAAGCTCATGATGAACGGCGCCATTACGCTGGGCACCCTCGACGGCGCCAACATCGAGATCGCCGACCTCGCCGGCCGCGAGAACGAGGCCATCTTTGGCCTGACCGCTCCCGAGGTCGAACAGCTCTGGGCATCCAACAGCTACTTTGCGTGGGATACCCTCAACAACGATCGCGAGCGTCTGGGCCGCGTGATGGACGAGCTCAAGGACAACACCTTTGCGGGTCTTTCGGGCAACTTCGAGAGTATCTACAACGAGCTCATGAACAACAACGACCCCGACCTGGTCATGGCAGACTTCCGCAGCTACGTGGATGCATGGGAGAAGCTCACCGGCAGCTACGGCGACCAGGAGACCTGGAACCGCAAGGCGCTGCTCAACACCGCCTCCTCCGGCTGGTTCTCGAGCGACCGCACCATTCGCGAGTACCGCGACGAGATCTGGCACGCGTAAAGGCGCGCAAGCTCCCTTATGCCAGCACGGCATTACTCGACGGGCGCGACCGAGCGCCGCGCCCGTCGCTAATGGGTTTAAGAACATCGATGACAGAAGGAGAAATCGATGAGTAAGAAAGAATGCATCGCGATGCTCCTCGCAGGAGGACAGGGCAGCCGATTGGGGGCACTCACCCAAAAGATCGCTAAGCCGGCGGTTAGCTTTGGTGGCAAGTTCCGCATTATCGACTTTTCGCTGTCCAACTGCTCCAACTCGGGCATCGACACGGTGGGCGTTCTGACGCAGTACCGTCCCTACCTGCTGCATGCCTATGTGGGCTCAGGCGAGGCTTGGGATCTGGACAGCCGTGACGGCGGCGTATCGATCCTGCCGCCGTACGAGACGCAGACCGGCGGCGCCTGGTATGCGGGCACGGCCGACGCCATTACGCAGAACCTCGACTACATCAAGGCCAACGACCCCAAGTACGTCCTGATTCTTTCGGGCGACCATCTGTATCGCATGGACTACCGCAAGATGCTCAAGACGCACATTGAGAACAACGCCGACCTCACGGTGAGCGTTATGCCCGTGCCGTGGGAGGAGGCCAGCCGCTTTGGCATCCTGACCACCGACCCCGAGGACGGCCGCATCACCAAGTTTACCGAGAAGCCCGAGAAGCCCGATTCGAACCTCGCGTCCATGGGCATCTACATCTTCTCGGCCGACGTGCTGATCGAGGCGCTCGAGGAGGACGCTCTGGACCAGCGCTCGAGCCACGACTTTGGCAAGGACATCATCCCCAAGCTGCTCGGCGAGAACAAGCGCCTGTACAGCTACGAGTTCCACGGCTTTTGGAAGGACGTCGGCACCATCGCCAGCTTCCACGAGACCTCGATGGACCTGCTGGGAAACAACCCCGAGTTCGATCTGTTTGACAAGAACTTCCCCATCATGTCCAACATCACCACGCGTCCGCCGCACTACATTGGCCCGGACGGCCGCTTGGACGACTGCCTGGTCTCCAACGGCTGCAAGATCTACGGCACCGCTCGCCACTCGATCCTTTCGACCGATGTCATCATCGAGGAGCGCGCCGTGGTCGAGGACTCCGTGCTGCTGCCGGGTGCGCACGTTAAGAGCGGCGCGCACATCTGCCGCGCAATTTTGGGCGAGAACTCCACGGTCGAAGAGGGCGTGAAGCTCGGCTCTGTCGATACCACCAAGGATACGGCCGTCGTTGGAAATGACGTCGTTATCGGGAAGGGGGAATGATCCGATGATCAATCGCAAGGCCATCGGTTATATCACCGCTAACTACTCTTCGACTTACGGCAGCGTGCTGCTCAAGGACCGCCCCATCGCGTCCGTTCCGTTTTTGGGCCGCTACCGCCTGATCGACTTCCCGCTGTCCAACATGATGAATGCCGGCATTAAGACCGTCGGCGTCGTCATGCCGGGCAACTACCGCTCGCTGATCGACCACGTGGGCTCGGGCAAGGACTGGGGCCTGGACCGCAAGAAGGGCGGCCTGTTCATGGTGCCCGGCAACGCATATGGCACCACCAAGGGCGGCATGCGCTTCCTGCTGCGCGACATCATCTCCAACAAGACGCTGTTCCAGCGCTCGGACAAGCCCTATGTCGTGATGATGGGCACCAACATCATCTTTAACATGGATCTCAACACCATCATTGACGCGCACGAGAACTCCGGCGCCCAGATGACCGTGGTGTACTGCAAGGCCACGCGCAACGTCGATGACGAGACCAAACTCGAAATTAACGAGAACGGCCGCCTGACGGGCGTGAGCGCTGGCGTCGTGTACGGCGACAACGCCTCTATGGACTGCTGCATCGTCAACCGCGAGACGCTGCTCGAGATCATCGACCACTACCAGGCCGCCGACTATCTGGACCTGCTCGAGGCACTCCAGGGCGACTTTGGCAACATCGACGTGTGCAGCTACGAGTACAAGGGCGAGGTTGTGGGCGTGTTTAGCGAGAAGTCGCTGTATCGCCGCAGCATGGACCTGCTCGACCAGACCGTGGCCGACCATCTCTTTGACCCCGAGCGTCCGATCCTGACCAAGGCTCACGACGTGCCGCCTTCGCGCTATGCGACCGGCAGCCACGCGTGCAACTCGATCATCTCGGCCGGCTGCATCATCAAGGGCACCGTGCGCAACTCGATCCTGTCGCGCGGCGTCGTGGTCGAGGAAGGCGCCTCGGTGACCAACTCGATCATCAACCAGAGCTGCGTCATCAAGAGCGGCGCCCGCGTTGAGAATGCCATCCTGGACAAGAACAACGTGGTTCCCACCAACACCGAGCTTCGCGGCACGCCCGAGAACATCCTGGTACTGGGAAAGGCTCCGTTAACTTCTGATATCACCAACGCGAGCTAGCTTTGGCACCGCAACATCGCTCGTAACATGTAGAATAGCCGCCCGGTTCGCACCTGGCGGCTATTCTCCAATAACAACATGGGAGACAATATGGCTGATACCAGCAAAAAGATGCAGATCGTGTTTGCCTCGGCCGAGTGCGCACCGTTTGTTAAGACCGGTGGCCTGGGTGACGTGGCGGGCTCGCTACCTGCGGCGCTCGTGCGCGCCGGCGCCGAAGTCATCGTGATGGTGCCCAAGTACGCCACCATCAAGGACGAGTACAAGGCGCAGATGGAGCACTTCTCCGATTTTTACGTGAGCCTTGGCTGGCGCAACGAGTACTGCGGGCTGGAGAAGCTCGAGCACGATGGCGTCACCTACATGTTCGTGGACAACGAGCGCTACTTTGCGCGTGACTATCCGTACGGCTTCTTTGACGACGGTGAGCGCTTCGCGTTCTTCTCCAAGGCCATCACCGAGAGTCTGCAGCACCTGCCGGCCGGCTTTGAGTGCGACATCCTGCACTGCAACGACTGGCAGACGGCGCTGGCGCCCGTGTTCTTGCGCGAGTTCTACCAGGGCCTGCCGCTGTATGACCGCGTCAAGACCGTGTTCTCGATCCACAACGTGGCGTTCCAGGGCCAGTTTAGCGACACCGTGATGGAGGACATCCTGGGTGTGGCGCATATTCCGGCGGCCGCCTCGCAGCTGCGTTGCGACGCCTGCAGCATCAACTACATGCAGGGCGCCCTGCGCTATGCCGACGCCATCACTACGGTGAGCCCCACCTATGCCAACGAGATCCAGACGCCTGAGTTTGGCGAGGGCCTGGACGGCGTGCTGCGCGAGCGTTCGTACGCGCTGCAGGGCATTTTGAATGGCATCGACGTCGCGGGCTTTGACCCGGCGACCGACAAGCGCATTGCCGCCAACTACACCGTCGAGGACCGCTCCGGTAAGGCCGTGTGCAAGGCCAAGCTGCAGGAGGAGCTAGGGCTCGAGGTTCGCGACGACCGGCCGCTCATGGTGATGGTCACGCGCCTGACGCGCCAAAAGGGCATGGACCTGGTCATGTACGCGCTCGACCGCATTCTGGCCGGCGGCGTGCAGGTGGCCGTGCTTGGCACCGGCGACCGCGACTACGAGGACGGACTGCGTTACTTCCAGGACAAGTACCCCGGGACCATGGCCGCACGCATCGAGTTTGACCCGGCGCTGTCGCAGCGCATGTATGCTGCCGCCGATATGTTCCTGATGCCGTCGAAGTTTGAGCCCTGCGGCCTGTCGCAGATCATCGCCATGCGCTACGGTACCCTGCCCATCGTGCGCGAGACCGGTGGCCTGAAGGACACCGTGATCCCGTACAACGAGTTTACCGGCGAGGGCACGGGCTTCTCGTTTAGCAACTTTAACGGCGACGAGATGGGCGACGCCGTGTTCCGCGCGGCGCGTCTGTTCTGGGATAACCGCGAGGCCTGGAACCAGCTGGTCACGCAGGCTATGAGCCAGGACTTTAGCTGGACGCGCTCGGCCGATAAGTATCTGGACCTGTACTTCTTTATGCATCCGGAGATTGAGCGCCCGGCAGCGGTCGTTGACGAGCCTGAGGCTGTTGTTGAGCCGGTGGCCGCAGAGGAGCCCAAGGCCGAAGAGAAGCCGGTTAAGGCTGAGCCCGCAAAGGCCGAGCCTGAGGTGAATGCTGAGACTGCTCCTGCGGCAAAGGCAGAGGTCAAGCCTGCCGCGAAGCCTGCCGCCAAGAAGACCACAACCCGCAAGACGACCGCCAAGAAGGCTACGACGACCAAGGCTGCCGCGACTAAAACAACGGCTGCCAAGGCAACGACCACGCGCAAGCGCACGACCGCCGCTGCCAAGAAGGCCGCCGAGTCCGAGGCTGCTCCCGAGGTAAAGGCCGAGGCCGCTGAGGCCAAGCCGGCCGCCAAGGTTCCGGCCAAGACCGCTGCTAAGAAGGCGACCACGGCCAAGACCACGACCGCCAAGAAGTCCACGGTTACAAAGTCGACAACGACCAAGGCCGCTGCGACGAAGGCCGCCGCGAAGACGACCACGAAAGCAGCCACGACCAAGGCAGCCGCAAAGCCGGTCGCCAAAGTCGAGGAGACGCCCGCCGAGTCCAAGTCCGAAGTATCCGCCGAGGCCAAGCCGGCCGCCAAGACCACCACGCGCAAGCGCACTACAACGACGGCCAAGAAGACCACGACCAAGGCTGCTGCTCCTAAGGCAGAGGCTAAGGTCGAGGACAAGCCCGCAGTAAAGGCCAAGCCTGCGCCGAAGACCGCTGAGGTCAAGACCGCTCCGAAGGCTACGGCAAAGACCGAGCCCGCCAAGGCGGCCCCGGTCTCCCCCGCCGCTAAGACTGAGGAAAAGGCTCCGACCAAGAAGACCTCCGTCCGTAAGGCAACGGCCACCCGCAAGCGCCACTAATTCGGACGATTCAATCTTAATCCTCAACGCAAAAGAGGGCGCCCCAACCAGGCGCCCTCTTCTTGGTTGAACTTCTCTAGTAAAAAGAAGCCCGGTTTACTACAACAAAATGGCTCCGGCTGACCACGGCGAGTAATCTACGAAATTGGCAACGCCTCTACCTGCACTGATAATTGTTCTCGGGGGAAGCGGGCACTGCGGGGCGCGGCAACGGCGCGCGATTTCCGCGTCGCAG
>UQIS01000016.1 GCA_900541245.1 uncultured Collinsella sp.
TCAAAGGACCGGCCACCGATCCGCGACCCACCTCGACGACACCAACGACCACCCCATCGCCGCCAAGCTCATGCATAAGCTCGTACATGTCATTGACGCGCTCGCGCTCGGCAAGCTCTTTGGCATGGCGTTTGAGGGCGCGTTCGCAAGCCTTGATCACCTGCTGGCGCGGGTCCTCGCGATAATGCTCCACGAGGGCGGGAATCTCCTCAAACGTAGCGCTCGCCAACTCACCGGCAACCTGCGATGCCGAAACCGAGCTCGTCATGTTGGCCATACCAGGCCCTCCTTGCATGCAAATCAGATAAAAAGAAGGGCCACCCGAAGGTGACCCTTGTGTCCAAACGAGTGGACAGACGCTGCGATCTTCTTAGCGCTTCTCGGGGATGCGAGCAGCCTTGCCCACCTTGTCGCGGAGGTAGTACAGCTTGGCGCGACGGACGCGACCATGACGAACGACCTCGAGCTTGGCGATCTTGGGGCTGTGAAGCGGGAAGGTACGCTCAACACCGACACCGAAGGACATCTTGCGGACGGTGAAGGTCTCGCGGGCACCGGCGCCGGCCATGCGGATGACGTCGCCCTGGAAGACCTGGATGCGCTCGCGGTCGCCTTCCTTAATGCGGTAGTGAACCTTGACGTTGTCGGCGACGCGAACCTGAGGAATGTCCTCGCGGATCTGCTGACGCTCGATTGCGCGGATGTAATCCATGTGCAATTCCTTACTCTTCTAGAGGTGCCGTACCACCTTGGCCGGCACGTAGTTGAACAAACGCATTCGAGTATACACGCGCGGGTTTCTGCTGCAAGAACAATTTTTTACGCAGACAAAAAGACAAAACCCGCACATGATAACCGCCCGCCTCACGAATGAGACGGGCGGCATGAAGGGGGCTACGTTAGGCGTCTAAACCCAAAACGTTAGGCGGAACGCTTGGACTCGAGCTTGGCCTGAGCGGCAGCCAAGCGTGCGAGGGGCACGCGGTAGGGCGAGCAGGACACGTAGTCCACGTCGGCCACGTTAAACAGGCCCTTGATGGACTTGGGGTCGCCGCCGTGCTCGCCACACACGCCAAAGTGCATGTCGGGGTTGGTGGCGCGACCCTTCTCCACGGCCATGCGCACGAGCTCCAGCACCGCCGCGTCGATGGTCTCGAAGGGGTTGTCCTTCAGAATTTTCTTATGCATGTACAGCGGGATGAACTTGGCCTCGGCATCGTCACGGGAGAAGCCGAAGGTGGTCTGGGTCAGGTCGTTGGTGCCAAAGCAGAAGAAGTCTGCGTGATGGGCAATCTCGTCAGCGACCATGCAGGCGCGCGGCAGCTCGAGCATCGTGCCCACGGGAATATTGAGCTCGACACCCTCTTCGTCGGAAACCTCGGCGATTACGCGCTCGATGACCTCGCGAGTCTGGACATGCTCAGCCGTGATGGAAACGAGCGGAACCATGATCTCGGGATGCGGGTCGACGCCCTCCTTGATAAGGCGGGCAGCGGCCGTGGCGACGGCGCGAACCTGCATGAGCGGCAGATCGCTAAAGACGACGGACAGGCGAACGCCGCGCAGGCCGAGCATGGGGTTCGACTCGACCATGCCGTCGATACGACGCAGGCGGGCGCACAGGGCTGCAAGCTCTTCCTCGCTGGCGCCGGCGGCTTCCTTCTTGGTGATGGCGACCTCGAGCTCGCGAGGATTATCCAGGAACTCATGAAGCGGCGGATCGAGCAGGCGGACGACCACATCGCGACCGGACATGGTCTTGAACATCGCCAGGAAGTCCTCGGTCTGAACCTTGAGCAGGTCGGCCAGGGCCTGCTGCTTCACGGCCTCATCGTCAGACAGGATAAAGCTCTGGATGATGTTCTTGCGGTCGCCCAGGAACATGTGCTCGGTGCGGCACAGGCCGATGGCCTCGGCGCCAAACTCGAGCGCAAGCTCGGCATCCTCGGGATTGTCGGCGTTGACGCGCACGTGGTTGGCGTGACCGTCGGTCTCGTCCAGACGAATCTCGTCAGCCCAGGACAGGATGGTGTCCAGGTCGCCGGTAAGCTCGGCCGAAACCAGATCGACGGCGCCGTCGACGACGATGCCCTGGGTACCGTCGATGGAAATGATGTCGCCCTCGTGTAGCACGTGGTCGCTGCCCTCGATGCGCACGATCTTCTCGGCGGCATCGATGTGGAAGCGCTCAACGCCGCAGACGCAGGGCGTACCCATGCCGCGGGCGATAACGGCGGCATGGCTCGTCTTGCCACCGTGGCTGGTCAGGATGCCCTCGGCGGCAACCATGCCCTTCAGGTCGTCGGGGTTGGTCTCCCAACGGACCAAGATAACCTTATGGCCCTCGTTCGCGCGCGCGACGGCGTCATCGCTCGAGAACACGACCTCGCCCACGGCGGCGCCGGGGCTGGCGTTGAGGCCACAAGCCAGAGCCTCGTACTTCTTGGAGGAATCGAACTGCGGGTGCAGGAGCTGGTCGAGCTGCGCGGGGTCGATACGGCTCACGGCCTCCTCGCGGGTGATGAGGCCCTCCTCGACCATCTCGATGGCAATGCGCAGGGCGGCGGTGGCGGTACGCTTGCCCACACGGGTCTGGAGCATCCAGAGCTTGCCCTGCTCGATGGTGAACTCGATATCGCACATATCGCGGTAGTGGTCCTCGAGCGTCAGGAACACGCGCTCGAGTTCCTCACCAGCGGACTCAAGACCTGGGGTGGTCTTGAGGTCGGCGATGGGCTCGGTGTTGCGGATGCCGGCGACGACGTCCTCGCCCTGGGCGTTGACCAGAAAGTCGCCGTAGAATTCCTTGGTGCCATCGGCCGGGTTGCGCGTGAAGGCGACGCCAGTCGCAGATGTCTCCCCCTTGTTGCCAAAAGCCATGGCCTGAACGTTGACGGCAGTACCGAGCTCGTCGGAGATACCATGCTGCTTGCGGTAGATGCATGCACGCTCGTTCATCCAGCTGCCAAAGACAGCCTGAATGGCAAGGCGCAACTGGAGCTCCGGATCATGCGGGAAGACAGGTTTGCCGTCGGCGACCTCGAGCTCGGGATACAGGGTGGCCTCGACGTTATCGGAGAAGATACCCTTGAACGTCTCGACGAGCTCCTGCAGGTCCTCAGCCGAAAGCTCGGAATCGACGCGAACACCGGCGACCAGACGAGCCTGGGTCAGGGCGTTCTCGAACAGATCGGCATCGACGCCCATGACGACGTTGGAGAACATCTGGATAAAGCGGCGGTAGCTATCCCAGGCAAAACGTGGATTTTGCGTTTGGGCGATAAGGCCCTGGACGGAATCGTCGTTGAGACCAAGGTTGAGAACCGTGTCCATCATACCCGGCATGGAGAACGGAGCGCCCGAGCGCACCGATACGAGCAGCGGGTCGTTGGCGTCACCGAGCTTCTTGCCGCAGCGAGCTTCGAGGTCTGCCTCGGCGGCAACGATCTCATCGAGTGCGCCATCCGGCCACACGTTGCCGGCACCGGAATACTCAACGCAGGTTTGGCAGGTAATAGTAAAGCCGCCGGGAACCGGCAGGCCGATACGGCTCATCTCAGCAAGGTTCGCGCCCTTGCCGCCAAGCACAAAGTTCATGGACTTGTCGCCCTCAGTCACACAGGTGCCCTGGGCGTCGGTGCCAAAACGGTAAACCCTCTTGCAATCGCTCACGATACTTCCCCTTCCATGCGCTCTCGCGCACGACCGTGGTAACGAAACGACCCACCGGATGCAGGCCGTGAGGGAACTATACGGCGGGTTTTGAGCGGGCTTAAGCAGAGGATGCGCGGTTTGGTAAACGTGCTAAAACTGGCGGTAAACGGTAGGTAAAGGTGGTTACTTTATGAAGATACCACTGTAAGAAAGTGCAGGTCAGATGCGATATTTTTGCTAAATCGCTTTATCAAAATGCTGCTACTATTAGGCTCGACGGGCGGCGCGGCGGGCACGGGCTTCTTGGATTTCCTCCAAGTGGCTAATGATCTCGGCAGCGCTTTCTTCGATGGCCTTGCCGTCGGTACGCACCACAAAGCAGCCTAGGCGCTTCATGAGCGCACGGGCTTCCTCGAGCTCGCTGTGCACGCTCTCAGGCTCGGCATAGGAGCCGGCAACGGCACGAGCGTAGTCATCGCCCAAGCGGCTATCGCGAATTTCGGAAATCACATCGACGGTCGAAATCAGGCCGAACAGGCGCATCGGGTCGACCTCGTAAATCGACTTGGGCGGCTCCATGCCATGCGCCAGTGGGACATTGGCGACCTTGTAGCCCTGATAGGCCAAATACATCGACAGCGGCGTCTTGGACGTGCGCGATACGCCCAGCAGCACGATATCGGCACCCGACAGATCGTCGCAGCCGCGCCCGTCATCGTGCTCAACGAAATACTCCATGGCCTCGATACGATGGAAATAGCGGTCATCGGTCTTGTGAATCACGCCCGCGACGCCCTTAGGCGACACGCCAATGAGCGACGACAGCACGGCGAGCGTCGGGCCGATCAGGTCGACCGAGCGGATATGCAGCATACCCAGGTAATCGAGCACGCGGGCGCGAAGCGCCGGATCGACAATGGTATGGAACACGGCGATATCGCGATGGTCTGCATCGACACGCGGGCCCACAAATGACTTGACCTGCTCCACGGAGGTCACCTTGGGCAGGCGTAAAACGCGAAAAGCCCCTTCATCAAATTGCCCGGACGCCGCAAGCACCACCTCACAAGCGGTATCGCCGAGCGAGTCGGAGATAACGATAACGGTGGGACGAGCGGTGACCGGGCAATCCATGCGGGGCTCCTTTTGCGCTTACGCGCAGGCTGGCTTACTTTTTGCGAGCAAGCTCACCGATGTTTGCGATGCCGGAGAAAACGGCCTCGAAGCGGTTGAGCAGCTTAAGGCGATTATCGCGGAGCTGCTCGTCCTTGTCCATGACCATAACCTCGTCGAAGAAACGGTCGATGGGAGCACGCAGAGCTGCAAGGGCGGCAAATGCGGCAGGATAATCCTCGGCGGCGAGAGCAGCATCGACGGCGGTCTGAGCGGCCTCAGAGGCGTCGGCAAGCGCAAGCTCGACCTCGCCCATCAGGCTGCGGTCGTACTCCGCACCCAGCTCGGGCTTGGAGATGTGCGCGGCGCGAGCATAGGCGGTAGCCAGGTTGTCGAAGGTCTCGGCATCGTTCTTGCGGGCCTCGTCGAGAGCGGCGCAGCGGGCGAAGAAGACGGACGGGGCGATGATGTGCACCGCAGAGACGGCGGCAACGGTATCGGCCGGGATCTTCTCGTCGCGGGCCATGCTCACCAGGCGGCCATGGAAGAAGTCGCGAACCTGCTGGGCGACTTCGGCGGCGTCAAACTCAATGCCCTGCTCACTATAGAGCTCGAGCGCAAAGTCGATGAGCGACGTGGGGTCGATCGGCAGGCGGTCGCGCAGGATGTTGATGATGCCGATAGCGGCACGACGCAGCGCATAGGGGTCGGAGGAGCCGGTCGGGGGCTCGCCGATGGCAAAGATACCGGCAATGGTATCGAGCTTGTCGGCACAGGCCACGATGCAGCCAGCGGTGCCCTCGGGCAGCTCGTCACCGGCAAAGCGGGGACGATAGTGATCGCGAATGGCGTGGGCGACCTCGTCGTTCTCCCCCATCGCGATGGCGTAGTAACCGCCCATCACGCCCTGCTGGCTCGTGAACTCGACGACGGCGTTGGACACCAGGTCGGCCTTGCACAGGTGCGCGGCACGGCCGGCGTCGGCTGCCAGGTGAGCACCCAGGTGTGCCTCGCGGGCAATCGCAAGCGCAAGCTGCTCAATGCGCTCGGACTTGGCAAGCACGCTGCCGAGCTTCTCCTGGAAGGCGACCTTGGCCAGGCGCTCACGGAACTCGTCGAGGGAGATCTTCAGGTCCTCCTCGTAGAAGAACTTGGCGTCGTCCAGACGGGCACGCACGACGCGCTCGTTGCCGTCGATCACGCGCTCGGCGTTCTCGGGCTTGCTGTTAGAAACGACCACGAACTCACGCGTCAGTTTGCCTTCGCCGTCATAGATCGGGAAGTAGCGCTGATTGGTGAGCATGGACTCGCAGATGATCTCGTGCGGGACCTTGAGGAACTCCTCATCGAAGGTACCGACGAGCACCGTCGGCCACTCGCAGAGGTTGATGACCTCCTCAAAGACCTTCTTGGGCGTATCGACGTGGCAGCCGGGGCGCGCAGCCTCGACCTCGGCGATACCGGCAAGGATGGCCTCACGACGACGCTCGGCAGAAAGCACGCCGGCGTCCTCGAGCACCTGCTCGTAAACAGCGGGGCTGGCGACCACATGGTCACCGGGACCGAGCACGCGATGACCACGCGTGGTGTTGCCACTCGTCACGTCGGCAAACGACACGGGCACAACGTCCTCGCCCAGAAGGCAGCAGATCCAACGAACCGGACGAACAAAGGTCGCATGCTCGTGACCCCAACGCTGAGAGCGGTAGTTGGGCCACTGCAGGCCGGCGATGGTCTTCTCGCATAGCGCGGTCAGAATCGGCGCAGCCGGTGCAGAAGGAATATTCTTCTCGGCAAAGACGTACTCGCGGCCGTCGGTGTCCTCGCGACGGATCAGATCCTCGGCAGCCACACCGCACTTGCGGGCAAAGCCCTGGGCGGCCTTGGTGGCGTTACCGTCAGCGTCGAACGCGATATTTGCCGCGGGGCCGCGCTTAACCTCGTGGACCTCGTCGGTCGCAGTGGCGACATTGGCCACGAGTGCAGCCAGGCGACGCGGGCTCGAGATCACACGGACCTCGCCGTGGGCCAGGCCGGCATCGTCCAAACCCTTGGCGATCATGGTGCCCAGCTGCTTGACGGCATTGTTCAGCGGCGCGGAGGGCATCTCCTCCGTACCGATCTCAAACAGGAAATCCTTAGCGTCTGCCATGGCTTACGCCACCTCGCCTTCCTGATCGGCATTCTCGTTGACTCCGGCGACCTCGGCCATGTAGGCCTCGCAGCACGCCTTGGCGACGGCGCGGACGCGCAGGATGTAGTTGGCGCGCTCGACCGCGGACAGGGCGCCACGGGCGTCGAGCAAGTTGAAGGCGTGGCTGCACTTCATGACGCAGTCATACGCCGGCAGCGGAAGCTTACGCTCCAGGCAGGAGTGGCACTCGGCCTCGTAGTCGTCAAACTTCTGACGCATCATCTCGACGTTGGCGACCTCAAAGTTGTAGGCGCTAAACTCGCGCTCGTTCTCCAAGAACACGTCGCCATAGGTCATGGGCGTGCCGTCGGGCAGATAGCTCCACACCAGGTCGTAGACGGAGTTGACTCCCTGAGCGTACATGGCGATACGCTCCAGACCGTAGGTGATCTCGACGGGCACGGGGTCGACCTCGATACCGCCCACCTGCTGGAAGTACGTGAACTGCGTAACCTCCATGCCGTTGAGCCAGACCTCCCAGCCAAGGCCCCAGGCGCCAAGGGTCGGGCTCTCCCAGTCGTCCTCGACAAAGCGGACGTCATGGTCGTTGGGGTCCAGACCGATAGCGGCAAGAGACCCCAGGTAAAGCTCCTGGGCGTTGACCGGCGAGGGCTTGATGAGCACCTGGAACTGATAGTAGTGCTGCATGCGGTTGGGGTTCTCGCCGTAGCGGCCGTCGGCGGGACGGCGGCAAGGCTGCGCATAGCAGGTGCGCCACTCGGCGGGACCGAGCGAGCGCAGCGTGGTCGCGGTATGGAAGGTACCGGCACCGACCTCGGAGTCATAGGGCTGCATAATGACGCAGCCCTGCTCGCCCCAGTACTGCTGGAGGCGCAGGATGATGTCTTGGAAGGAAAGCGATGAAGCGTTCATGCCTCTAATATCCCCTCGTCGAAACGATTACACGGTTAGGTACTGTACTATAGCGGTTTTTAGTCGATAGCGCCGATGCGGTTGAGCGGCCAGTAGCGCACAAGCGCCACAGCGATCAAATCAGAGCGATCGACGGGACCAAAGTAGCGTGAGTCGGCAGAGTTTTCGCGGTTGTCGCCCATCACCCACACGCACCCGTCGGGAACCGTGTAGGGATAGCTTACCTGAGCGCCGGGCGCTTGGACCGAAAGCGGCCAGCTCATGCCCGTCGTATAGTCCTCGTCGAGCGCTTGGCCGTCAACGACCACCTTGCCATCCTGCAGGTCGACCGTCTGGCCGGCCGTGGCAATAACACGCTTGACAAGAACACCATGCTCGGAGGTGCCATCGGGGTTGTGAAACACCACGATATCGCCCTGCTTGACGGGCTGACCGAGCTCGAGGCTCACCTTTTGTGCCAGGATCTGGTCGCCAATCTCGATCGTGGACTCCATGGAGCCGGTGGGCACCACAAAGGGCTCAACCACAAACGAGCGAATCAGGAAGGTGGCGACCAGTGCGATCGCGATGACCGCGATCCACTCAAAAGCGCCCCTCAACGCGGAATGTTGCGTAGGAACCATACTCACTCCTCGCTCTGCGAATACGAAGCGTCAAGAATCTCCTGCGCGTAAGCGCGCTCCTCGGGCGTGAGCCGCGCCGTCTCGATCAGATCGGGACGCCAGCGACAGGTGCGCTCGATGGCGTTCTTGCGACGCCAGGCATCGACCTTGGCGTGATCGCCGCTCACGAGCACCGGCGGCACGCCCTCGCCGTTGAACTCGGCGGGACGGGTGTACTGCGCGTACTCGAGCAGGCCTCCGTCCTCGGCGGTCGAGAACGACTCGTCCACATTGCTCATCTCGTCGCCCAGGGCGCCGGGAATCAGGCGTACGACGGCATCGGCAACGACCATAGCGGGAAGCTCGCCGCCCGTAAGCACGTAGTCGCCGATCGACAGACTCTCATCGGCATACGCATACGCACGCTCGTCGACGCCCTCGTAGCGACTGCACACAAACAGCAGACGCTCGCTTTTGAGCAGGCGCTCGGCCACATGCTGCGTAAAGGGCTCGCCACAGGGGGTAAAAAACACCACCGTCGGCTTGGGACCCTCTGCGCTAATGGCCTCGATGGCCTCTGCGATAGGCTCGACCTTCATGAGCATGCCCTGCCCGCCGCCGTACGGCTCGTCATCGACGGTACGATGGCGGTCGTGCGTCCAGTCGCGCAGGTTATACGCCTTAAAATCAAAAAGGCCGGCCTTGCGGGCGCGGCCCAAAATCGACGTGGACATGACGGGCTCAAACATCTCGGGAAAGACCGAAAGGGTCTCGATCAGCATGTTGTCCTCCCTACTTGTCCATATCGATCAGGCCGTCCATCACGTGGACGGAAATTGTTCCTGCATCGGGAAGATCGAGCACGACCTGCTCGATCACGGGAATCAGTACCTCGCCGTACCGATCACCCTCGACAACCCAAACATCGTTAGCGGGCGTCGACATGATCTCGACAATCGTGCCGAGCGAACCGAAGCGCTCGTCGACCACCTCGCGACCCATCAGGTCGGTATAGGCAGCGTCGAGCGAATCGAGCTCAAAATCGTCACGATTTGCCAGCACATAGCATCCCGTGATGCCCTCGGCGGCCGTCAAGTCGTCAATGCCCTCAAACGAGACCAGATCGCCATCGCCCGTATCGGTGACGGACACGACCGTGCAAAAGCGGTCGCGCTTGAGCGCCGGCGGCGTCAGGGCGACGCGCATACCAGGCTCTAATACAGAAGGAAGCCCCCGCAGCGGCTGCGCGAGGACCTCCCCCTTCCTTCCGTGCGGCTTGACCACACGGGCGATGTTTTTGTACTGGGACCTCAAGGTCCTAGCCCAGAACCTCTACCTCGACAGCAGTGTCGAGGCGAGCGGCCAGCGCACGGGCGAGCGTGCGGATGGCCTTGATGGTACGGCCACGACGGCCGATGACCTTAGCGACGTCATCCTCGGCAACCGAAACCTCAATCGTAGAAGCGTCGTCGCCATCGATGACCTCGAGGCTCACGGAATCCGGGTCGTCGACGATCTGAACAACGAGATATTCGACGAGATCGGCGATGCGATCTGAGAGCATTGCCTCACCCTCGAGCTGTGCAGCGTCAACCTCAGGCACGATTTACTCCTCGGCGCCCTCAGCGGCCTCAGCGGCAGCCTTAGCGGCCTCGGCCTCTTTGGCGAGCTGCTTCTTGGACTTCTTGACGACGGTCTCGGTCTTCTCGCCCTCGTTGGCGGCCTTGACCAGAGCGGCGACGGCGTCGGTAAGCTGAGCGCCCTTGGACTGCCAGTCGGCGATCTTCTCGAGGTCGAGGTTGATGGTCTTGGGGGCGGTCATCGGGTTGTAGCGGCCAACCTCCTCGATGATACGACCGTCACGCGGGGCGCGGGAATCGGCGACGACGACACGGTAGTACGGACGCTTCTTAGCGCCGTGACGAGCAAGGCGAATCTTGACTGCCAAAGGAAACTCCTCCAACCAAGCAGCTTTAGGCTGCAACTACAAACAAACAGTTGAACATAATACGCCATCGACGCGGGCAGGTGAAGTCCGTGAGACCAACTTCTTCGGTGTAGTCGAGGGCAAATCCATATCTTAGACAAGAATTTGGGATTTGCAAGCACATACACGCACCCCACATGAGCTGCGCGGTATACTCATGACATGGAAAGACGCGAACATACATACGGTTATGAGGATGCCATGGGCGTCACGCCGCCTCCCTGGACGGGTCCGGCGGTGGGCCTGATGGACCTTGATGCGTTTTTTGCGAGCGTGGAGATGCTCGATCATCCCGAATGGCGCGGCAAGCCGCTCATCGTGGGCGGAGACGCCGATTCGCGTGGCGTCGTGTCCACGTGTTCATATGAGGCACGTCGCTTTGGCGTGCACTCTGCCATGGCCTCGGCCGAGGCGCAGCGCTTGTGCCCGCAAGCCATTTGGACGCATGGGCATTTTGATCGCTATCGTGAGGTCAGCGCGCAGGTCATGGCAATTCTCGCCGACGAGACCCCGCGCGTTGAACGCGTATCCATCGACGAAGCCTTTATCGATATCACACCGGGCCGCTTTGCGCCCGAAGACCCGATGCTGGTTGCGCGGCGTATAAGCGACCGCGTGGCAGCGCTGGGAGTGACGTGCTCCATTGGCGTGGGCTGCAACAAGACGGTCGCAAAGATCGCAAGCGAGCGGGATAAGCCGTTTGGGCTGACCATCGTGCGCCCCGGAACCGAGCAGCGCTTTTTGGCCGCACTGCCGGTATCTGCCATGAGCGGCATCGGGCGCTCGGCCGAGGAGCGACTGCGCCGCATGCGCATCTACACCCTCGGCGAGCTATCACGTGCACCGGAATCCACCTTGGCCTCTATTTTTGGCGTCAACGGCGAACGCATGCGCCAGCGTGCGCTGGGACTCGAAATCTCCGAAGTCACGAGCCTCGATGAAGAGCGAGAGGTCAAGTCGGTCAGCAATGAACGCACCTTTGCTAAAGATCTGACTGAGCGTGGGGATATTGAGGCGGCAATTGCGCTGTTGGGAGAGTCAGTGGGACGCCGCCTGCGCCGTCAGGGGCTGACGGGCGCCACGGTAACGCTCAAGCTTAAGTATTCGTATGGAAGCGGTCGCTCGGCACAGCGCCGACTGCTTCATCCGACCGACGATGAGAACATCTTCGTGGCGGTTGCGCTCGAACTGCTCGACAACATCTGGCAGGAAGGCATGCATGTTCGCTTAGCAGGCATCGGCATGAGCGATTTCGACCACCAAGGCGGGATCCAAACCGACCTGTTCTGCGAAGTCGACGACCGCGGAGCCCAATCCAGCGACCGACGCGACCTCTCCGTCGCTATCGACGCCGTCCGAGACAAATTCGGCGACACCGCCCTTTCCTTCGGCCGCCAATCCCGCTTCAACGATTAACCGCCTTTGGGCAAAAAGAAAGCCGGGCAGCTGCGAAAGATTATTCTAGGACGGGGATTTTTTAATCATTTGGAGCGTCATTTCGCCCTTTGAATGATATTGGTCCCAATTCCCGTCAGACGCGAAATCTGGTCAATCGTAAACCCCCGATGCCTCAACACTGCCAGAAGACGATTTCGCTCTGATTTCGGCAAAGTTTTAAGCTGATAAGGCTCATGCGGAGCCAAAAGAGCCCGGGCAACTTCCAGCGCATCCATATCGGAGATATGCTTACCTTCGGGCATAAAATAGGGATTAGGCTTGCCGTCGGTACTCGAAAGATAAAACGCTTCCGTACCCCCAAACAGATTGAGAATACCTTCACAATCACAAATTTCGGGATGAGAGAAATACTCATGGAAGCTGCTCCAGCGATACAGAGGAGCAGAAGAAATACCTGCTTTTGCAGGATTATCGTGTATGTATCGGACGCAACGGAGCAGCTGTTTGTCGTCAGAAATGATCACACTCTTGAATCGTTCCTGGAACACCGGTCCGCGGCGGCCGGTTTTTTGATTGAAGTGTTTCGCATATGCCGTATCAATCGCATGCATAGCAACGCTCATCTGATTATCGAGATCATCAAATAGCAGGTGAACATGATTGTCCATGAGGCACCAGGCAAGAAGACGAATATGAGCGGACGTAAATCGTCTGTTCAATAGATTGAGAAAATAAAGGCGATCGTCATCGTCTTCGAAGATCAGCTGGCCAGCACAGCCCTTGAGCATGACGTGATAATGGCCGAGTTCGGACAACGCACGGGCAACACGAGTCATCGAAACCCTCCCTTCCAAGGATGCAGTAGTCACAGCATACAAAAGGAAAGGAAGAAAAGGGCCGAACCGCCCAACAAAGGTGAGCGGTTCGGCAAACGGTAGCAATGATTATTTTATCCCCGTCCCAGAAAAATCATTTAGAGGAGGTCGAGGGGAAGCTGGGGGGCGTCTCCCCAGAGTTTCTCGAGGCGGTAGAAGTCGCGGGCTTCGGGAGTGAAGACGTGGACGACAACCGAACCGTAGTCCATGAGCATCCAGGTCTTCTGCTCGCGGCCCTCGATGGAAAACGGATGCTCGCCGCAAGCCTCGGCGACCTTCTCCTCGATCTCGTCGACAATTGAATCGACCTGGCGGTTGTTGGCACCGGTGGCAAGCACAAAGTAGTCGCACACATCGGAAAGCTCGGTCAGGTCGAGCACCTGAACGTCCTCGCCCTTCTTGTCGTAGGCGGCCTGCGCGGCGGCGCGGGCGACATCCTCGGCGGCGACACCGCTCGCGGACAGCGAGGCGGCAGTGCGGTCGGACGTGGCGGCGAAGCTCTTGTGCTCCACGCGTTCAAGAATCTGCTCGTCGGTCATGGTCTCGTCGGCCATGGAATACCTCTTTCTAGACAGCCCGAGCTAGCGCAGCTGGGCGTAATGGTTGTAAATCGTAATAGCCGTGGGATAAAGATAGCGCCCGGACTGGATCACATAGACCAGACCCTGCGCAAAACAGGAGAAGAACAACTCATCGAGCGTCGACTCCCCCACCATCTCGCGCAGGGCATGCGCATAGTCGCCGTGGCGGTTGGGCTCGATGGCATCGGCCACAAAGACCACCATATCGAGCGGCGTCATGTCGCAGTCACCCACGGTGTGACGGTCGACAGCCTGGAAAACGGCCGGCGACAACTCGGGGAAAAGCTGCGGAAGCTCATAGGCGGCAACAGGGCCATGCAAAAGCGGCGTCGCGGCGGAAGGAGAGCCGGCAATCTTAATGCCGTAATGCAGAGCGCGCGTGACCAGCTCGTCGTCGGAGAGCACTTTGTCCCAGTCATGGATCAGGCCGGCGGCAGCGGCATCAAAGCGGTCAACGCCGTAGACCTCGGCCAGATGAAGTGCGGTCTCGGCAACACCCAGCGAATGCACATAGCGCTTGCGCTTATCCTTCATGCGAACATCGAGCAGTTCTTGAATGCGCTTGAGCAGTGCGCGCTCATCGCCCTCAAACTGATCCTCTACCGACAACGTAGACCCCCATCACTCAAAATCTTCTTGGCCCAAATCGGCATATAGCCTGCGTTTGCGAATGTAGCCAAGCACGGACTCGCTCGTAAGATAGCGCACGCTCATGCCGCGGGCAACTCGCTTACGAATGTTCGTCGAGCTGATCGCCAGCGCCGGAATCTGAATATAGCGCACGTCGAACGGCAGCCCCGACTCTTTGATTCGGGCACGCGCCGTATCGATATCAAAGCCCGGTCGCGTCGCCGCAATAAAGGTAGCAAGCTCAGAGATTCGTTCGGCATCATGCCAGGTCACGATATCGATAATCGCGTCGGCGCCCGTAATAAAGTAGAGCTTTACCTGCGGCGGGTAAAAGTCGCGAAGGGCATGAAGCGTATCGGCCGTATAGGTTACGCCCGGGCGGTCGATCTCGAACCGACTCGCCAAAAAGGCCGGGTTCGCGGCGGTGGCGAGGACCGTCATGGCATAACGGTCCTCGGCAGGCGTCACCGGCTTGTCAAGCTTAAAGGCGGGAGACCCTGCCGGCATAAAGAGCACAGCGTCCAAGTCGAGCGACTCGCGCGCCTGCTCGGCGGTCACCAGGTGCCCGTAATGGATGGGATCAAAGGTGCCACCCATAATGCCGAGCCTAAACTCCTGCCCGTCCTCTAGAGGAAGCTCGGGCAGACCGATTCCACCGCGCAGCGACATGGCTTACTCGCCCTCCGAGGTCTCGGCATCGTCCGCGGCATCCACCGCATCGACAACCTCGACGCCCTCATCCGCAGCATCGGTCACGTCAATGGCCTCAACGGCAACGTCCTCGCCAGCATCCTCGAGCTCCTCGTACTCCGAGAAGTCCTCAGCGCCCTCAAAGTCAAAGGCGCGCTGGCAAATGCGGACCTCGTCGCCCGCACGGCAACCGGCCTTCTCGAGCGCGTCGTCAACACCCATACGCGCAAACTTATGCTGCAGGTAAATGACGGCTTCTTCGTTTTCCCAGTCGGTCTGAATGACCATGCGCTCGATGGCACGACCGACCACGCGGAAGGCACCGGGCTCTTCCTGGACAATGCGGAAACGCTTCTCACGCTGCAGGCGGCGGCGCTCCCACTCATCGTCGCGCAGGTCGACCGGTTCATCGGAGACAGCCAACTCGGCGCGCAGCTTAGCCACCTGCTCGCCCACGGCAAGCATCAGCGTGTTGAGGCCGGCGCCCGTAACAGCAGACACGGCAAAGAACATATGTCCATCGTCGAGCGCTGCGCGCTTGAGGTCGGCAATCTTGTCGGCCGTGCCCGGCGCATCGCACTTGTTGGCGACGACAATCTGCGGACGCTCCGAAAGCTCGGCGCCATACTGCTCGAGCTCGCGGTTGATGATGCGATAGTCCTCAACCGGATCGCGATCCTCAAAACCGCCCGTCATGTCGACGACATGCATGATCAGGGCCGTACGCTCAATGTGGCGCAAGAACTGGTGACCCAGGCCCTTGCCCTCGCTCGCGCCCTCGATAAGACCGGGGACGTCGGCAACGACGTAAGAATATTCGCCGGCACGCACCATGCCCAGATTGGGCACGAGTGTGGTAAACGGGTAGTCAGCAATCTTGGGGCGGGCGGCACTCATGCGCGCAATGAGCGATGACTTACCCACCGAGGGAAAGCCCACGAGTGCGGCATCGGCCATAAGCTTCATCTCGAGCTCAATCCAGTGCTCCTCGGCCGGCTCGCCTAGCTGGGCAAAGGCCGGAGCGCGGCGCACCGACGTCACAAAGTGGGTATTGCCCAGACCGCCGGCACCACCGGGCGCCACGACGACGTGCTCGCCGTCGTGCACCAGGTCGGCAATCTCGAACATCGGTGTCTGCGTCTCGGGGTCGAGCTCGCGCACCACGGTGCCCATAGGGACCTTGAGAATCAGGTCCTCGCCGCTCTTACCGTTACGACGGGCACCCTGCCCGTGCGTGCCGCGCTCGGCGCGGAAGTGATGCTTAAAGCGGTAATCGATCAACGAAGACAGCTGGGCATCGGCCTGGATGACGACATTGCCGCCACGACCGCCGTCGCCGCCATCGGGGCCGCCCTTGGGGACAAATGCCTCGCGCCTAAACGACATGCATCCGGCTCCGCCGTCGCCGCCGCACACGTTAATGCGGCTGATATCGGTGAACTGTGACAACAGAATCGCCTCCTACAAAAAAGAGGGAGACCCTTGAATCCTAAAACTCAAGTGCCTCCCACATATGTGCTCTATGAAGGGTGAATTACGCGTTCGCGAGCGGGCGTACGCTGACCCTGTGCTTGATACCCTTGTGGAACTCAACGGTACCGTCGACCAGCGCGAACAGCGTGTCGTCCTTGCCACGGCCAACGTTCTCACCCGGGTGGATGTGAGTGCCGTGCTGACGGACGAGAATCGTGCCCGTGGTTACCGTCTGGCCGGCATAGCGCTTCGTGCCAAGGCGCTGACCGCGGGAGTCACGGCCATTACGGGAGGAACCGAGTCCTTTTTTGTGTGCCATTGTGTATACCTACTCTTTCGTTACGAGTGTAATCTACTCGGCGACGGGAGCCTCGGCAACAGCCTCGGCCTCTGCCTTGACAGCCTTCTTGGCGCGGGACGTAGCCTGGACCTTCACGATCTTCAGCTTGGTGAGCTGCTGACGGTGACCCTTCAGACGACGATAGCGCTTACGCTTGTGGAACTTGAAGACCAGCTGCTTCTCGCCCTTGAACAGCTCAACGATCTGAGCGGTAACCTTGGCCTTGGCCAGCTTGTCGGGATCGGTGACGATCTTCTTACCATCGTTGAGGAAGATGACCGGCAGGGTGACCTTGTCGCCCTCATTGCCCTCGATCTTCTCGACGGTGATGACATCGTCGGTGGCGACCTTGTACTGCTTGCCGCCCGTGTTAACGATTGCGTACATGTTTACTTGCCCTTCATGCATCAGTTAGTGCAACAGCCGAATATAGTAGCAGGCGAAAATACCCCCGTCAACGAGTATGTGGAGCAAATCCACAAGTTCGCACAGGTATGGGGCTGACGAGTCGGCCCTCGTCGTCCTCGCATGCTTGATTCTGACGCTCGACATCGTAGGAGCAGATGGTCACGAGGTCTTGCATACCGGTGGAAACAATAGGTGCATCCACGCCCGGGGTCAAGCCCTGCAACAAAACATCAGCAGCGGAAAGCAAAATTTCCGGACGCATGGAGCCTTCGTTGTCGGCATGGGTGTCGAGCATGAGCACCAAATGGTCCGGGCGCTCCCCCGCCGTGAGCTCATAGTCCACGAGCGTGTGATCCAAATCCAAGCGCTTGCTCTTTTTTCCGCGCGCGTAGTCGATGCCATGATCCGCGCGCAGCGTGTCGATCGCACGACGCACCTCGTCGGCGCTTGCGGGCGCCTCGGGATCCAAGTGCAGGTCGATGCGATACGACAGGCGCGTGAGCTGCGCCGTCAACGCCGGCGTGCGCACGTCGATGTACGCCGCCTCGATGGGCGCCAGATCGGCCGGAGACGCCGCAGCCAGGCGCCCAAACGCCTCGTCGAGCGCCACGAACTCGGTCATAAACAGGTCATACCACTCGCAGGTCGACGACGTACCAACCGGTAGCGCCGAAGAGAAGCCCACGCGCATGTGCGGAGAGAAGCCCTGCGTGACGGCATAGGGAAGTCCCGCACGGCGCACGATGCGCTCAATGGTATGGATCACTTCGAGATGGCCCAGGTACTTAAGGCGATCGCGCTTGCCATAGCGAACACGAAGCCTAAAGAGCGAGGGGTTGTCGGTCAGGCGCTCACTCATGCGCGATCACCCATCAATACATTCTTGGCGTGGAGCGTGGGGCAGATCCCGCAGCCGGTGCACGACGTGCGGGTGCAGTCGGGAGTCGTGACGCCCTCGAGCGAGCGACGGTACTCGCGCTCGAGGAAGCCGCGCGTGCAGCCGGGGCTCACGTGCTCCCACGGCAGGCGCCAGTCCAACTCGTAGGGCAGGTGTACGAGCTCGTTGAGGTCGATGCCGTTTTTGGCAGCAGCCTCCTTCCAGTTATCGAGCGAGAAATGCTCTACCCAGGCGTCAAAGCGAGAGCCCGAGCGCCAAGCATCGATGATGACGGGCGTCATGTCGCGACCGGCGCGGGACAGTGCGGCCTCGATGAGCGAAGTCTCGGCATCGTGGTAATGCACACGGACGGCACGGTTGCGAACGCTCGTGACAAGCAGCTTCTGGCGACGCTTGACGTCGTCGTAGTCGAGCTGCGGGCACCACTGGAACGGCGTGGCAGCCTTGGGGATAAAGACCGAAACCGAGATGGACACCGAGATCGAGCCGCGACGAGCCTTGGGCACCACGGAACGACCGAGCTCCAGCACGTGATCGGCCAGATTGGCGATGGCCACGATGTCCTCATCGCGCTCACCGGGAAGGCCCATCATAAAGTAGAGCTTCATGCGGTTCCAGCCGGCCTCGAAGGCCGCCTTGGCCGCACGGTCCAGGTCCTCCTCGGTCACGTTCTTGTTAATGATGTCGCGCATGCGCTGGCTGCCGGCCTCGGGCGCGAACGTCAGGCCGCCCTTCTTTTCGCCGGCGACCGACTCGGCCATATCCACGCCAAACGAATCCAGGCGCTGCGACGGAATAGACACGCGAATACCCGTATCCTCCAGACGACGGTTGAGTCTGCCGAGCACGTCGCGAATGCAGGAGTGATCGGTCGTGGAGAGCGAGGTCAGCGACACCTCGTCATAGCCGGTCTTTTCCAGACCCTGAATCACCGACGAGACGATCTGGTCGGCTGAGCGCTCGCGCACCGGGCGATACGTCATGCCGGCCTGGCAAAAACGACAGCCGCGGGCGCAGCCGCGCAGGATCTCGATAGACAGGCGGTCGTGGACCAGCTGCGCATAGGGCACGCACGACTGCGACAGCGGATTCGTGGCGCCAAAATCCTCGACGACGCGCTTGTAGACCACAGTCGGCGCATCCTTGCCCTCACGCGGCACGGTGTAGCCATGCGGCGAGCAGGGCTCGTCGTGACGAACCTCATAGAGCGACGGCACGTAGTTGCCGGCAATGGATGCGAGCTGCTCGACAATCTGAGCGCGCGGGACTCCTTCGTCACGCAGGCGGCGATGCAGCTGGCAGGTCTCGAGCAGCGATTCCTCGCCCTCGCCGATGAGGATAACATCGAAGAAGGCCGCGTACGGCTCGGGGTTGTACACCGAGGGGCCGCCGGCGATGATAATGGGGTCGTCCTCGGTGCGGTCGGCGGCTAACAGCGGAATGCCAGCGAGATCGAGTGCCTCGAGGAAGTTCGTCACCGCCATCTCGTGCGGCACATGCAGGCCGACGATATCAAACGAAGCGACCGGCGCTGCACCCTCGAGCGACAGCAGCGGAATGCCTGCCTCGCGCATAGCGTCACCCATATCGGGCCACGGCACATAGCCACGCTCGCAGGAGATGCCCTCGGCCTGGTTAAGGATGTTGTAGAGGATGGCGATACCCTGGTTGGGCAGACCAACCTCGTACACATCCGGGTAGATCAGGCAGCAACGGTAATCGGCATCGGCCTTGGAAAGCGTGCCCCACTCGTGATCGATATAGCGGCTCGGCTTCTCGACCTTGGCGAGCAGCGGCTCAATTAAATGAAAACAATCTTGGTACGGAACGCGCAACGGAAAACCCCTAAGCAGCGAGATCTGATGCGTCCTGGTAGGACGCCATAGGACGGGTAGCGCCCGCGACCGTGGTCACCAGATCGCGAACGCGGGAGAACGTGGCAGTGACCACCTCGTTGGCACGGCTGTAGTCGACATCGCGCTCGTAGAGCGAAACGAGCGCACGGCCCATGCCGTAGGTGCCCGCGGCAGCAGTGAGCGCCTTGACGGCAAACCCAATATGCGGCGTCTGCTTGACGAGCGCGCGGGTGACCGCGCGGATCACAAGACCGCCGGCAAGCACGCCCGCGACCTCGTAGCCGCGCTCAGGCTTAATGCCGCGTCCAAAAACGGCAGCGAGCTCAAAGAGCATGCCCACCTGCGCCAGCGCCATAACGGGATAATCGGCGCCCGGCAAAAACACCAGCGCACCGGTCGCCATATTGGTGAGCGCGCACGAGGTGATGATACGATTGGCTGCCGCGATGCGCATAAAGGCAAAGTTCGCCGCAAAAGCCGTTTCCTTGTCGGTGCGATCGAGAATCCAGCGGGCAAGCGTCTCGAGCAGATACGTCTTATCGGTTGCCGCCACCACGCCGAGCATGGGCGTGGACTCCTCGATAAACGGCACCTCCACAGCAGACTCGGCAAGCACGCACACGGGCGCGCCGGCGATCACGAGCTCCTGCACGGCACTCTCCAAGCGGTCGGAACCACACGAGAGCACCAGCACCACATCGGTATCGGTCTTTGGAGCAATTCGCTCCTCCCCCAGACGCTCGACGCGCACAATGCCCGAGGTCGTCTGCGGCACAAAGGCGTCTCGCACCGTCTCGGCCAGAAAGCGCGAGGCGGACGAATCCAGATAAACCGAGACGCGCACCGGCGTATCGGAATCCTTCTTAACGGACGCGCCCATCTTAAAAGCGCGGGTCAGCTTATCTACGGGAATTTTCATAGCAAACCCCTCCAGCGGTTACGCGGCGCCCGAACGATGCCGCCATATGGATTGTACGATACCCACCGTCAGCAGCTGAATCATCATCGAAGACGAACCGAAGCTAATAAACGGTAGTGGAATACCGGTAATCGGCATCATGCCGATGCACATGCCGATGTTTTCGAAGGTCTGGAACGCCCACATGCCAACGATGCCCACACACGAAAGACGTAAAAACAGAGACTCGCACTTAAAGGCAACGCGGATCGTCGAGAAGATGAGCAGTACGTACAAGCACAGCAGCAAAAAGGAGCCGCAGAAGCCAAAGGTCTCGGACAAAAAGGCGAAGACGAAGTCGGTGTGGAACTCAGGCAGAAAGCCGCCGGCCGACTGCGTCGCATGGCCCAAACCCTTACCAAAGAAGCCGCCCGAGCCAACGGCGATAAGCGACTGCTGCAGGTTGTAGGCATCGTCCGAATCGGCATTATCGGGGTCGATAAAGACCGTCAGACGGTTCATCTGATACTGCTTGATGAGCACATCGTGGCCGAGCAGCGAATCAAAGACCGAATCGAGCGCCAGGACGAGGGCCACTAGGCCCACGAGCAGGGCCAGGGTCGACAGGACCCATTCGCGGCGTGCACCGCTCATACAAATGACGATGGCGTCCGAAACCCGCACGACCAGGCCCGAGCCCAGGTCGCCCATGGCAACGACGGCCAAAAACGGAATGGACAGCATGCCGCAGAGCTTGACGTAGTCGCGAACGGTATCGATGCGACCGTTATACTGCGAGCCAAGCGTAGCAATAAAGAAGATGGTGATGAGCTTGGCAAGCTCAACCGGCTGGAATGTCAAACCGATACCGGGAATCTTGATCCAGCCCGTCATGCCCAGACCGCCCGTATAGGACAGGCCCGGAATCTTGGGCGAGAAGATCACGATCAGGTCGATGACGAGCAACGCCGTCGAGAAATTGGAAATACCGCGCAGGTCGGTACGCCAGACCAACACCGCCAGCACCGCTCCGATGCCGATTCCCAGCAGATGGCGTGAGAACGAGGCATCGGCCTTAAACTGCGAAGCCGACCAGATGATGATGGCACCGTAGGCGACGAGCGCCACAGTAGCCACGAGCACGCCGATATGCACCTTTTGGCGAAACGTGCCGCGCGAGGCCGAAAGTTGCTTGTTGACGCGGTCCAGGCTGCTGCGAGAGCCGGTCTTGGTTGAACGGAACAGATCCGCCGGAGAAAAATCCATCGCAACCTCCTATCGAACCGAAGAATCGCCCGAGGCCGAAGAGGTATCGGGCTCGTCATAAATCACGCCGAGCACGTCACGCACGACATGCATCGCGGTATCTGAGCCGCCGCCGCCCTGCTCCAGGACAGTAGCGATGACATACTTGGGATCATCGGCCGGTGCATAGGCGCAGAACCACGCATATTCGTCCTCGCCGCTTTTCTCGCCCGTGCCCGACTTGCCGTAAACCTGCGGCGTCAGGGTGCCAAAGTGTGCCGCCAGGGACGTCGATGCCGTATAAATCACGTCGTGCATGCCGTTGCGAACAAGAGCCAAATCCGAATCGCTGTTGATCTTGGCCTCCAGACGCTTCTTCTTGCCCTTGCCGTTGTACTTATAGGCATCGCCGTCGCCATCGCGCGACACGGCCGACAAAAACACGTGAGGCACGTACTGCTTGCCGCCGTTGGCAAGACCCATATAGGCGCACGCCATCTGCAGGGGCGTCACCAAGATGTCGCCCTGCCCGATGGCAATGTTGGTCATGTCGCCGGCATTCCACTTGCGGTCCTCGGCAGAGGCATCGGTGAAGTACGACTCTTTCCACTCGGCATCGGGAATACGGCCCGCGCCCTCACTCGGCAGATCGATACCACAGGTCTTGCCTAGACCCCAGCGACGAAAGACCTCCTGCAGGCCCTCGGGATGTTGCTCGTCATAGAAGAACGCCTTGCCCATGTCGTAGAAGACGGGGTCGCACGAGTTGGCGATACCCGACTGCAGCGTCATGGTGCCGTGGCCGGAATGCAGCCAGCAGTACTTGCCCCACGACTTGCCCAGACCCGTCCAATAGCCCGTGCAGTTGGTCGTCTGCCCCGACGTGTAGGTCCCAAACTCAAGACCGGCCAGTGCCGAGAGCGGCTTGATGGTCGAGGCCGACATGTACTGTCCGCTAATGGCGCGGTTGAGCAGCGGATGCGAACCCTTGTCATCATTGAGCTCGGTCCACACGTCATTTGAGACGCCGCCGATAAAGACGGACGGATCGAACTTGGGCTCGCTCGCCATGCCCAGGATCTCGCCATTGTTGGGATCGAGACACACCACGGCGCCGTTGCCGGCATTGCTGTAGCCAGTGGTCTTGGCAAGCTCGATAGCGCTCGCCAGTGCCGTCTCACAGGCCTGTTGGATCTTAAGGTCGAGCGTGAGCTTAATGTCGGAGCCGGCCTTCGCGGGCACGGCGCCGGCCTGACCGGTCACATTGCCCGAGGCATCGACCTTGACGGTCTGCTCGCCACGAATGCCCTGCAGCAGGTTTTCGTAGTAGCTCTCAACGCCCGCCTGGCCCACGATATCGCCCGACTGGTACGTAATCTTGCCAGCAGAAGCATCATCATCGCCAGAGGTTTTCTTATTCTGGGCCTCGAGCTGCTCGGAGGTAATGGTGCCGGTATAGCCCAAGATATGGCATGCCGTCTCGCCATATGGATACTGGCGCTCGGTACGCTCGGCAATCTTGACGCCCGGGAACTCGCCGGCATGCTCCTGAATATAGGCAACCGTGGAGCGACGGACGTCCGTCGCGATGGTATGCAGGCTCTGAGCGCCCTCTGTATTGTCCTGAATATTGCGAAGGACCGCCACGTAAGGCATTCCAAGCACGTTGGCAAGATGGCGAACCAGAACCTCATCCTCCGCAAGGTCGCGGTAGGCCACGACAGCAAGTGAGGGACGGTTCTGGACAAGCGCCACGCCATTGCGGTCGAGGATGCGACCGCGCACAGCGGGTGTGGTAACGGTGCGAGTCTGATTACTATTAGCCTGCTTCTCGTAATAGTCCGACGAGACCATCTGCATGCCCCACAGCTTGACGGCAAGTGCCGCAAACATCGCGCCCACACCCGTGGTGAGGATGGAAAAGCGACCCTTAAAGGCGGTCGCCGCGGTATTGCCCTCGCCCTCGGTGGCGCGCGGGGCCGTTCCATGCTGCGTATCGTAGGTAAAACGGGAATCGCCACGACGCATGATGACCAGCGCGACCACGATGGCCACAACCAGCACGATACCGGCGATAATAACCGTCATCTGGGAAGACATCTACGGGCCTCCCCTATTTGAGCTTGCGGGTCTTGGGCTTAAAGCGCATACCCGTCTGGCGTCCGCCACGTGCGGAGAATCCATAGCCGGACTGCGGCACGACGCCGGACATCAAAAACGGAATGGCGACCAGACCCGTCAGGATCGAGGACGGCAGCGCATGGCCGAAGATCGCCACGACAAAGCTCGTCTCCAAACCCATAAACAGCAAGATGATGCTGTAGATCACATTAATGACGAGCGCGAAGGCGCCCACGGTGACGCCGCGCGCACTCGGGCTACCGCCCGTCTGACCGACGGCACTGTGCACCAGGGCAAAAGAACCCACGGTCAGCAGGAGCGACATAACGCCCACCGGCACGGCAGCGGACAGGTCATAAAACAAGCCGCTGCAAAAACCGCACACGACGGCACGGGTCGGGTCGCCCGAGAACACGCTTAGGCACACCAGGATAATCATGAAGTTGACGCGACCGCCCGCAATGGAGATCTGCGGTGCCAGGCCTGCCTGCAGCAGCACGCACACGATGGCGGCGATCACAAACGTACGGGAGCTCATCCCCTGCTCGTGTAGATCCATGGACATGCCCCCTATTCGCTCGAGCCGGAGTCGGTCGTCTCGGACGTGTCGGAACTGTCATCCGAACTCTCGTCCTTCGTCTTGGTCGCAGCATCGCGCGACGTTCCCTGCGGCGTGCTGTTGGCCGTGCTCACGTCCTCATCCGAAGCCGACTGTTCGTCGGTCAGCGAGGTAATGACCAGCACTTCCTCGTTGTTCTCGGCCGTGGTCTGAGCGCGCACCACAATGGTGTAGTACACGTCGTTTGCCGATTTCTCGACCGACGAGACGGTACCGAGCGGAAGGCCCTTGGGGAACACACCGCCGATGCCCGAGGTCACGATGATGTCGCCAACCTTAACGTCGGAGTCGACGCTCACGTACTCAAGACGCAGCGTGCCGTCAGCCTGCCCCTGCAGCATACCCTGGGCGCGCGTGTCCTGCACCATAGCGGATACGCCCGAGTTCTCGTCGCCAATCAGGCGCACGGTCGACGTCTTGGCCGAAACCTCGATGATCTGGCCGATAACACCGGCAGAACTCGTCACAGGCATGTTGATGGTAAGGCCGTCGGCAGAACCCTTATCGATCGTGACGGTCGAGGTCCAGGCATCGCCCGAGGCACCGACAATACGAGCAGCGGTCGATTTAAGGTTATAGGTCGACTGCAGGCCGACCAGCCCTTCCAGACGCTCGGCGGTCTTTTGAGCCTCAGAGAGCTCAGCGACCTTAGAGGTCAGTTCCTCGTTTTGCTTCTTAAGCTCGTCAAGCGTGTCCTGCGACGCCGTAAGGTTAGAGAACACGTTGCCGATAGCATTGAAGGGAGCCGCCACGGCCGAGCCCACAAAGCGCACCGGCGAGGTAATCGTCGTTACGCCCGAACGCACGGCATGAATCGGTCCTGCCTCGCCCTCGCGGATGTAAAACGTGAGCAGCAACACCGAAATCAGGCTGAAAACAATCAACGGGCGCATACCCGTTGATTGTCGCTTGGTATTCAGATTTGTGGAGAAACCCGAAGATCGTGCCAAATGGAATCCACCTTTTGGAAATTAAGCATTGGTCTGGACGAAGCCGCCATCAAACGCATTGGCCTCGAGCACGCGGGCGCAGCCGTTAACGACGTTATCGAGCGCCGTGGGGCTGACGTTGACCGAAACGCCGGTCTCATCGCGCAGGCGCACGTCGAGACCGCGCAGCAGCGCGCCGCCACCGGTCAGCAAAATGCCGTAGTACATAAGGTCCGAAGCAAGATCGGGAGGCGTAGCGTCGAGTGCGTCCTTGACGGCCTTGGCCATCTCGTCGAGCGGCTTGTTGAGCGCGCGACGAATCTCCTCGCTCTCGATGCGCACGGTCTTGGGCAGACCGGTAATCACGTCGCGGCCGTTGACCTCGACGTCGAGCTCGTCCTTGAGCGGCACGGCGGAGCCGACCTTGATCTTGATGTCCTCTGCCGTACGCTCGCCGATGGCCAGGTTGTAGGCATCGCGAACGTGCGTGAGGATAGCCTGATCGAACTCGTCGCCGGCAATACGAATGGACTGCGAGACGACGATGCCGCCCATGGCGATAACAGCGACCTCGGTGGTACCGCCACCGATGTCGATGACCATGGAACCGGTGGGTTCCTCGACGGGCAGGTCGGCGCCGATAGCGGCAGCCATGGGCTCCTCGATCAGGTAGGCCTGGCGAGCGCCGGCCTGGATCGTGGCCTCAAAGACGGCACGCTTCTCGACCGACGTGACACCGGAGGGAACGCAGACGACAACACGCGGACGCGGGGTCCACGGATAGCGCTTCTCGGACGCCTTGTCGATAAAGTAGCGAAGCATGGCCTCGGTAACGTCGAAGTCGGCGATGACGCCGTCCTTCAAGGGACGAACGGCCACGATGTTGCCGGGCGTACGGCCGAGCATGCGCTTTGCCTCGATACCGACCGCCAAGATGCGCTCGTCGTTCTTGTCGATGGCGACGACGGAGGGCTCGCGAATGACGATGCCCTTGCCGCGCACGGAGACAAGCGTATTTGCGGTGCCGAGGTCGATGGCAAGATCGCCCGCATAGCTACCGAAGAACATATCCATCAAAGAAAACAACGCAACTCCTGATGTGTTGGATGATTGCTGGAAAACTACTAGCTCATCATACTAGCGCAAGCCCGGCACCTCACTTGCGGTGAAGCGCCGGGCAAAGCTAAATCCCATAAGGTCACTACTGGTTGTCAGCAGCCGAGAAATCCATATCGAGCGAGGAGACGGCCCAGCCGATGTGGTTGTCGGAGCGCACGAATTTGACGGTGTACTCCTGCTCGCCGCCCTTGGACAGCGACGCCTTGACCTTGGCGGTCGTCTCGGTCATGGACTGGTCCATGCCCTCGACGGACACGGTGGCACCCTGGGGAATCGAAGAGATGATCATCGACTTGGCGTCCTCGGACAGGCTCGAGGCCAGGCAAGACTCGGCCTTTGCGGTGTCACCGTCGCCGGCAGCCTGGAACAGATCGGAAACGACAGACTCCTGAGACGGGAAGCCAAAGCCGCGCGTGTAGGCAAAGCCCAGACCGCCCGCGGCGATCAAAATGAGCAGAAGCAGCACAATGAAGACTTTAAGACCCGTGTGGCGATGGCGACGACGGACCTTGGCCTGCTTACGATCCTGACGGTCCTGCTGGACCATCTCGGACTCGGACAGCGTAAAGAAGCCGGTGTCCGAGGGATCGGGCATAAACTGACCGGTCGCGCCCGTAGGATCGAGCGGATCGACGGCAGGAGCGTCCATCGCGGGCGCCGGAGCCGTGGCCATAGCCGTCTGGGCAGACAGCGCGGCAAGCGAATCGTGCACGCGGGCAAGCTCATCGGCCTGCTCGGAAGTGAGCTGGTAGATGCCATCGGCAGTAGCGGCGTTAAAGGCGTCGAGTGCGTCGGAGGGCCGGCCAGCGGCAGAAAGCGCCTGACCCATGCCGGCGTTGAGCGCGCGCGTGTCGTCGCGGGGACCGGCAAAGTCGATAGCCGTGCGGTAGGTCTCCACGGCATCCGCCGGACGGCCGAGCTTAATGAAGCAACGACCGAGCTCGCCGAGTGCGGCGGCAGGAGCCGGATTGGCGCCGTCGATGGCAGCCTGACGGAAGGCGGTTCCCGCGTTGGCATAGTCGCCCGACTGGAACAGCGCATTGCCCAGGCCCAGATAGGCCTTGAACGGCGTGGCATAGGAAGCGTCCTGCGTAGCGGCAGAAAACGCCTGGGCGGCCGTCGTGTAGTCGCCCACGGCGGCGAGAGCCTTGCCGCGGTTGGTGAGCAGCGCGCCGCGCTTGCCATAGGTGCCGTCGTTGAGGGCGGCGGCATAGGCCTCGGCAGCCTCGGCATACATGCCCAGATGCATCAAGGCGTTGCCACGAAGGTGATCGGCCTCGCCCATAATCTCATCGGGAGTCTTTGCCGCCCCAAGCATCTGGGCTGCAGCGGAAAAATCACCCGCGCGGTAAGCGGCGCGGCCCTGTTGGATCAGCTGGCTATTCAAGGAAGTCCCCTTTACTCGTGAACGATCTCGACATGGACGATCTCGTCGCCGGCACGCAGCTGCGAAATCACATCGAGACCCTCGACCGTGGTACCAAAGACGGTGTAACCGGAATCGAGGTTATGCTGGGCGCCCAGGCAGAAGTAGAACTGCGAACCCGCGGAATCGGGGTCCATGGAGCGTGCCATGGCTAGGGCACCATCGACATGGCTGTTGCGCGGATTGGTGGCGAACTCGCCCTTGATGCAGTAGCCTGGGCCACCGGTACCGGGCATGCCATCGGGGCCCTCAAGACCGGCAGCAACGTCAGCGCCGGACATATCGCGGGTATTGGGGTCGCCGCCCTGAATGACAAAGCCGGGCACATAGCGATGGAACTTAAGGCCATCATAGAAGCCCATCGTGGAAAGCTCGCAGAAGTTCGCGACATGAATGGGAGCGCCCTCGCCGTCAAACTTGACCTTGATGGTACCCTTCGACGTCTCGATAACGGCGCACTCGTCGCCGGCAAGCTGATACTCGGGCGTGTAGAGCTCTTTCTTAAAACCAAACATGTGGTTCCTTCCTCGTGCGTTTAAAGCATATTTGTACGAATTGTAGCAATAAGCATGCGCTTACATCAATTGCGCACGTAGGTTATGCCGACTATGGCGAACTAATTTTAGGAACGCTGCTGCGGCTTCCAGGAGCCCACGTTGGCGTCGTACTGATTCAGCGCGCTGTTGCCGCCCTGTGCGATGGGCGCCAGGATCTCGCTTTGGTGGGAACTCATCGACTCGCCATCGGGAATGGCCAGCGAGATGTCCCAGCTCTGGCAGATCACGTCGACGCGCTCGTACATCCACTCGGCAAGCTGCTTTAAGTGGGCGATGTCATCCGCATAGACCGTATCGTCTTGGTACTTAAGGTTGTTGAGCTCATCTTGCGTCTTTTTGATCTGGTCGCGCAGGGCGTAGGCACTCTGCGACAGCTCCTGACGGGCGGACAGCGGCGTTCGGAGATAGCCGTTGTTAAAGGAATCGATGACCTCGCCAATCTGGTCCTCGTCACCGTAGGACACGATGGTCTGATACAGACCGTCGAGCCTGGTATAGAGCTGATCATCGGTCAGCACGGTTTCTTCCTGGACCACCTCGGCAGAATCGTCCTGCTTGGTATCGTCCTCAGTCGCCTCGCCCTTTTGGCGCGTGGGGAAGGTGGTTTGTGCAGCTTGGCCAAACTGGTCGTAGCAGCCAGGCATGCCGCCCATGGGATCGGTTGTCACGAACCAATAGACACCGCCGCAAACGACGGCAAGGACCGCGATGATAATGAGCGGCTTGGGGATATGACGCTTGTGCTTGTGATAGGCGTCCTCGTCGGGGTGCACCTTGCGCTTGGGTTTTTGGGCTTCGTCATGCAGGGAAACGGGCGTAGGAATATCGACCTTGGGGATACCGAAATCCTTATCGAAAGCCGGCAGCACGCAGGTCTCGTTAGGATCGGCGGCGTCCGAAAGCACCGCGGCGGCAGAGGCCGGCGCATGCGGCACCTCGGTATCGATCTGTTCTTGCGTTAGGCGCGGAAAGCCCGCCGTGCGGCCCGCTGCCAGGTCGGATGCGGCCGCGTCCTCGGAGAGGATACCCGGAGCGGGGCGTCCGCATTTGGGGCACGTACGATCATGCGGAGAAAGACGGGCACCGCAGCCCTCACAGAACACGAACTCGGTGTGCTCGGGACCATCGCCCGGACCCACATAGGCGTTGCAGTAGGGGCAGAACGAGGCGCCGTCCTCGATAGTCTTAAGGCAATGCGGGCAGATCACGGCTTCCTCTTTTCGGAGCAGTTCATACAGTCGAGGTTAGAGCATAGCATCGCCACGCCCCCACAGGGGCAAGGCACCAATTCAACATCGCCGTGAAATCATCCCCCGGCGACTGGAGCTAAGCTTTCTTTGCAGGCTTTTTCTTCTTGCTCGGCATCGAGACCTTAATTCCCTGAGCGGACTTGGTCACCCGCGAGCGAGTGGCGCCCGCGCTCTTCTTTTTCTTGGGCTGGGCCTTTTCCACGCCCTCGAGCGCGCGAACCTCGGCCTCGCGAGCGGTGCGCTCCTCACGGCGCTGCGCCACATCGGCGGCAACGCGCTTGGCAAAACGCTGGGCGGTCGATCCCGTCGAGCTCACCTTGCCGCCACCACGACCCAGGCGAACGCGAACGCCGCGGCCAAAGCCAGTTGCGGCATGACGACGACGAGGCTTGAGCGAATCCATCATCGTGGCGAGCTTAAAGAACACCGTGCAGGTAAAGACGACGATCGCCAGCAAAATAACCGCCTCGCCCATCGAAAGGTTAGCGATGGACAGCAGCTCCGGGAATCCGATAACGCCCACCAAGATGCCGACGACGACAAACACAAAGAGCACCACGCGCAAGGGGGTGAGCGGCTGCGAGATGCGCCAGATCAGACTGACGCTCGCCGCGCACGACGTAAGCAGGCACATCGTAGACAGCGTGAGCTGGCTAAAGCCAAACACGCGCGCCACAAAGATATCGAGCGCCGCAGCCAAAATGACCGCAATTGACGCCGGCAGTGCACGCTTGAGTACGTTGGTCAAAAACGCACCCTTCACGCGAGCATTGTTGGGCTCAAGGCCCAACACAAAGCCCGGCGCGCCGATGCAGAAGAAGTTGATGAGCGTCATCTGGATGGGCTCGAAGGGATACGGCGGCAGCGCAATGCACAGCGCCGCCAGGCCCATCGAGAACAGCGTCTTGGTAAGGAACAGCGAGGCCGAACGCTGCAGGTTGTTGATGGAGCGACGGCCCTCGGCCACCACGGCGGGCATCGAGGCAAAGTCGTTGTCGACGAGTACGATCTCGGCCACGTTGCGCGCGGCATCGGAGCCGGCCGCCATGGCGACGGAGCAGTCGGCCTCCTTGAGCGCCAGCACGTCATTGACGCCATCGCCCGTCATGGCCACGGTGTGCTCGCGGCGCTTGAGCGCCTGCACGAGCTCGCGCTTCTGCTGCGGGGTCACACGACCAAAGACATGGTAGCGGTCCACTGCGGCATCGAGCTTGGCCGGCGTATCGAGCGTCGTGGCGTCCACATAAGCGTCCGCCCCCGGCACGCCCACCACGCGCGCGATCGACGACACCGTACGCGGGTCGTCGCCGCTGATCACGTTGAGGGTCACGCCCTGCTCGTTAAAGTAGCCGATGGTCTGGGCCGCCGAGGTACGAATCTCGTCGCGGATGGTCACAAAGCCCACGGGCTCGGCCTCGCCCACCATATCGCCATCGGGCGTAAAGCCGTCCACGCGCGCCACCACGAGCACACGGCAGGTATCGGCAAGCTCGGCGACACGGTTCTCGACCTGGGCAAACACACGATCAGAGAGCACAAACTGCGCTGCACCCATCACATAGGAGCCCTGCGCAAACGACGCGCCGCTCCACTTTTTGGAGGACGAGAACGGAATGACCGACAGCGGCTCAGACACCTCGACCGGGCGATCGGCGTAATAGTTGAGCAGCGCCTGGCAGGTCTCGTTGGCATCGGCCGAAGTCGCACGCGCGACGTTAGCCAGCGCGAAATCGAGCACTGTGGTATCGACGGGAACAGCCGCCTCGTCCGGGCCGGCGCCCAGGCTCACGCCCTCAACCGGCAGCGGATACGTACCCTCGACCTCCATGCGACCCGACGTGATGGTGCCCGTCTTGTCCAGGCACAGCACGTCGACGCGCGCGAGCGTCTCGATGCAGTAGAGCTGCTGCGCGAGTACCTTGCGGCGCGCCAGACGCACCGTGGCGATGGCAAGCACCGACGAGGTCAGCAGCACTAGGCCCTGCGGAATCATGCCCAAAAGAGCGCCCACCGTGGACAGCAGCGCCGACGAGGGCACACGACCGGCAAGCAGCTCGGAAAAGCACCACGAAAGCGCGCTATCGCCCGGCGTACCGGCGGCATCCCACAGCTCGCTCACACTCGAGGCAAAGAGTGCCAGGCCGAGCGGAATCATAATGAGGCTCGCGAAGCGTACGATGGCGTTGAGCGCGTTCATGATCTCGGAATTGACCTTTTTGACGTACTTGGCCTCATTGTTGATCTTGGCCACGTAGTTGTCGGCGCCGACATGGATCACACGGGCGCGCAGCAGGCCCGAGTCGATAAAGCTGCCGCTCATGAGCTCGGAGCCGGGCTGTTTCTTAATAAGGTCGCTCTCGCCCGTCAGCAGGCTCTCGTTCACGAGCGCCTCGCCCGACACCACCACGGCGTCGGCCGGAATCTGGTCACCGCGCCCCAGGCGAATAATGTCGTCGAGCACGATCTGGTCCAGGTCGAGCTCCACCTCGGCACCGTCGCGCACCGCGATGGCCTTCTTAGAGGTCAACAGCGTAAGCTTATCGACCATCTTCTTGGAACGCATGGACTGAATGACGCCAATAGCGGTATTGAGGAACACCACGAACAGGAACGTCAGATTCTTAAACGAACCGGTCAAAATGACCAGGAACGCCAAGATCACGTTGATCAAATTGAACAACGTGCAGAGGTTCTCGATGATGAGCTCTTTGACCGACTTGGTCTTGAGCTCCATGTTGCGGTTGATCTTACCGGCGGCGATGCGCTCCTCGACCTCGGCGGTCGAGAGTCCGCGCTCGATATCCGTTGCTGCCATACCACGTCCCATCACGTCGCGTCGGTATAAGAAAAACCGCCCGGACCATGCGAGGTTCGGACGGTCTTACGTTCGATGGTGCCCCATGTTGGATTCGAACCAACGGCCTTCTGCTCCGGAGGCAGACGCTCTAATCCCCTGAGCTAATAGGGCCAACGTTTGGCATTATACCCAAGTGCACCACGGGCTATCAAAATAAAAGAAAAAGCTTTGCAATTCCGAGGAAGACGCGGTGCAACGGCCCACTTTAGAAGGCAAAAGCGAGTCAGATAGTATAAACTCTCATGCACCATATATACACGGCTCGCGATGCGGGCCGTTTTTGCAAGGGCTATCCATCGAGGTGAGAGGCACACCATGATTGCAATTTTAAAGCAGAGCGCCAGCGACGAGGCCGTCAGCCATATCGTCAGCTGGATTGAGAAGAAGGGTCTCAAGACCGACGTCTCGCGCGGCGAGAATGAGACGATCATCGGCCTGGTGGGCGATACGACCAAGATCGACCCGTTCCTGCTCGAGTCCATGGATGTCGTCGAGCGCGTGCAGCGCGTCTCCGAGCCGTTCAAGCGCGCCAACCGCAAGTTCCACCCCGAGGACTCCATCATCGACTGCGGCCACGGCGTCAAGATCGGCGGCGATCAGTTCCAGGTCATCGCCGGCCCGTGCTCCGTCGAGGGCGAGAACCTCATCCGCATCGCCCGCCGCGTGAAGGCCGCCGGCGCCACGATGCTGCGCGGCGGTGCCTACAAGCCCCGCACCTCCCCCTACGCCTACCAGGGCATGGGCCCCGCCGGCCTCGACCTGCTGTGCGAGGCATCTGCCGAGCTCGACATGCCGATCGTCACCGAGATCATGGACCCACGCGACGTGCAGGTCTTCTTGGACAAGAAGATCGACGTCATGCAGATCGGCGCCCGCAACGCCCAGAACTTCCCCCTGCTCAAGGAGGTCGGCAAGACGCAGACCCCGATTCTGCTCAAGCGCGGCATGTCCGGCACGATCGACGAGCTGCTTATGGCAGCCGAGTACATCATGAGCGAGGGCAACGACAACGTCATTCTGTGCGAGCGCGGCATCCGCACCTTCGAGACCCGCACCCGCAATACCTTCGACCTCAACGCCGTGCCGGTGCTGCACCACCTGTCACACCTGCCCGTCGTCGCCGACCCCAGCCACGCCACCGGTTACACCCGCTACGTTGAGCCCATGGCGCTCGCCGCGACCGCCTGCGGTGCCAACGGCCTGGAGATCGAGGTCCACAACGAGCCGAGCCGCGCCTGGTCCGACGGCGCCCAGGCCCTTACCCCCGATCAGTTCGACGACACCATGCGCCGCATCCGAGCCATCCGCGAGGTTGTCTGCCAAGAGACCATGGAGTAGCCCATGGGTACGGTGAGAAACGCGCGCGTTAACCAGGGCGGCCCCAAGTGCGCCGGCATCGTGGGCCTGGGCCTCATCGGCGGCAGCTTTGCCCGCGGCTATGCACAGGCGGGCGTCCGCGTGCTGGCCTGGGACCCCGATGAGGACGTCATGACGGCCGCCAGCATGGGCACCGTCGCCGGAGAGCTCAACGACGAGACACTCGGCGAATGCGACATCATCGTCCTGGCTTGCTACCCCGAAGCCTGCATCGAGTGGCTCGAGGCGCATGCCCAGGCACTCGCCGACGCCACCGACACCATGGCCATCATGGGCCCCGTGGTGATCGACACGGTGGGCGTCAAGGGCATCGTGTGCGAGCGCGCCTTTGAGCTTGCCCGCGAGCACGGCTTTTACTTTGTGGGCGCACACCCCATGGCGGGCACCCAGTACTCGGGCTATGCGCACTCCCGCGCCGACCTGTTCCAGGGTGCGCCGCTGGTGCTCGTGCCGCCCGCGGTAGACGATGCGCTCAAGCTGGAGCTTTTGGGCCAGGTGCGCGAGATGGTGCGCCCCTTGGGCTTTGGCAAGTTCAGCGTGACCAGCGCCGCCATGCACGACCGCGTCATCGCCTTCACGAGCCAGCTTGCGCATGTGGTATCCAACGCCTACGTCAAAAGCCCCACTGCCCAGGTCCACCACGGCTTTTCGGCCGGCAGCTACCGCGACCTCACCCGCGTGGCGCACCTCAACCCGCAAATGTGGTCCGAGCTCATGATCGACGACGCCGACGCGCTCGCCTTCGAGATCGACCATCTGATCGAGTCGCTTGGCGCCTACAGCCGTGCGCTCAAGGACCGCGACCAGCGCTATCTGGAGAATCTTCTTGCCGAGGGAGACCGCATCAAGCGCGCGCTCGATGACGAGGCCTCCCACTAGACCACCTATCACGCCAGGTCGAAAGGACCGAAGCTTATGGCGATTACCATCGATATCGACACTGCACGCCCCTACCAGGTGCATGTTGGCACGTTTTTGCTGGAGCAGGCGGGACCGCTCGTGCGCGCCACTGCCGGCGGCACCAAGGCCGTCATCGTGACGGACACCAACGTGGGACCGCTCTACCAGATGCCCGTTAAGCAGAGCCTGGAGGCGTCGGGCTACGAAGTGAGCATCTGCACCTTCGAGGCAGGCGAGGCCCATAAGCGCGCCGAAACCTATGTTGCCATTTTGGAGTTTGTGGCCGAGCACGAGCTTTCGCGCTCCGACGTGATCGTGGCACTCGGCGGCGGCGTCGTGGGCGACGTGGCGGGCTTTGTGGCCGCCACCTACATGCGCGGTTGCAAGTTTGTGCAGATCCCGACGAGCCTGCTTGCCATGGTGGATTCGTCGGTGGGCGGCAAGACCGCCATCGACCTGGCTGCAGGCAAGAACTTGGCCGGCGCTTTTTGGCAGCCGAGCGTGGTTATCGCCGACGTGGGGTGCCTGGCCACCCTCACGCCCGAGCAGTTCGCCGACGGCTGCGGCGAGGTTGTGAAACACGCCGTGATCGCCGACCCAGAGCTTTTCGCCGAGCTGGAGAAGACCCCGCTCACGCTGGAGCTGCTCAACCGCGATGTTGCCCGCGTAGCGCTCATTATCGCCCGCAACATCGATATCAAGCGCGCCGTGGTCGTCGCCGACGAGCGCGAAACCAACCAGCGAAAGCTCCTCAACTTTGGACACTGTGCCGGACACGCCGTCGAGGCATGCGAGCACTTTGAGCTCGGACACGGCAACTGCGTGTCGATCGGCATGGGCATCATCACGCGCGCCGCGGCCCTACACGGCATTTGCGACGCCGAGCTGCCCGGACGTATTGAGGAGCTCTGCGCCCGCCATGGCCTCAAGACCCGCTGTGACCTAGATGCCGATGCCGTCTTTGCCGAGGCGCTCCACGACAAGAAGCGCGCGGGCGACACCATCGATCTGGTGATTCCGCACGGCATTGGCCGCTGCAGCATCGACCGCACGCCGCTTTCCACTTTCCATGAACTCGTTGCCGAGGGCCTCGGCCAGAAGGGAGACGCATCCGCATGCTAGCCCGCATCACCCCGTCCCCGCTCAAGGGCACCGTTCCCGCCATCGCGTCCAAGTCGATGGCGCATCGCCTGATCATCTGCGCTGCGCTTGCCAACGGCGAGACACACGTCGCCTGTAACACCACCTGCGCCGACATCGAGGCTACGGTGCGTTGCCTTACGGCCCTGGGCGCTCGCATCGAGACCGTCGAGGACGGCTTCCAGGTCCACCCCACCATGAAGAGTATTGAGTTTGGCCTGCTCAAGGCCCTTGCCGGCGGCACGCTCGACTGCGGCGAGAGCGGCTCCACGCTGCGCTTTATGCTGCCTGTCGCCTGTGCGCTGGGTGCGGAGGCTACCTTTGTGGGCCAGGGCCGTCTGGGCGCCCGCCCGCTGTCCCCGCTCTCGGACGAGATCATCGCCGCCGGCTGCGACCTGCAGGGTCTGGGCGGTTTTCCGCTCAAGACGAGCGGACGCATGCGCCCGGGCACCTTTGTGCTGCCGGGCAACGTGAGCTCGCAATACATCTCGGGCCTGCTGCTGGCAGCCCCGTTGCTCGCCCAGCCCTCCTGCGTGCAGGTGACCGGCCTCATTGAGAGCCGCCCCTACATCAACCTGACGATCCAGGCCATGAAGGCCTTTGGCGTCGAGGTCAACGTCGAGCGTATTCCGGCCAAGGACGGCCAGCCCGAGGTCACGAACTTCCGTGTGAGCAGCGGCTCGTACCGCACGCCCGGCAGCGTTGCTGTCGAAGGCGACTGGTCCAACGCCGCCTTTTGGCTGTGCGCCGGCGCCATCGGCACCGACCCCATCACCGTCGAGGGCGTGTCACTGAGCTCCGCACAGGGCGACCGCAACGTGCTTGCCGCGCTTTCGCGCTTTGGCGCCCGCATCGTGCGCTCCACCAACGCCGCCACCGTGCAGTCCGACAAGCTCGCCGGGTTTGAGATGAGTGCCCACGACATTCCCGACCTGGTGCCCGTTATCTCGGCCGTGGCCTCGCTGGCACAGGGCCGCACCTTTATCCGCGATTGCGCCCGTCTGCGTATCAAGGAATCCGACCGCCTGGCTACCACCACCCGCGAGCTCACCGCGCTGGGCGCACAGGTGCGTATTGCCGGCGACGACCTCATCATCAAGGGTGTCGATGCCTTCACCGGCGGCGAGGTCGATTCGCACAACGACCACCGCATCGCCATGATGGCCGCCATCGCCGCGAGCCGCGCCACCGGCGAGGTCGTGATCCACGGCGCCGAGGCCGTCAACAAGTCCTATCCCGATTTCTTCGACCACTACCGCCTGCTGGGCGGCAAGGTCACACTCGAGGAGGAATAGCATGTCCTCGACCTTTGGCAACGTCTTGCACTTAAGCATCTTCGGCCAATCGCACTCCCCCGCTATCGGCTGCTCGCTCGATGGCATCCCGGCGGGCATCGCCGTGGACCAGGAGAAGCTGCAGGCCTTCCTCGACCGTCGCGCCCCCGGTCGCGACGAGACCGCGACCAAGCGCCGCGAGGCCGACGCCGCGCACATCATCGCCGGTGTGGTCGATGGACATACCACCGGTGCGCCCATCGCCGCGATTATCGAGAACACCAACACGCGCTCCAAGGATTACTCCGAGCTGCGCCGCAAGCCCCGTCCCGGACATGCGGACTTCCCTGCGCGCGTGAAGTATCACAACATGCACGATGTCGCTGGTGGCGGGCATTTTTCCGGCCGCCTAACGGCACCCTTGTGCATCGCCGGCGGCATTGCGCTGCAGGCACTCGAGACCCGCGGCATTCAGGTCATGGCGCACGTCGCGCAAATCGGCGGCATCTCCGACCTGCCGATGGACGATATGGTCTATCGCGAGGCCGACCGCAAGGCGATCCTTACGAACGATCTGCCGTGCATTGACGCCGCCGCAGCCGGCCGCATGCGCGAGGAGATTCTTGCCGCGCGCGACGAGCTCGACAGCATCGGCGGCATCGTGGAGTGCGGCATTTACGGGCTTCCCGCGGGCATCGGCGACCCCATGTTCGACGGCATCGAGAACCGCATCGCGCAAATCGCGTTTGGCATTCCCGCCGTAAAGGGCGTGGAGTTTGGCATGGGCTTTGCCGTGGCCGCCATGCGCGGCAGCGAGAACAACGATCCGTATCGCATCGATGCCGAGACCGGCGAAATCGAGGCCGAGTCCAATAACGCCGGCGGCATCCTGGGCGGTATTTCGACCGGCGCGCCCGTCATGTGGCGCATGGCCGTAAAGCCCACGCCCTCCATCGGCCGCGAGCAGCAGACCGTGGACATGGACGCCATGGAAAATGCCGAGCTCTCGGTCCACGGCCGCCACGATCCCTGCATCGTCCCGCGCGCCGTCCCCGTAGCCGAGGCAGCCGCCGCCCTCGCGATTTGGGACGCCCTCCTCGAGGACGCCGCCCAGCTCTAACCCGACTCACCTGGGTTGCCTGCCAACTCAGCCGTTACGTGAAAGGGGCCTCCATGGACCTTGCCGATATTCGCCAGGCCATCGATGGCATTGACACCACCCTGCTCAGCAGCTTTATCGAGCGCATGGATATTGCCACCGAGGTCGCCAAGTCAAAAATCGAGATGGGCAAGGCCGTCTTCGACCCCGCCCGCGAGCGCTCCAAACTCAACGACCTCGCCAGCCGCGCGCCCGAGCGCTACGAGGCGCAGACCATCACTCTGTTCCGCCTCCTCATGAGCATGAGCAAGGCCGAGCAGCAGCGCTACATCAACGAGCTCAAGGGCATCACCGTCTCGCAAAAGGCCCACGCCACGGCTGCAGCCTTCGACACGCCCTTCCCCCAGACGGCCAGCGTTGCCTGTCAGGGCGTGGAAGGCGCCTACAGCCAAATCGCCGCGTGCAAGCTCTTCAACGTGCCCGACATCGCCTTCTTTGAGACTTTCGAGGGCGTTATGCGCGCCGTACGCGACGGCTTTTGCGAGTTTGGCGTACTGCCCATCGAAAACTCAACCGCTGGCTCGGTCAACGCTGTCTACGATCTGCTCGCACAGTTCGACTTCCATATCGTGCGCTCGCTGCGCCTCAAAATCGATCACAATCTGCTCGTCAAGCCCGGCACCAAGCTCGCAGACGTGCGAGAGGTCTACAGCCATGGCCAGGCCATCGCCCAGTGCGCCGGCTTTATCGAGGCCCACGGCCTGCACGCCACCAAGTACCCCAACACCGCCATGTCGGCCGAGATGGTCGCCAACTCCGAACGCACCGACGTCGCCGCCATCGCCTCGCGCAGCTGTGCGGCGCTCTACGGCCTGGAGGTGCTGGAGCCCAATATCCAGGACTCGGACAACAACTACACGCGCTTTGTCGTCATCAGCCGCGAGCCGCGCGTCTACCCCGGCGCCAACCGCACCTCGCTCATGATCACCACGGCCAACGAACCGGGCGCCCTCTATCGCGTGCTCGAGCGCTTCTATGCGCTCAACATCAACCTTATCAAGCTCGAGAGCCGCCCCATCCCCGGGCGCGACTTTGAGTTTATGTTCTACTTTGACCTGGACTGCCCCTTTGGCAGCAAGGCCCTCGACAACTTGCTCGATTCCATCGATGACGTGTGCGAGAGCTTCACCTACTTTGGCAGCTACACGGAGGTGCTCTAGATGACTGACGTCGCCACAACCCGCCCCTACGGCGTGCTGGGCCGTGTGCTGGGCCACAGCTACACCCCGACCATCTACAAGGAGCTCGCGGGGCTCGAGTACGTGCGCTTTGAGCGCGAGCCCGAGGATCTCCAGGCCTTTATGACCGGCGACGAATGGGAGGGCACCAACGTGACCATCCCCTACAAGCGCGCCGTCATGGAATACCTGGACGAGCTGAGTCCGCTGGCCGAACGCATGGGCAACGTCAACACCATCACACGCCTGCCTGACGGTCGTTTGCGCGGCGACAACACCGACTACTTTGGTTTTCAGTGCCTGGTCGAAGAGCTGGGCGTAAAGGTTGCCGGTAAGAAGGTCCTTGTGCTCGGTGCCACCGGCGGTGCCGGTACCACGGCCAGCATGGTGCTCGGCGACCTGGGCGCCACCGTAGTGCCCGTGGGTCGCACGAGCGAGGTCAACTATGGCAACATCGCGCGGCAATCCGATGCGGCACTGCTCGTCAACTGCACGCCCGCCGGCATGTTCCCCCACTGCCCCGACGCCCCCTGCACACTCGAAGGGCTTGACGCGCTCGAGGGCGTCATCGACATTGTCTACAACCCTGCCCGCACGGGACTGATGCTCGAGGCCGAGCGCCGCAATATCCCCTGCATCGGCGGCCTGCTCATGCTCGTGGCCCAGGCAGCACAGGCTGTCGAGCGCTACACCGGCCAAGCCACCCCGCGCGAGCGCATCCTGGACGTAACGGAACGCCTGTCTCGCCGCGAGCAGAACATCGCCCTGATCGGCATGCCGGGTTCGGGCAAGACCCGCGTAGGTGAGCAGATCGCCCAGCTCACGGGCCGCGAGCACATCGACTTAGACCGCGCGCTTGAGAAGCGTCTGGGCATGCCCTGTGCCGACTTTATCATCGAGCGCGGCGAGGCGGCCTTCCGCGAGCAGGAGACGGCGACGCTGGCCGACATCTCCAAGCGCAGCGGCCTGGTGCTTTCCACGGGTGGCGGCGTGGTCACGCGCGACGAGAACTACCCGCTGCTGCACCAGAACAGCCAGATCGTGATGCTCAACCGTAAGCTTGACGAGCTCGCCCACAAGGGACGCCCCATCACCGCCCGCGAAGGCATCGATAAGCTTGCTGAGCAGCGTATGCCGCGCTACCGCGCCTGGGCCGACTACATCATCGACTCACGCGACTGCGCCGCCAACACCGCGGCCGCCGTCCTCGACACCCTCCCACACGCTCTCTAACAAATACCACCACAAAGGGGACAGGCACCTTTGTGGTGGTTTTTCATTCAGCCGCAACGCCCGCTCAACCGCAAAGGAAGCAACCATGAAAGCACTCGTCATCAACGGCCCCAACCTCAACATGCTCGGTATTCGCGAGCCGGGCATCTACGGCAGCGATAACTACGACCGTCTGGTACAGATCTGCCAGGAGGCAGGCGCCGCGCAGGGTTTTGACGAGGTCGAGGTCTTCCAGTCCAACCACGAGGGCAGCATCGTCGATAAGATCCAGGAGGCCTACGGCAAGGTCGACGGCATCGTCATCAACCCGGCGGCTTACACGCACACGAGCGTGACCATCCTCGACGCCCTCAAGGCCGTCGCCATCCCAGCTGTGGAGGTCCACATCAGCGCCGTCGAGACCCGCGAGGACTTCCGCCAGGTGAGCTACGCACGCCTGGCCTGCTTCGCCACCATCACCGGCGAGGGCTTGCAGGGCTATGCCCATGCGTTGGAGCTGCTGAAAGAGTATCTCGAAAAGTAAAATGCCAACCCCAACAAACAGCGGTGGCTTGCTCGCACTCGGCTCCAGCAGCATACAAGACGAAAAAGCCCAGACCATCAAGCGGTCCGGGCTTAATAAACGATGGTGCTCCATGGCGGATTCGAACCGTCGACCTTGGGATTAGAAGTCCCCTGCTCTATCCAACTGAGCTAATGGAGCAAATAACAGCACGCCCAAGCAAGCGCAAGCCTGTCAGGCGCAAGTAATTATAACCTAGTTGAACTGCTCACGGTACGCCTTGCAGACCTTATCGACCGGGCCGTCCATGCGAAGGTCACCCTTCTCAATCCAAACGGCACGCTGGCAGATGCGCTCAACCTGCTCCATGGAGTGCGAAACGAACAGAACTGTCACGTCGCCGCTCTGGATAAAGTGCTGGATGCGGGCCTCGCACTTCTGCTGGAAGAACACATCACCGACGGACAGTGTCTCGTCAACGATCAGAATGTCAGGCTCAGTGATCGTTGCGATTGCAAAGGCGATACGCGCAACCATGCCCGAGGAGAAGTTCTTAAGCGGCATATCGACAAAGTTCTGCAGCTCAGCGAACTCGATAATGCCGTCAAAGTTGGCGTCGATGAACTCCTTGGTATAGCCGAGCAGGGCGCCGTTTAGATAGATGTTCTCGCGAGCGGTCAGCTCGGGGTCAAAGCCGGCACCAAGCTCAATCAGCGGCGCGATGTTACCGTGCACCTTAACGCTGCCCTCGCTAGGCTCAAGCACGCCAGCGATAATCTTGAGCATCGTAGACTTACCGGAACCATTAGTGCCAACCAGACCGACAACTTCGCCGCGATGAATATCGAACGAGATATGCTTGAGCGCCCTAAACTCCTCAAAGAACAGCTCGTGCTTGGCAAGCTTAATGAAATACTCCTTGAGGTTGGTCAGCGACTCGGACGCCATATTGAAAATCATGGTGACGTCGTTGACCTCGACAGCCAGAGGCTGCTCGCTGTAATCAACAACAGATTCAGTCATCACAGCACTCCTTAGATGTAGAGGATAAATTTGCGCTCGGACTTATGGAACACGGTGTAGCCAATAACAAGCGCAAGGACCGCCCAAGCGACGCACATACCAAACGTCATAAGCGAGGGCGTGGTCTGGAACAGGAAGATATCGCGCATAAACTGCAGGTAGTTATACATGGGGTTCGCATAGACCAGAATGCGCACGAGATGCGGCATTTGCGCAACGAAGTCGGTCGTCCAGAAAATAGGCGTGATGTAAGTCCACGCCGTAATGACGACACTCCACAGATGCATGACATCGCGGAAAAAGACCGTGAGGGCAGAGAGCATCATGCCCAGACCCATGCAAAATCCCATAAGCAAAAGCAGGCAAACAGGCAACAGAATGAGGTGCCAAGAAGGCATAACGCGGAACCACAGCATAACGATGGCGACGGCGACCAGCGAGAAGGCAAAGTTGACCAGCGAGAAGAGCACCTTCTGCACCGGGAAGACCCAGCGGTGCACCTTAACCTTCTTAAGCAGCGGAGCCGCGCCAACAATTGACGTCAACGCCTGGTTCGTGGACTCGGACATGACGGCAAAGGTGACGTTGCCGACGATCAGGTACAGCGGATACATTTCGGGCGTAATCGAACCATTGCGGCCCTGGGCAAAAATCGTCGAGAACACGATGGCCATGACGATCATCATGAGCAACGGGTTAAGCACCGACCATGCAACGCCCAAAACGCTGCGACGATACTTGATCTTAAAATCCTTGGTAACCAGCTGACGCAGGATAAACGCGTCCTTCTCAAATTCGTTCTTAGCAAACGTCGCAGGCAGACTGCGAGCTTCTTGTTGCTTTGTCTGATCCGACACGGATGCAACTCCTTTACTCGTAATCGTTGACAACCGAACAGTATAGACCCGACACGCGGGCAAACGATTCGCGCAACAAAACTGGAGAACTAACTCACATCTTAGGATGCCCGTCGCAAACGGCTATACTTTCTAACGATTGAATAATTAAGGAGCATTGAGTGAATTCTGATTCTATTGCCGTCATTATCCCCTGCTACAACGAAGCCCTCACTATTGGCAAAGTTGTTGACGACTTCCACCGCGAGCTTCCGCAGGCGACGGTCTACGTCTATGACAACAACTCGTCAGATGATACCTCGCGCATCGCAACGGAACATGGCGCCACGGTGCGCTTTGAGCCCCGACAGGGAAAGGGCAACGTCTGCCGTCAGATGTTTCGCGATATCGACGCCGCCTGCTATCTGATGGTCGATGGCGACGATACCTACCCCGCCGAGGCGGCCAAAGCCCTCTGCGAGCCCATCCTCAACGGCATGGCCGACATGACCGTGGGCGACCGCCTGTCCAACGGCACCTATGCCGAGGAAAACAAGCGTGCGTTCCACGGCTTTGGCAACAATCTGGTCCGCGCCATGATTAAATGGATCTATGGCTACAGTTTCGATGACGTCATGACGGGATATCGTGCCATGAGCCGCCCGTTCGTCAAGACCTTCCCCGTGCTTTCCGAGGGATTCCAGATCGAAACCGAACTCTCGATCCACGCCGTCGACCACCGTTGGCGCATCAAAGATGTACCCATCGAGTACCGCGATCGCCCGGAAGGCTCCGAGTCCAAGCTTAATACCGTGAGGGACGGCATTAAGGTCGTCACCATGATCGGCACGCTGTTCAAGGACTACCGTCCTTTGAAGTTCTTCAGCCTCGTCGCGCTTCTGTTTGCGATAGTCGGGCTTGCCCTGGGCATCCCCATCATTGTCGAGTATTTCCAGACCGGTCTTGTTCCGCGCTTCCCCACCGCCATACTCGCCGCATCGTTTATGTTCCTGTGCGGCCTAAGTCTCGCGACTGGTTTTATCCTCGACTCCGTGGCAAAAGTCGAAAAAAAGCAGTGGGAAGTCAATGTGTATAGCAAATACACCTTCGGTGACTATCGCAACGACAACACGAACGCGAGGTAAACCGCCATGCCGCTCATTTCCATCGTCGTGCCGTGCTGCAACGAGCAGGAATCGCTTCCCATCTTCCTTAAGGAACTCGACAGCGTCGTCCATACCATAGCCAAGATGATCTCAGCGTCTCCTTTGAGGCGATCTCGCGTGCGGCTACACCGGCATGCGGCGACCGGTATACGCTGCGCCGTTGTTATTGGCGCTGCCTTGGATTCTCGGGATGGCGAATTCTGAAAAAAGCGGTCATGATGATGAAGCCGCCGATGCGGAAGCGAAAGTAGTTTTTAGAATGGTTGATCCTGGTTTGAGCGAGAACGATAGTGAGTGATATGACGAAACGACTTGCCTCTTTTGATATCGCGAAGGCGGTCGTTTTGATTGCAGTTGTCGTTGGGCACTGCAGTTTTGTCGGTGCGCCCCAAGGCGTTGTAAAAGCGTGCATTTCCAAAATTCCCGTCTTGTCCAGCATGTTGAAGTTCGTGGGAAAGAACTCCCTTGCTTTTTTGCATGCACCTTGTTGAGTTAGATGTGATTCGGTGGATCTGATTTGGGAGATCATGTCTCAGATTCCGCATGCATGGGTTCTTATGGTGTTGATGCAAGTTGCGTGTACAGAGTTGTTCGCTGGCGTGGTTTATTGTTTACCGCCCTTCCTGTCTGGTTTGTTTTATCCAGCCAGACGTGCGAAGTCCGCATAGTTTAGTTTGGAGAACTTGATGAATCCTATAGAGTGCGTGAGAAATAATATTGAGCCTGTTGGCCACGATGGTTCCTGCACTTTGCAGAAGATTCTTCGCTGTGTTGCTATTTCACTTATGGTTGCAATGGCTTTGGAGATTCTCGTATTCAACTTCCCGTTCTGGGAATCTCTGCTATATGGGAACGCGAAAGAAGTGGACTGGACCCTTGGTCCTGGACTGGAGATTCAGGATGACAAGACGATTAAGGTCGTAGATCCCGAAACCGCCTATATTGAATTCGATGCTGATGGATGCCATGTCGAGAATCTTTACCTGGATATTGCTGTTCCAGGCTGGGCATCTTCGTCATGGAGAACGTCGACTGGCCCTTAGGGGGTGCGGACAGAAAGTTGGACCGCGGGGCGGTCCGGACTGGAGGTTCGCATGTACAGCAGGGAGAAGGTCGAGC
>UQIS01000017.1 GCA_900541245.1 uncultured Collinsella sp.
CGGATGCGACACATCTGGTGTGTCCATCCTCGCAGTATCCGGTTCTCAAGGTGCACGCTTTGCGGCTCATCCGGTTCGACCGGGCCGCGCGGCAAGGAGATATATTGCCAGACCGGAGGGGCGCCGGGGGCGGGAATCTGGGCGTACACATTTCCTACACATCTTGGGATCCGACTAACGTTTGCCAGCCGTTACCTACCGCTCGCCGAGCATCTCTTTATATAAGGCAGTCTCATGGTTAAAGCGGATACGTCCCCCTAGCTAAAGCACAGCCAGCATCGAGCAACTCATCACGTTCTTCCACCGAGAACCCCTCGGCGTAGACGCGCACCACCGGTTCGGTCCCGCTAGGACGGACCAGCAGCCACGTGTCATCCTCGAATGCCAAACGCAAGCCATCCATATGGCTAACGTTTTGCGGCACCTTGCCACAAATCGACTTGGGGTTTACGCCCGGCAGCAGGGTTCGTAACGTTTCGGCATCTTCGGCCTCAAGGCGAAAATCGCGTCGACCGTAACTCGTCTTACCAAAACTGTCCTCGAGTTGGTCGACCAGAACGCCCAAAGGCGCGTCCGTCTTTGCCATAAGCTCACACAGAATCAGACAGGCGAGGATTCCATCGCGCTCGGGCATATGCGCGGCAATGCCGATACCACCGGCTTCTTCGCCGCCTATGAGGACGCCGCCCTTCTTCATCTCCGCCGCTATATATTTGAAACCGACCGGTTTGACGGTCACGCGGCAGCCAAGCGCCTCGGCAATGCGACGCACGAGCGTCGAGCACGAAAGATTGACGACGACGCGCCCCTCCAAATTACGAAATTGAACCAAGTCGCCCAAAACGAGCGCCATGATCTGATGCGGATGTATATATCTGCCGCGCTCGTCAACCGCGCCGATGCGGTCGGCGTCGCCGTCGGTCACCAGGCCAGCGCAAGCTCCGTCCTCGATAACCGTGCGCTCGCAAGCGTCCACCCAAGGCTCAACGGGGTCGGGGCAGATATCTTCTTGGTCAGACGCCTGCCCGGCGTGAATCTCGTGCACCTCAACGCCAAGCTCGCGCAGCAAGTCGGCTAGATAGCCCTGGGCTGCGCCGCCCATGGGATCGACGACCACGCGCAGGTGCGCGGCGCGGATGGCTTCGGCATCGACAAACGATGCCACCGCCTGCATATAGTCAGGAATAATATCCGCGGTGCGATATTGCCCTTCGATCCCCATTGGCTCGGGAGCCATGGTCTCTTCGAGCTCTTCGATGACATCCTGGTTGGCGGTCGAGCCGTCACCCATGCGAATCTTGAGGCACAGATAACCCTGCGGATGATGGGACCCCGTCACCATGAGCGCGCCGCACGCCTCACCGTCATAAGCCGCCGCCCACGTAAGGGCAGGGGTCGGAACAGGTCGCGAAGCGAGCACGGCGTCCAGCCCGTGCGCTGCTAGCACGCCCGCCGCAAGCTCAGCGAACTCGCTCGCGAGGGGCCGGGTGTCGAACCCTATATATACCGTTTTGCCCGGATTGGTCTTTTGCCACAACTCGCCGACGGCATCGGCGATACGGGCAACGTTATCGGCAGTAAAGTCCTCATCGACGCGAGCGCGCCAACCGTCAGTTCCAAAATGAATTATCGCGCACACGCGCAGACACCTCACAGTGTTTGGATCATGGTACGCATGGGGTATACCCGCAACATGCACTCGGCAACCTGCCGGCACCAGCATTCACCATTTGGGCAAATGCTGCCGAGGACATGCAGGCAATAAAAAAAACCGCCCCGTATGGAGCGGTTTTACCCTTTATATATCGAGCGCCTCGGCCATCGCTGCCGTAGTGATTGCCGTGGTTCCACAACAACTGCCCACCATTGCGGCGCCGGCATGTCTCCATTCGATGCATGCGCGCGCGAAAGCTTCGGGGTTCTCGTGCCATACGGGGCCATCCTGAGTCTGGACCGGATCGCCCACGTTGGGACGCACCGTGACGGGAGTAGTCGCCGATGCAACCATCCTGGGCACCGCCGCGTTCGCGGCCGCAAGCGAACAGCAATTAACACCAACCGAGTTTGCGCCGTGTTTTTCGGCGTACAAAACGGCTGCCTCGATGTTGAGGCCATCGCCCAACAGGTCGCCTTTATCGTCAACGACAAAACTCACCAGAACAGGCATGCCGTCGGCGGCATCTCGAGCGCCGGCAAGCATGGGCTGCAAATTACGGATAGACGTCACCGTCTCGATCAGCAGACCGTCAACGCCGGCATTGAGCAAGGCGTGCGCCTGTTCGCGCGCAATGCCTCGGATTTCACGATACTCGGCAGAGTCCTCGGCAAACCACTCAATACCGATCGGGCCCATCGAGCCCAGCAGCAGCTGAGGGTGCGCCTGGCGGGCATCGTCGACGGCCCCGCGATTGACCTCCGCCACGGACGGCGCAATCTGGTCGTGTTTGAGGGCATAGCTTGATGCCTGAAAGGTGTTGGTAATGAGCACCTGCGCGCCGGCGGCGACATACAAGCGATGGATACGAGAAACGGTCTGCGGCTCTGCCAGATTCCAAAACGCCGGTGGAATGTCGGCGGCATCGTACTCACTCAACAGAACACTGCCCATGGGGCCCTGCGCCAACAAGGTCTCGCTCGACAAGCGGCGCGTAAGTTCCTCGGCACCAAAGCGGTTGTAATAACTCGTATCCATATATATCCCGCTATTCCTCGACGCTGATTCCCTGCTTTTCGAGATAGGCGAGCCAGCGGCTCATCGTGTCCTCGGATAGCGCATGCTCCATCATGCAGGCCTCGGAATCGGCTCGCTCAAATTCGACACCGAGCTCCTGAACCAAAAACGTGCGGATGAGGCGATGACGGTACCAGATAGCCGTGCCAACCTCGCGGCCGCGATCGGTCAGGATCACCTTGCCGTAGTGCGATTGCTCGACAAGCTCGGATGCCTTGAGCGCCGAAACCGCTTTATTGACCGATGCCTTGGAGACGCCAAGGCGCTGCGCGATGTCGACCGATCGCACGCCGTTGGTTTCCCCCTCTTCGCTTTCAATGCGAACCATGCACTCCAAGTAGTCTTCGTTCGCCACCGTCAGATGTAGTTCGCGCGAGCTATTTGTCGTATCCATGATCTTCCGTCCCTTCTGCATTCAATGGCTGATTCTACCCCATCCAAGCGTCGTGGTATGCCGTGGCATACCGTGCTAGAGTTCTTGTTGCACACGACGACCAAGATTGGAGCGGTCTTTATGGAAAACACCACCACGAGCCCCGATGTCCTCGAACGCTTTTTGCGCTACGTCCAGATCAACACGCAGTCCGAGGATGCAAACTGCGACCAGGTACCCTCGAGCGCCGTTCAGTTTGACCTTGCCAACGTGCTGGCTGAAGAGCTGCGCGAGCTTGGTGCGGAAGATGCCCACGTGACCGAGCACGCCTATGTCTGCGCGCATATCCCCGCAAGTGCGGGCGCTGAGGACAAGCCCGCCCTGGGCCTGATCGCCCATCTCGACACCACCGAAGTTGCACCGGGCGCCGGCGTGAAGCCGCACATCGTACACTACGAAGGCGGCGACCTGGTCTGCGGCACGGTTGACGGTAAGCCCGTTGCCATGAGTACCGCCAAGCTTCCCGCCCTGAATGACCTCGCGGGTGAGGACCTGGTCTGCAGCGATGGCACCACGCTGCTGGGCGCGGACGACAAGGCAGGCGTCGCCGAGATCATGTCGCTTGTCGCGCGTATCGCTCAGGACCCTTCTCTGCCCCATCCCGCACTCGGCATTTGCTTCTGCCCTGACGAGGAGATCGGCCACGGAGCCGAGCTGTTGGATATCGATACCTTTGGCTGCAAGTACGCCTACACGGTCGACGGCGGCCCCATCGGCGAGCTGGAGTGGGAGTGCTTTAACGCCGCCGAGGCGACCGTCCGCTTTGAGGGCCAGTCCATCCACCCGGGCGACGCTAAGGGCCGTATGGTCAACGCAGGCAATCTGTTCTGTGACTTCAACGCGTTGCTCCCCTACGTGCAGCGCCCGGAGTATACGGAAGGCTACGAGGGCTTTTATCACCTTGAGGGTGTATCTGCGACCGTCGATCACGCCACAGCGCGCTATATCGTCCGCGACCATGACGCCGCCAAGTTCCAGCAGAAACTCGACCTTGTTGATGCCGCCGCCTCGATGCTCAACCAGCGTCTGGGTGAGGAGCGCGTGACGGTCGAGATTAAGCAGCAGTATCGAAATATGGCCGAGATCGTTCGTGACTATCCCGAGCTTATTGATGTTGCCAAGGAAGCCTACCTTGCCTGCGGCGTTGAGCCCCAAGTGCTGCCGATTCGCGGCGGCACCGACGGCGCTCAGCTGTCGTTCCGCGGTCTGCCCTGCCCCAACCTTTCCACCGGCGGCTATTGCTACCACGGCGTCAACGAGTTCGTCCCGGTCAGTTCGCTCGTCAAGATGACCGACGTGCTCCAGGAGCTCGTCGCCCGCTTTGCATAAGCCTGGCTGCACAAGTCCAAAAGACGAATCGCCCCGTCCTCAACCAAGAACGGGGCGGTTTTTTTACTGCAACGAGAATAGGTTGACGCACGCCAGCCTCTTAACGCAAGGAGTGTCCCAAACTGCCGGTACAAAAGGAACGTCCCCAAGTGCCAAGTGTTCCGGCAACGCCGATGTTTTGGCAACGACAGCGAGCGGGTCGCATTTGAGACAAGGTGACGTGAAGCGAAAGGGCGCTGACCTTCTGGTCGCGCCCTTGAAGTTGAACGTCAGATTGTCCAAATGCGGCCCGCGCAGCGTCGAGTCGTTACGGCGTTTGGTAAAACGCCGTAACTCTAGTAGTTAGCTTCGTAGCCGTTGCCGTCGCCGGTGGGCTCTTCGTAGTAGTCCGAATCGCTCGAATCGCTTGAGTCATCGGAATCGTCAGAGCTGACCGATGAGGTTGCGGTACCGTTTGCGTAGTCGTCAGACGTGTTGTTGTTCAGGTCGCCGATCGTAGAGCTGGAACCGTCGGAAAGACCCATGGTGTTGGGACCCTTGGGATCCTTGCCGGCATCGACGCGCTCCATCATTTCCTTGAGCTCGTCCTCGTAGACAAAGACGTAGCTCACACCGTCGATCATGGTGCTGTCGTCGGCATACGAGGGCAGGTTGGCCGAGTAGATGCCGTCGACATCCATACCGCGCATGGCATTGACCGTAGCCACGATATCCTGAACGCTCATATCGGTCACGAGCATATCGGACAGCGAATTAACCAGGCCAAAGATCTTCGTGGCATCGAAGTTATTGAGAATCTGGTTGGCAAGGGCGCCAAGCACCTGACGCTGGTGGCGCATGCGCGTGTAGTCGCCGTCGGCATAGGTGTAGCGGCAGCGGGCATAGGTAAGGGCGGTGGCGCCGTCCATATGCTGCTGACCAGCGGTAATCTTAATATCCAGGTGCTCGGGGTCGTCAACATCATCGGTTGCGTTAATGTCGATACCGCCAACCGAATCAATCAGCGCCTGCATACCGTCGAAGCTGACCTCGGCATAGTGGGAAATCTGAACACCGCACAGCTCGTTGACCGCCTCGACCATGGCCTCGGCGCCGCCAACGGTATGGCAGGCGTTGATCTTCATGGTCTCGCCCTTGTACTCGACCTTGGTGTCGCGCGGAACGGAAATGAGCGTCGCCTGCTTTTGCGTGGGGTCGATGCGTGCCAGGATAATCGAGTCGGCACGATACGTATCCTCGCCCGGACGGCCGTCGGTGCCAAGAAGCAGCACGTAGAACGGATCCTTTGCCTCATCGGTGTCAACCAGAACCCGACGCAGATTGTCGGTAATGACATTAGAATCGCCGAGCTTGCCCATAATGGTGGCAAACCACAGGCCGGCAGCGGTAGTGGCACTCAGCAGCACGCCAAGCACGACAATGAGCGCGACGTGACGAATCGTGTGGCTACGACGACGTTGACGAGCGCGCTCGGAATAGCGAGCCACGTTATCGCGACTGTAGATCTTGGCCTGCGCACCAGTTGAGGGTCTTCGGGCGGTGGTATCCGCGAGGGGTTTTTTATTAAACATAGGCAACCTGTATTAGTAGATGGCGGGATCGGGGACGGTAGCATGCTCGACATGCGCGCCGAGCGCCTGCAGCTTTTCGACAAACTGCTCGTAGCCGCGCTTGATGTGATGAATGGCCGAAACCTCGGTCGTCCCGTCGGCGATCAAGCCCGCTACGACGAGGGCCGCTCCGCCACGCAGATCGGGCGAGGTAACCTGTGCACCCGAGAAGCCCTTGACGCCATGAATCATGGCATGATGGCTCTCGATACGAATGTCGGCACCCATGCGCACCAGCTCAGAGGCGAACATAAAGCGATTCTCGAAGATGTTTTCGGTAATAACGGAACTGCCATCGGCAAGGGCGGAGAGTACCATAATCTGCGCCTGCATGTCGGTCGGGAAACCGGGGAACGGAAGCGTCTGGATATCAACCGGCTTGATACGCTCGGCACGGTTCACATGGACGCCGTCGTCGGTACGCTCGCAATCGATGCCCATAAGCTCCATCTTCTTGAGCACCATGCCCAAGTGAATGGGGCAAAAACCCGTGACGTCGACACCGCGATCGTCGGCCATCAGCGCACCGGCGACGATAAAGGTACCGGCCTCGATGCGGTCGCCCACTACGCGATGGGTAACAGGATGCAGCTCTTCCACGCCCTCGATGGTCACGACGGGCGTGCCCGCGCCGACAATCTTAGCGCCCATCTCGTTGAGCATGTTGGCGAGATCGACGATCTCGGGCTCGCGGGCGGCATTATCGATAACCGTGGTACCCTGTGCGCGCACAGAGGCCATGATGAGGTTCTCGGTCGCACCGACGCTGGCGAACTCGAGCGTGACGGTGGTACCGCGCAGACCTTGGGGCGCATTAGCGTTGATGTAACCATGGGCGGTATCGAACTCAACGCCCAGGGCCTCAAGACCAAGAATGTGCATATCGATCTTGCGAGCACCCAGGTTGCAGCCGCCCGGCATGGCAATCTTGGCGCGATGGAAGCGACCCAGCAGGGGTCCCATGACGGCGGTGGAAGCGCGCATCTTGGCAACGAGCTCGTAGGGGGCCTCCCAAGAATCGACCTGAGAGGTATCAATCTCGAGCGTATGCTCGTCGAGAACATCGATCGTAGCGCCCATGCCCTTGAGCACCTTGCCCATCACGTGGACATCGGAAATATCGGGCACGTTCTGCAGCGTCGTCTTGCCCGGCGCCAGAAGCGTTGCCGCCATGAGTTTGAGTGCGGAGTTCTTGGCGCCCGAAACGGGCACGGAGCCTCCGATGGCGTGGCCACCCTCAACGCGGATAATATCCAAGGTCTACCCTTTCAAAAAGCATGCCCGGGGTGGCTGGGCCATCCCGGGCATGATGTGTTCGCAAATGGTCGAACGCTAAATCGTTTGACTATTGGGCAAGCTTGAGCTTACACCATGCGATTTCATTATAGAGGTAGGCGCGGCGTGCATCATCCTCCGACAAATTACCCAGCTTCTCTTCAAAACCTTGAATATCAGCTTTAAGCTTGTCGGCATCGACGGTCGCCAAATCGCAAGCGCGCTCGGCGAGAACGGTAACGACATCGTCCGCAACCTGGGCATAGCCGCCGGCCACGGCAAACGTGTGGTCGACAGTGCCCATGGCCTTATCGGAAACGCGAACGTAACCGCGGTCGATCGTGCAGATCTCGCTGGAGTGAGCAGGCAGGACGCCAAACTCGCCATCCGTAGACGGAATCGACACAAACGCAGCGTCGCCCTCATAGGCGCAGCTCACGGGGCACACGATGCGGATACGCATAACCTACTTCTCCCCCATCTTGCGGGCGCGCTCGCGCACGTCCTCAATCGTGGAAGCATAGCGGAAAGCCTGCTCGGGCAGGTCATCGGCCTTGCCGTCGACAATCTCGGCGAAAGAGCGGACGGTATCCTCGACGCGGACGTAGACACCGGGGTTGCCGGTGAACTTCTCGGCGACGTGGAAGGACTGCGAGAGGAACTGCTGAATCTTACGGGCACGGTTGACCGTAAGGCGCTGCTCCTCGGACAGCTCGTCCATACCCAGAATGGCGATGATGTCCTGAAGGTCGGAGTACTCCTGCAGGAGCTCCTGGACCTTGACGGCGACACGGTAGTGCTCCTCGCCAACGATCGAGGGATCGAGAGCGTCGGAGGAAGACGCAAGCGGGTCGATAGCCGGGAACAGGCCGAGCGACGAAATGCTACGCGAAAGAACCGTGGTGGCATCGAGGTGCGTAAACGTCGTGGCAGGCGCCGGGTCGGTCAGGTCGTCTGCGGGGACGTAGACAGCCTGGACGGAGGTAATGGAGCCCGTCTTGGTCGAGGTAATGCGCTCCTGGAGGTCGCCCATCTCGGTTGCCAGCGTGGGCTGGTAACCAACGGCGGACGGCATACGGCCCAGCAGTGCGGAAACCTCGGAACCTGCCTGGGAGAAGCGGAAGATGTTGTCGATGAACAGCAGAACGTCCTGGCCGCGATCGCGGAAGTACTCAGCGGTGGTAAGGCCGGCCAGACCGATGCGCAGACGCGCTCCGGGCGGCTCGTTCATCTGACCATAGACCAAGCAGGTCTTGTCGATAACGCCCGACTCGCTCATCTCGAGATAAAGGTCGGTACCCTCACGGGTACGCTCGCCGACGCCGGTGAACACCGAGGTGCCGCCATGCTCCTGGGCGAGGTTGTTGATGAGCTCCTGAATCAGAACGGTCTTGCCGACGCCAGCGCCACCGAACAGACCTGTCTTGCCGCCGCGGATGTAGGGCTCGAGCAGGTCGACGGCCTTGATGCCGGTCTCGAAGATCTCGGTCTTGGTGGTGAGCTCGTCGAAACGGGGCGCTGCATGGTGGATGGGGTAGAACTCCTCCACCTCGGGCATGGGCTTGCCGTCGACGGGCTTGCCCATGACGTTCCAAATGCGGCCGAGCGTCTTGGGGCCAACGGGCATTTTCATGGGCTCACCGGTATCGGTGGCGATGAGGCCGCGCTGCAGGCCGTCGGTCGAGGACATGGCGACCGTGCGGACGACGCCGCCCGGAAGCTGGCTCTCGACCTCGAGGATCGTGCTCAGATGACCGATCGGGGTCTCGGCCTCGACCGTGAGCGCGTTGTAGATCGGGGGCACCGCACCGTCAAACTTGACGTCGACGACAGGACCGATGATTCGCACGATGCGACCATCACCGGCAGTCGTCTTCTTGGTGGCTTCCTCGACCGCAAGCTTTACGGTGTTATTAGCCATTACTGTTCCTCCAATGCTGAGGCTCCGCCGACGATCTCGTTAATCTCGGTCGTGATCGAAGCCTGGCGCACGCGACTATACGTGCGGGTAAGGGTCGAGATGATCGCGGTGGCGTTTTCCGTCGCGGAGTGCATGGCCTTGCGGCGTGCACCCTGCTCGGCAGCCGCCGAATCGATCAAGGCCTGGTAGATGACCGTCAGGATATAAGACGGCACAAGCTTGCCGAGAACATGCTCGGGAGAGGGCACGAACTCGAACGTGGACGAGATGCGCTTAGGGGCGTCGGTCTCGTTCTTACGCGGACCGTGGGCCATAGCGATCATCTCGGGGTCGAGCGGCAACAGATGCTCGACGCGAAGCTCCTGATCCACGCGGTTCTTGGCGTGGTGGTAGACAAGCTCGACACGGTCAAGCTCACCGGCACGATACGCATCGCAGATATGAGAGGAGATCATGCGGGCCTGATTGAAATCGGGCTCAGAGGAGTTGCCCTCAAAGTGCATGACGACGTTTTCGCGGTCACGGAAATACGTGGCCGGTTTGCGCCCACACGCGATGATCTCGCACTCGATGCCGTCGTTCGCCCAAGAAGCGGCGAGCTTTTCGGCCGTGCGCTCCACCGTCGTATTGAAACCGCCGGCAAGGCCGCGGTCCGAGGCAATAACGACAATCAGGCCATGCTTGACGCTCTCATGCTTCTGCAGCATGGGATCGGTGCCCGAACAGGAGGCGTCGCCGGCGACCGTCAACATGACGTCGGTCAGCGCCTCCTTATAGGGCTCGGCCTGCTTGGAGCGATCGAGAGCACGACGGATCTTGGCCGTAGAGACCATCTCCATCGTGCGCGTGATCTGCTTGGTCGTGGTAACCGAGGAGATTCGCTTCTTAATGTCGCGAAGGTTGGCCATGGGGCTTAGTTCTCCTCTGATCCAGAAACATCCGAATGGTGCTTGGCCATGAACTGCTGCTTGAAGTCGCCGATGACGCGCAAGAGCTCAGCCTTGGTGTCATCATCGATCTTCTTGGCGCGAACCTTGTCGAGCAGCGAGCCAAAGCCATTGTCCATGTACTCGATGAGCTCGGCACGGAAAGGCAGCACGTCGGCAATCTCCAGGTCATCCAGGAAGCCCTCGTTGCCAGCGAACAGCGTAACGATCTGCTCGCCAACCTCAAACGGCTTGTAGCGCGGCTGCTTAAGGAGCTCGGTCATGCGGGCACCATGGGTCAGCTGCTTCTGAGTAGCCTCGTCAAGGTCGGAGCCAAACTGCGTAAAGCCAGCGAGCTCCTGATAGGAAGCGAGATCCAGACGGAGGTTGCCGGCGACCTGCTTCATGGCCTTGGTCTGCGCATCGCCACCGACGCGGGACACGGAGATGCCCACGTCGACTGCCGGGCGCTGGCCCTGGAAGAAGAGCTCGGACTGCAGGTAGATCTGACCATCGGTAATGGAAATGACGTTGGTCGGAATGTAGGCCGAGACGTCGCCGTCCTGGGTCTCGATGATCGGCAGTGCCGTCATGGAGCCGTAACCGTTCTTCTTGGACATCTTGACGGCACGCTCAAGCAGACGAGAGTGCAGGTAGAAGATGTCGCCAGGATAGGCCTCGCGTCCGGGCGGACGATGCAGCGTCAGCGACATCTGACGGTAGGCCACAGCCTGCTTGGACAGGTCATCGTAGATGACGAGCACGTGGCCGCCGGGGTTGGTCTCGCTGGCGGGCTTGCCGTCCTCGCCGTTGTACATGAAGAACTCGCCGATAGCGGCACCGGCCATAGGCGCGATGTACTGCATAGGGGCGGAATCGGCAGCGGTGGCCGAAACGATGATGGTGTAGTCGAGCGCACCGTGCTGAGCGAGGGTCTCGCGGATGTTGGCAACCGTGGAGGCCTTCTGGCCGACGGCGACATAGATGCAGACCATGCCCTTGCCGCGCTGGTTGAGGATAGCGTCGATGGCGATGGCGGTCTTACCGGTCTTACGGTCGCCAATGATGAGCTCACGCTGACCACGGCCGATAGGCACCATGGAGTCGATGGCCAACAGACCGGTCTGAACCGGCTCACACACCGGGGTACGGTCGATAACGCCGGGGGCCTTGAACTCGATGGGGCGACGGTGCGTGGCGACGATGTCGCCCAGGCCGTCGATGGGCTGGCCGAGCGGATTGACGACGCGGCCGAGCATGGCGCGGCTCACAGGGATATCCATAATGCGACCAGTGGTGCGGCACTCGTCGCCTTCCTTGATGGAGTCGACGGCACCGAACAGAACGGCGCCGACCTCGTCACGGTCAAGGTTCTGGGCAAGGCCGAAGACGGTCTCACCGGTATCGGAGCTCTTGAACTCCAGAAGCTCGCCTGCCATGGCGCTCTTGAGGCCGGAGACGCGCGCGATGCCGTCGCCTACCTCGTCGACCGTTGAAACCTCATGCGTATCGACCGTCGCGGAGAGGCTCGTGAGCTGCTCCTGCAGTTTCTTGGCGATATCCTGGGCATTGAGGGTTTCGGACATTAGGCTTCACCTCCGTACGAATTAGCAGAGTTTGCGAGGGTCTCCTGCGCGATGCGCAGCTGCGTCTTGACGGAAATGTCACGACGCTCGCCGCGGGCCTCGAGCACCAGGCCGCCCACGATAGACGGGTCGACCTGCTCGATAAGGAATACCTTGCGGCCGAAGTCCTGCTCGCATTTCTTAGTGATGGTTTGACGCAGCTCGTCGTCGAGCGGGATCGCCGTGGTGACGGTCACGCCCACTACATCCTCGTCTTCCTCGGCAACATACTTAAAGGCAGCTGCCACCTTGGGAAGAAGGTCGAGCTGGTCGCGCTTGGACATGGTGTCGAGCACGGCGATGATCTCGGGGCTGGCAGAAGCCAGGCGCTCGACCATCTCGAGGTCCTCGAACACATGGTTCTCGGCCTTGGCGGCTTCCAAAAGGGAACGCGCGTAGGTCTCGAGCACCTTGTCCTGATAGCGGCTAGTCGGCATTCAGGCTACCTGCTTCCTGGATGTAGCGCTCGATGAGCTTCTTCTGCTCGGCATCGTCCTCGAGTGCCTCGCCCACGATCTTGGTGGCGACGGCAACGGACAGGTCGGCGATGGAGCTCGCGGCACCGGCGTAGATGGACTTGCGCTCGTCCTCGACGGTCGTATGGGCCTTGGCGATGATCTCCTCGGCCTCCTTGTGAGCAGCCTCGATGATACGGGCACGCTCGGACTCGGCGTCCTTACGGGCCTCGAGAACGATGTCGGCAGCCTGACGACGGGCGTCGGTGACGATCGAGTCGGACTCAGCGCGCTTGGCGATAGCCTCCTGCTTGGTCTTCTCGGCCTCGTCGAGGCTTTCCTCGATCTTCTTGCCGCGCTCCTCCATGGTTTTCATGATGCCCGGCAGGGCGACCTTGGCCAGCACGATCCAGATAATCAGGAAGGCGATAAGCGCCGGGATGAACTCCGCCATCTTAGGGATGAGGATGTCCGCACCGGCGGCGCCGTCCTCGGCGAACGCGGAAACCGGCATGAGCAGCGCGGCCGCGGACGCGGAGAGTGCGATCGCGCTCTTCTGGGATGAAAGATTCATACTTGACGCTCCGTGCTATTTAACGATCAGCGCGACAACGAAGCCGATCAGAGCCAGAGCCTCGCCGAAAGCGGAGCCCATGATGAAAACGGTGAACACGCGGCCCTGGACCTCAGGCTGACGGGCCATAGCACCCGTAGCACCCAGAGCAGACAGGCCGATAGCAAGACCAGCGCCGATAACACCGAGACCGTAACCGATAACTCCCACGATTCCTCCTTTGTCGTGCGTGTCTTATTTCACGCAGGATAACCTTTTTATAACTGCCGGGCTCCATGGGTACGGGCACCGGCGGTTTAACGAATTGCCTTACCTTTAAGGCGCGAACGGAAGATTACTCCTCCTCCGCGACCTCCTCTGCCTCGGAGACATACACGGCGGTAAGGACCGTGAAGACGTAAGCCTGGATGGCGCCGACCACAAGCTCGATCGCATAGATCAGGATGAGGATGGCAAGCCAGGCCAGCGAAGGCAGGGCGCCGACGGCGTGGGCCGCGGAAACCTGCTGAAGCAGCGGCTGCATGAACATGCTCGCCATGATGGCGAACGAGCCCATGACCACGTGTCCTGCGAACATGTTGCAGAACAGACGGACGGCGAGCGTGATGAGGCGCAGGAAGGTCGAGAAAAGCTCGACGACCCACACAAGCACGTTCATCGGGAAGCTCACGCCCTGCGGGGCGAGGCTCTTGATGTAGCCGATCACGCCGTGAGCCTTGCATCCGTAGTAGATGAAGTACACGAAGGCGAAGATGGCGAGCGCGGCGGTGGAGCCGATTGCGCCGGTGCCGGGCTTCATTCCCGGAATCAGGCCGATCATGTTATTGATCAGGATGAACAGGAAAAGCGAGCACAGGAACGGGAAGTGCTTCTTCCAGTTCTCACCCACGACGCCCTTGCCGATATCGTTCTCGACGTACTCGATGATGTACTCGAAACCGTTGACGAAGAAGCCCTTGGGAACCAGGGTCTGCTTCTTCTTGAACACGGCCAGGACGATCAGGAGCACGATCGTGGAGACGATCAGCCAAAACGAGTACTGCGTGATGCCGCAGCTCAGATCGCCCACGACAGGGGTGGAGCTGAACTCGCTGACCAGATGATTAATCTCATCAGGCAGCTTTTCAAAAATTTCCACGACTTACCTTTCGACCTCATGAGGATCCCGCAGCGCCTTGGCGACGCGAACCGTGCAGGCGGCCATAAAGGCCACGAAACCGATCGCCTCGCCCAGGAGGAACATGCGAAATGCCTCTCCGAACAACGCAAACACAACCAAGGTAAAGACGAGCAGGGCGACTGCCGAGACCGCCAGACTCACCATTCCCTTGAGCATGTCCGCATTCTGTTTATCGTCAAGAACCGGCTTGAGCGTAAAGACAAAGGGAAGGAAGGCAATTGCGCCCGCGATGGTGCCTGCAACGATAGCGAGCAGATCGGCTATCTGAAACACTGGCTTCCTCGCTTTCCTTTTTAACGCCTCACAGCACAGTCCCAGCCAAACATTGGTGACTATTGTACGAGCCAATCGCTAAAGTACAACCGTAAAACAAACGGTTAATACGCACCTGTACGTTTTCTTAAGGCCTTCTTTATGCCGCAGGTACGGTAATACGTTTTTTCGAACCCCTCAGCGCAAAACGTCCGTTAACAGAAGTGCGCGTGGACGACTTTTGCTCGCCCGCGCGCACCATTTCCTCGTATTTGTGACCGTAGCCGACAAGGCCCAACGACTAGAGCGTACCGTAGATGCGGTCGCCGGCGTCGCCCAGGCCGGGAACGATGTAGGCGGCCTCGTTGAGATGGTCATCGATGGCGCACGTATAAATATGTACGTCGGGATCCTTTTCGGTCAGTGACTTGAGGCCCTCGGGCGCGGCGACGATGCACAGCATGCGGATATCCTTGACACCGCGCTCGCGCAGGTAGCTGATGGCCATCTCGGCCGAACCGCCCGTGGCGAGCATGGGGTCGACAACCAGGCAGATGCGCTGGTCGATATCCTTGGGCATCTTGCAGTAATACTCATGCGGCTCGTGGGTGACCTCGTCGCGCTCCATTCCAATGTGGCCCACGCGAGCGGAGGGCACCAGGTCGAGGATGCCGTCGACCATGCCGAGACCCGCACGCAGGATGGGAACGATGGCGAGCTTCTTGCCGGCGAGCTGCTTAAACGTTGCGGTGGTGATGGGGGTCTCGACCTCGACGTCTTCCATGGGCAGGTCGCGCATGGCCTCGTAGCCGTCAAAAAGTGCGAGCTCGCGCACGAGCTGGCGGAACTGGTTGGTGCCGGTGCTCTTGTCGCGCAGGATCGACAGCTTGTGCTGGACGAGCGGATGGTCGACAAGCGTCACACGGGACGTATCGTAGGTGACGGTCATGGGTTGATGCCCCTTTCATTGCGGCCGGAAGATGGCCTTGCTGACAAGACGCATGGCGACGTTGTTGCCGCGCGCCGTGCATAAGTTTAACGGTTTGTTGTATCGAGCAGTTCGTCGCAACCCTACTGAGCGGTGTTGAGCGAACGCTTGACGGCATCACGCCAACCAGCGAGGTTGCTCTCACGGCGCTCGGCGGACATGTGAGGATGGAAGACTTTGACGATCTGAGCGTTTTGCTCCAGCTCCTCCAAATCCTCCCAATAGCCGACAGCAAGGCCCGCCAAGTACGCGACGCCGATCGCCGTGGTCTCCACCGTCTCACACTGCAGCACGGGGATATCCAGCAGATCGGCCTGGAATTGCATGATGAACTCGTTGCGCGAGGCACCGCCATCGACGGACAGGCGCTCAATCGAAAGTCCCACGTCCTGCTCCATGGCGCGCAGCACGTCATAACTCTGGTAGGCCATGGACTCGCAAGCCGCACGCACAATGGTCGCGCGACTCGAGGCGCCGGTCAGGCCGCAGACGATACCGCGAGCATGCGGGTCCCACCAGGGAGCGCCCAGGCCTGCGAAGGCGGGAACGAAGTAGCAGCCCTCGTTGTCGTTAATCGAAGTGGCGAGTTGCGCGGACTCGCTCACGCTCGAGATGATGCCCATGTTGTTGCGCAGCCAGTTCATGGTTGAGCCGGCGGCAAAGATAGAACCTTCGAGCGCATAGCTGATCTTGCCGTCCGCGGCGATACCGATCGTGGAGACCAGACCGTTCTTGGATTCGACGATCTCGTCGCCGGTGTTCATGAGCATAAAGCAACCCGTGCCATAGGTGTTTTTGGTCTGGCCGGGATGGAAGCAGCAGTGGCCGAACAGCGACGCCTGCTGGTCGCCCGCCACGCCCATGATGGGTGGCATGTTGGTCATGATGTCGCTCGCGACGCGGCCGTAGTCGCCCGAGCTCCAACGAACCTCGGGCATCATGGAACGCGGGACGTCGAAAAGCGCCAGCAGATCGTCGTCCCAATCGAGCGCATGGATATTAAAGAGCGCGGTGCGGCTGGCATTGGTGTAGTCGGTGGCAAAGACCTGACCGCCGGTGAGGTTGTAGATGAGCCAGGTGTCGATGGTGCCGAACATGAGGTCGCCCGCCGCCGCGCTCTCGCGCGCGCCGTCGACGTTATCGAGAATCCACTGCACCTTGGAGGCCGAGAAATACGGGTCGAGCGTAAGCCCCGTGCGGGAGCGCACCAGCTCTTCTGCGCCCTGCTCGACCAGCTCGTCGATCAGAGGCGCGGTGCGACGGCATTGCCACACGATGGCGTTATAGATGGGCTGGCCGCTTATGCGGTCCCACACTACCGTGGTCTCGCGCTGGTTGGAGATACCGATGGCGGCGATGCGGTCAGAATGGATACCACTCTTAAACTGAACCTCCATCATCACGCCGATCTGGCTGGCAAGCACCTCCGTGGGATCCTGCTCCACCCAGCCGGGGCGCGGGAAGCTGGTTTTGACGCTACGGCGCGCCTGGGCGACGATGCAGCCGTACTCGTCGACGATGGTCGCGAGTACCGAGGTGGTGCCGCAGTCGAGCGCCATGATGTAGGAACCGCCAAAGCTAAACGAGGCGTCTTCCATACCCAGGCTACCTAGATTCAACGACATCGCTTACACCTTTCTATTGCATCGGGTCGGACAGGACCCGCTCGATCTCTGATGCGGGGAGCGCGCCTTGGCGCAGGATCTGGAGCTCACCGCGCTGAAACGACACGATGGTTGAGGCGTCGCGACACGTGGTCTCACCTGCGTCGACAGCCACATCGACCCCCTCCAGGATACGCTCCTCCACCGTGGCAAAACTTGCCGGCGCGGGCGCGCCGTGCGTGTTGGCGCTGGTGCAGGCAAGAGGGCTGCCGCAGGCGCGGATGAGCGCTTGCACCACGGGCGAGGCCGAAGCGCGAAGTGCCACCGTGTCGTCGGCGGCGCGCATAAAGGTCGGCACGCAGGGGGCCGCCTTGACCACGATAGTCAGGGCGCCTGGCCAGCATCGTCGGGCGAGCACGCGGGCCTCATTAGGGATATCCACGCCATAGCGGTCGAGTGCCTCGGCGTCATCGACCAGCCAGGCAACCGTTTGGGTGAGCTCGCGCTGCTTGAGGGTAAAGATGCGACGATAGCCGGTACCGAGCGCGGGGACCGCGGCGCCGTTGACGGTGGCCTGCGGGTCGCGCGGCCACGGCAGAGGTTCACTTGTATCTTGTGGAACGGCATCCGAGAAGGCGTTGACCGCCACGGCGACACCGTAGACCGTCTCGGTTGGAATAAGCGCCAGGCCGCCGCGACCGAGCAGCTCGGCCATGCGCTCGACTGCAAGCCGATGCGGCTCGCGCGCTCCCTCGTATACCCGATAGACAGTCTGCATGTGTATGCCAGCCCCTTACGCTCTGGTGCAAGTTTGTTTACTGTGGGGCATTCTCGCACGAAACGTTCAACCTATTTGCCCAGAGCGCATGTTGGTTTGGTGAGCGGCTCTAGTAGTCGGTGAAAGTGAGGGGGTTAATTGAAGATTTTTAGCGCGCAAGCGTAACGGTACGATCGGGAAACTCGATGCTTGCAACCAGTTTTCCGCCGAGGCTCTCTGCGTACCTGCTCAGCGTGTCAAGCCTCATCGAACCCAATTCCCCACGCTCGAGCTCGGATACGCGTTTTTGAGAAACGCCCATCGATTGGGCGACCGACGCCTGTGTTAGATCTTTTAGCCTGCGAATCTGAGCAAGCTTATAGGCTTCGATACGATCGCGAGTCCTCTCCTGCTCGGCGGTAATGGAGTCGCGTGTTATCCCGCGAGATTCCATATACTCATGCAGTTCCATCTCGATCGAGCCTCCTTACGTGGCGACGGTATATGCTCATCAAGCCAAGGTTCAATGTAATCAAGCACGATACGGTACCGATGCAGCTGATTTGACATACCTTTCTCCTTCTATAGTAGAAGTTTTACAGTATATTGCAAGAGCAAACTTGAGCAAATGTCTATTAGTTCAGCTTAAATACGCTGCTTGGGCTCGGTGACGATGGCTCGGACGATGCGGGGGCGATTGGTGAGGTCGTGGACGATGCACACGTCCGACAGACCCGCTTGACGGCAGAGCTCGGCCGCAGCGTCGAGCGCGCCCTCGTAGAGCTCGCAGGCAAAGAGGCCGCCGGCGCGCAACATGTAGGGCGCCGCGTTGAGCAGGCGGCGGAAGATATCGAGGCCGTCGGTACCGCCCTCGAGCGCCAGATCGGGCTCAAAGTCCTTGACCTCGTGCGGCAGCGAGCGCATGACATCGGTGGGGATATAGGGCGGGTTGGAGACGAGTACGTCAAAGGTGCCCCACTCTTCGCGGGGAATGGAGCTCACCAGGTTCGTGAGGCTGAAGGCGACCTCGTCGGACGTGAGGCCAAGCGCATCGCGGTTTTTGGTAGCAAGGTCGATGGCGCGCGGCTCGATATCGGTAGCAGTGCAGGTGACGTGGCCGCGACGCTCCCAGGCAAGCGAGAGCGAGATGCAGCCCGTGCCGCAGCCGACCTCGAGAACGCGGGCGATACGGGGCTCGGCTGGAGCAGGCGCAGCAGCATCCTGAGCTGAAGCCGTCTCCTGGTCGGCGCCCTCGATGGCGATGCCGTATTCGTCGAGCTCGGGCTCGGGGGTTTCCATGGCCTCTGCTTCTGCCGCCTGCGCGGCGGCTTCCTCGGCCTCGCGATCGGCAAGCTCCTCGGCATAGGCGCGGCTACCGAGCACGTCGCTACCCAGCGCAGCCTCATCGGCCGCCGTCAGGTTGGTGGCACGGCGCTCGGCGGTCGCGCGTTCGTCGGCCAGCGCCGCCTCGGCTTTGCGGGCCTGCTCGACCTCATCGTTCCAAGGCAGCTCCACGCGCTGGCGGGCGGCGGCCTCGGGGCTCAGCACCTCGGCATCCAGGTAGTTCAGGACTTCTTCGACGAGCATCTCGGTCTCGGGGCGCGGGATGAGCACGCCAGGGGCGCACGCAACGTCGATCATGCGAAACTGCGTGCTACCGGTGATGTACTGTAGCGGCTCGCCCTTCGCGCGACGGACGACGGCCGCGTGCATGGTCTCGAGCTGCGCTGCGTCGAGCGTCTCGTCCATGCGCATATATAAGTCGATGCGCGCCAGACCCGTAGCTGCGCACAGCAGCCACTCGGCAGAAAGACGGGGGTGCTCCTCGCCGCGCTCGGCCAGGTACTCCTTGGTCCACTCGAGACAACGCTTGATGGTCCAGATCTCGTTTGCCATGGGGTCCTCCCCTCTTAAGCGCCGGGCGGCGCGCGAATGTCGGAGCAGATTGTAAGCGAGGGCGGCACGCGACAAGGGACGATTGGAGGCGATTATCGAGAATCAGCCCAGAATTTTGCTTGGAGCCCGCCTAGAGTGTTCATTCGTCGACGTCTAAATCTGCATCCGTCAAGCTTTTGGCAAGGTTGCCCCAAAACTGACCAATATCTAACCAACAACTTGCCAAATCACTTGACAAACAACGCGGTAAAAATCAACCCGCGACTTCTCGGACGATTTTTCGAGCAATATTTTCAAAAACAGATGAATGCCGTTAATTACTTTAAGCAGGCAAACAGCCTAAAGGCCATCAAGACGGATTGAATAACATCTCAAAGCAATGTGCCCAACCTAGTCATTTAAGAACGTCCCCAATGGCTACCTCTAAGGTGCCGCAGGTTGAGCATACCGCATCCGGAGCATGGCAACGTCGCAGGTAGAGGACGGACAGCGAGCGGGTCGCATTTGAGACAAGGTGACGTGAAACGAAAGGGCGCTGACCTTCTGGTCGCGCCCTTGAAGTTGAACGTCAGATTGTCCAAATGCGGCCCGCGCAGCGTCGGCTGGTCCGCCGTTCGGTAGAACGGCGGAACCTAAACAGCCTGCGCCAGCTTCTCGGCTCGCTCGGCGGCGGCAAGTGCCTCGATGACGGTGCCGAGTTGATCGCCCAGAAGGACGCCGTTGTAGGTGGAGTTGAAGCCGATACGGTGATCGGTCACGCGGTCCTGGGGCTGGTTGTAAGTACGGATCTTCTCGGAACGGTTGCCGTGGCCGATCTGGCTCTGGCGCTCGGCGCCGAGCTCGGCCTGCTGCTTCTCGAGTTCCATCTCGTACAGACGGGCACGCAGCATCTGCATGCAGACCTCGCGGTTTTGGATCTGGGAACGCTGCTCCTGCGACTGCACCACGGTGTTGGTGGGCAAGTGGGTGATGCGCACGGCGGAGTAGGTGGTGTTAACGCACTGACCGCCAGGGCCGGAGGCACAGTAGGTATCGATGCGCAGGTCGGACTGGTTGATCTGAACGTCGATCTCCTCGGCCTCGGGAAGCACGGCGACGGTTGCCGTGGAGGTCTGGATACGGCCCTGGGACTCGGTCTTGGGAACGCGCTGGACACGGTGTACGCCGGACTCGAACTTCATGACGGAGTAGACACGGTCGCCCTCGACCTTGAACTCGATGGACTTAAAACCGCCGGCCTCGCTGGGGCTGGAATCGAGCACGGTGGTCTTCCAGCCACGCGACTCGCAGAAGCGTTGGTACATCTTGTACAGGTCGCCGGCGAAGATGGCCGCCTCGTCGCCACCGGCGGCGGAGCGAATCTCGACGATGGTGTTCTTGTCGTCGTTGGGGTCGCTCGGGATGAGCATGTACTTAATGTCTTCCTCGAGCTGGGGAAGCTTGGCCTCGTTCTCGGAGATGTCCATCTGGAGCATCTCCTTCTCATCGGCATCGGTGGTATCGTGCAGCATTTCCTTGGCAGCCTCGATGTCATCGAGCGCGCCGATGTACTCACGCGAGGCGGCGATGAGGTCGGACTGGTGTGCGTACTCCTTGTTGAGACGCGTGAACTCCTTGATATCGGAGGCGACGGCCGGGTCGGAAAGCTTCTTCTCGAGCTCCTCGTAGGCCTTGATGATCTTTTCGAGCTTGTCGCGCATGGCGGGACTCCTTTATATGCGTGAAGGTGAAAATCGGCAGAGTTGATGGGGCGCGCGGCGCCACTGCGGGGGTAAGCCCGGCTAGAACATGTCGATCTTCAGATACATGCGCATCCCTTCGTGTACGGGGTACATAGTTGCGGTCTAACCCATATATGATAGCGTGCGCAGGCAAACCTGCATATAACCCGCACGGAATGATTGGTGCAAACAAACCTGACCCCATTGCACCAAGGGCTTGCTTTTTGGCTAGAGCGTTTGGAGTAGGGCGACGAGGAAGCGGATGCCCTGGAGGTAGGCGCGGCGGGTGATGCGCTCGTTGGTGCCGTGGACGCCGCGATCACACTCGTCGTCATCAACCACAAAGGCCGAGAAGCGAATGCACTCAGGGCAAATGCGCTGGTAGTTGGCAGCGTCGGTCGCACCGATCACGGTCGAGGGCACAATTGCCACTGGCTCGAATGATCCGTTTTCCTCCGTCCCCTTTGGATTACGGAAATAGCGGGCGGCGATGGAGCGAACCGCCTCGAGGCCGGAACCACCGATGCGCGGGGACGGCGAGGGTTCGGAGCTGCCGGGGCCCAGCTCCACTTCGACACGACCGGCAAGGTCCGCCCCGGCAACCGCCTCACGGCAGCGCGCCACAACATCGGCCACGCTTGTGCCCTCGAGCATGCGGAAGTTGATGTTGGCCCACATATCCTGCGGCATTACGTTGGCGCCGGTGCTGCCACCCTCGATCTGCGTGGGTGCGCAGGTGGTCGTCACCAGCGGATAGAGCTTCTTGCTGGCGAGGCAATCGCGGACAATGGCGTTCCCGTTGGCGGCAATTTCATCGGCCGTGTAGAGCCCCAACTCGACGAGCTGGGCGGCAAGCAAGTCGGTCACGCGCGTCGGCCACTCGATATCGCAGATTGCGGTGATGGCACGACTGAGCACCTCGAGCGACGTGCCGCCGTAGGGGTTGGAAGAATGTCCACCCGCGCTCTTTGTCTTGAGCACAATGTCGGCATAACCTTTCTCAGCCAGGTCGGCGTGCATGAGCCAACCCTCGCCCGCGCTGTACTCGGCAGCCGGAACGATGCGGTAGTCGCCCTCGTCGATCAGGTACTCAAGCTCAATGCCGCGCTCCTCGAGCACGCGGCCGATGGCGCCTGCGCCGTACTGCGTCGTCTCCTCGTCCTGGCCAAAGGCCAGCAGCAGCGTGCGCTCGTGCTGCCAACCGTGCGCCAGCGCATACTCGACAGCCTCGAGAATACCTGCGACCTGGTCCTTCATGTCGATCGCGCCGCGGCCCCAGATGTAGGTGTCGTCCACGTGCCCGCTAAAGGGGGCGTGCGTCCAGTCGGCCTCGGTACCCGGCACCACGGGAACCACATCCATGTGGCCCATGAGCATAATGGGCTTGAGGTCAGGGTCGGAACCGCTAAGCGTCACCAATAGCGAATGGTCGATAAGCTCGACCTCGCCCGCCGCGAACACGCGCGGCCAGGCCTGCTGCATATACGCGCGCAGGTCGTCGAAAGGTTGCCAGTCCACCGCCTCGGCATCCATGCTCGAGATGGTCGGAAACGACAGCACGCGGCCCAAGCGCTCGCACGCGCCTGCCTCGTCTATATCGGCAAAATCGTCCTCATGCGCAAAGAAGCGCCAAACCTCGGCCATGACATCCTTTCGATTGTGACGACAAAGGCCGCCCCACGGGAGCGGCCCTGCAACGCAAGCGTTTGCGGTCGGTTATTTGTCCTCGAGATAACGAGAGAGGAACTCGCGAGTGCGCTGGTGTTTGGGGTTGCCGAAGAGCTCGGCCGGCGCGGCGTCCTCGAGCACCACGCCCTTGTCCATAAAGACCACGCGGTCGGACACGGTTCGGGCAAAGGCCATCTCGTGCGTGACGACGACCATGGTCATGCCGTCGGCCGCGAGCTTGCGCATGACCTCGAGCACCTCGCCCACGATCTCGGGGTCGAGTGCCGAAGTCGGCTCGTCAAACAGCATGATCTGCGGATTCATGCACAGGGCGCGAGCGATGGCCACGCGCTGCTTTTGGCCACCGGACAGGCGACCCACGGCGGCGTGCGCGAACTTTTCGAGCCCCACGCTCGTCAGATGCTCCATCGCGACCTTCTCGGCCTCGGCCTTGCTCATCTTTTTGAGCGTGACGGGCGCGAGCGTGCAGTTGTCGAGCACGTCCATGTTGTTGAACAGGTTAAAGCCCTGGAACACCATGCCGATGTCCTCGCGGAGTTTATTGATGTTGCAGCGCTCGGCCGTAAGGTCCTGGCCGTGGAACCAGATGTGGCCCGCGTCCGGGGTCTCGAGCAGGTTGAGGCAGCGCAGGAAGGTCGACTTGCCCGAGCCCGAGGCGCCGATAATGGTGACGACCTCGCCGGGGTTAACGGACAGGTCGATGCCCTTGAGCACCTCGAGCGAGCCGAAGCTCTTGCGCAGGCCCTCGACGCGGATAAGCGGCTCATTGGTCTGTGCGGCGGCCGCGGTGCCGGTAGTGGCGATATCTGCCATGATGATTCTCCTCGTCTTGAGCCTAGTTGGAGCTGGGCAGCGTTGCCGGGGCCTCGGCGCCGAGCTTTTTGCCAAAGGCCTCGAGCAGGCGGCTCGCCACGAGCGTCAGGATCAGGTAGACCACGAGCGCCACGCAGTAGACCTCCATCTGGCGGTAGTACACGCCGGCGACGGTGGTGGTGGCGTACATAAGGTCGAACACGCCGATGACCGAGAGCACCGACGAATCCTTGATGTTGATGATGAGCTCGTTGGTGAGCGCCGGAATCGCGTTTTTAATGCCCTGGGGGAACACGACCTTGCGCATAGCCTGCCACTGCGACAGGCCCAGCGAGCGCGCCGCCTCGGCCTGGCCGGGATCGATGGACTCGATGCCGCCGCGCAGGACCTCCATCATGTAGGCGGTGGAGTTGAGCGAGATGGTGACGAGGCCGGCGGTGAAGGTGCTCCAAATCTGGTTGGCCTGAGCGGTCTCGAAGCCCATGCCGCGCAAAACGGTGAAGCCCGCGTAATAGATGAGCAGACCCTGGACCATCATGGGCGTGCCGCGCACGATGGTGGAGTAGACGGTCGCAAAGCCGCGGCCGATACTCTTAAAGAAGCGCACCAGGTCGTTGTCCACGCGATCGAAGGTCTGAATGCGCAGGAACACAAAGAGCAGCGCCAGGAAGAATGCGATGACGGTGCCGAAGGTGGCAAGCGCGATGGTAATCTCGATACCGCGAATGAAGAAGTCGCCGCTCTTGTAGGTCATGTAGACCAGGCTCGACAAAAAGTCGCTGGGGTTGGAATCCGAGACAATGCTCACCTGCACCAGGTCGATAAACGACATGACGCAGCGGTCAATAAAGAAAACTGCCGCGATGGCGACCACGACGTAGCTGCCTAAACGTGCTCCACGACGGAAACGCTCGGATGCGAACGGCGACTTTTCGCGATAGTCGTTCCAGTGCATAAGCTTGGTGACCAGCGCCGCCGCCGACACGACGAGCCAGGCCCAAAGAATCGCCCAAAGGCAATCCTGGAAGATACCGGTGGGGGCCAAGAAACTCATCGGCGTGGGGTTGCGCTGGCTAAACGCCAGGCCGAGCGCCGCGATGACGCTCGTGCCCAGGTATACATAACGGTGGTCGGCCTTGATAAAGGAGGCCAGACGATTAATGGTTTTCACGCTGCCTCCCTATGCCGGCTGACGGTCGAGGCACGCGTCCCACATTTGGTCGCGCTCCTCTTGGCTAATGCCCTTGAGTGTCTTGTCGATGAGCTTAAGCAGCTTATCCGAGCCCTTACGGCAGCCGACGTTTGCCGTGACCTCCTGCTTAAAGCCCTCGCCATCGGCAAACTGAATCGGCGCGATACCCGGGTTTTGGGCCATATAGCCCTTCTCGTTCTCGGTGTTGTAGGTCACGGCGTCGCACGTGCCCTGCAGCAGGTTCGAGAACACCGTGGGGACCGAATCGACCGGGTTTTTGTGGACAACGCCCGGAATCTCGTCGATGACGGTGTCGAGCATGGTGTCCTTTTGGCCGAGTACCGTGGCACCGCTAAAGTCGCTGAGCTTGGTCGCGTTTTGGTAGGGCGAGCCCTCTTTTACGAACAGGCCAAAGTAGCCAATGAAGTACGGGTCGGAAAAGCCGACGGACTCCTCGCGCTCGGGCGTGGCGCTCATGCCGGCAATGATGAGGTCGATCTGGCCGTTGTTGAGCGAATCGATAAGACCCGAGAAGCTCTGCTTGACGGCAACGGGCTCGCCACCGAGGGCCTTGCAGACGATCTTGGCGATCTGCACGTCGTAACCATCGGCATAGGCGCCCTGCACGTTGTCGATGGGGATGGTGTACTCGCTGGCTTCGGAGACCTGCCAGTTGTACGGGGCGTAGGCCGCCTCCATGCCAATGCGGATCTTGTCCTTGCCGATCACGGAATCGGACAGGTCGTCGCGACCGCCACCCGTCGTGGGCTGAACCACCTTAAGCGTGGACGGGCGCTGGCAGCCGGCGAGCGCGCCGGCGACGACGGAAGCGCTCGCAGCGAGAGCGCTACCCAAAAAGATGCGACGGCTGCATACCGGCTGGCGCTGCGCATCGCACTGTTGGGGAGAATGCATAATCTGCCTTCCCTGTTGAATCGTATGCTGACGACTTAACAGGATATACGCCAGCGACCAGCAGCGCAGCACAAGCTCGAAAAATTAATAGACACACGGTAATCATTGGGGACGCCGATGTTTTGGCAATGCCGGCGAGCGACGTCCAGAGCGAACAAGTGCCATGAAAAAGGCAAGACATGACCAGAAGGTCTATGCCTTGCCTTTTGAATGACAACTTGTCGCTCTGGACGACGCGCAGCATCGACCGAGCGGCGGAACCTCTAGAGCAAGGTAACGCTAAAACTGCGCTTGTCCGTCTCGCCCGGGGCCAGGGTGATGGTGTTGACCTTGTGCTCAAAGACATCGTCCTCGGTGTCCATGGTGGTATGACCGGTCCAGGGCTCGAGCGCCACAAACGGAGCGTCGTTGGCGGCAGACCACACGCCAATGTACTTAAAGCCCTCAAAGTCGATCTTGACGCCGTGGCCCGACTTGCGGCCGCGCAGCGTGAGCGTGGAGCCCGGAGTATCGGTGAACATGATGGCGTCGTTATCGAAGCTGCGGTGCGTGATGGGCAGCACGTCCGAGTTATCGGGAGCCTTGTAGCTACCCTCGAACGTCATGAGGCCATCGGGCGTGATGATGGGGGCCTCATTGGTCCAAGCCTCGGTAAATGCCAGCTCGTAATCCTCGAACGCCTCGTCCTCGGCACCGGGAGCAGGTACGTTAAATGCGGGGTGGCCGCCCACCGAGAACGGCAGGTCCACGTCGCCGGTATTGGTGACGGCAAAGGTCTGGGTAAGTGTGGCGTCACCAGTCAGGGCATAGGTCATGTTGAGCTTAAAGTGGAACGGAAAGGCCTTGAGCGACTCGGGCGTGTCGGTGATCTCGTACGTTACCGAGGAGCCGTCCTCCGAAACCTCGACCAGCTTGTGCTCGACGATGCGCGCGAGGCCGTGGCGCGGCATCTCGCAGCTGCCAGCCGCAGACGTCGCCGTGTTGTTGCGCAGCGAGCCCACAATGGGGAACAGGATGGGCGCATGCTTGCCCCAAAAGGCGGGGTCGCCCTGCCACAGATACTCGTTGCCGTTGAGGGCAAGGCTCGTGAGCTGAGCGCCCATGGAATCGATGGCCGCGGTGAGGCTGCCGCGCTTGATGGTAGTGACGGTAGACATGCTACTTCCTCCAAAAGTAAACAATAGTGTCGAGGGCTATTGTCCCACTCTTGGCGGCGGGGTTGAGCGACAGGCGCAGTTATTGAGCAATAGCGTAAAGGTCAAACCCGCCCTGCGGAGTGCTATCGACCGTATCGGGCGCCTGCGAGTTAAAGCTCACGGGAACCATGCGCTTTGAGGCGCGGAAGCGCGTGCCGTCGGTGGCGACGGGCGGTTCGTCGACGGTGAGCTCGTAGTCGCCGGGCTTGAGCTCGATGCCGTCACCAGCGGAATTGACGTATTGATACTCGTCAATCGTCTGCCCTTTGAGCGTACGCCCCACGATGTGGATGAGCATTTGGCTGTCGCCACGCGCGGTGTCCCACATCGCACCGTCCTTGACCTCGACCGACACATGTACCGAGCGCGTGCGGCTGAGCGATTGCTCGACAGACATCTCGACCTTGGCGGCGTCTTGACGCTGCTGCTCGACATGGCTCCAAACGCTACCGATTGCCGAGCAGGCGATAACGCCGGCCATGAAGGCGATGAGGATGGGGCCGAGCGGAGAACGGCGGCCCGCGTCTTCCTCACGAGCCAGGTCGGGGCGATGTGTGGGCGCAGGCGCCTGGGCGCCTTGCGCGGGCACGTCGAGAATGCTGAAGGATGCCGTGCTGTCGGGGTCGATGGTGTGACGCGGCTGCGGGATCTTTGCCGGCGAGATGGACATGTCCGCCGGCTCACCGAGTGTGGCCGTGGCATCGGCCTTAGCCTCATCGGCCTCGGCTTGGGCCCAAGCCTGCTCAAAGGTCAGGGGCTCGGCGGCATCGGAGGCGGCATCAGGCTCGACAGCGGCATCGTTGCCGGTCTCGTCCTCGTCGCTCGACACGTCACGCGACGCGGGCTCGTCCCACTCATCGTCCGGAGCCTCGCCCTCGCTATACCACCATTCAAAGTTATCGATATCCATACGGGGCGCCCCTTAGGCCTCGCAAATAAACACTCGCTAGTCTTATACCCCCAGACGGCACCGAAGCTCACCCGCGCCGGACACGAAAACCGTCACAACATTCGACGTTTTTCCTCGTTTTCGAGATTTTCATCGAATGTTGTGACGGTTTAGGCGGCAGCCACGCCGCGAATGTGACAAAGAGACTGTCCCTTTGTCACATTCTGTTAGAGTTGCAGGGATTGAATCCCGCTTATTCACGCGACATTGGAGTGACAACCTTGACCGCCGCAACCACGCCAAAAAGTAAGTCAACCGCCGCCGCGCTCTCCCCCGTGCGCACCAAGCTCTGCCTGGCGCTGCTCGTGTTGTTAGGCTTTTCGCTCGGCTGTTCGGAGTTCGTGGTCATCGGCATCGAAAGTGACTTGGCGACGGAACTCGGCGTATCGCTTGCCACCGCAGGCCAACTTATTAGCGTGTTCGCACTGATCTACGCTATCGCGACGCCGGTGCTCGCGCTCAGCACGGGGCGCTTCCGTCGTTACCAACTGCTCGTGTGCTATAGCATCGTCTTTGTGCTCGGCAATCTGGTCATGGCGCTGGCACCCAACTTTCAAGTGCTGTTCGCCTCGCGCATCATCTTGGGCTCCGTCTCGGGCGCACTGCTCGCCGTGGGCGTGACGTATATCCCCGAGCTGCTGTCCCCGCAGCAGACCTCACTCGCCATCTCGGTGGTGTACGGCGCGTTTTCCGTGGCAATGGTCTTTGTCACTTCGATCGGCAAGTTTGTGGCCGACACGCTCGACTGGCACGTGGCCATGTACGGCACGCTGACCTTTGCCGTTCTGATCTGCGGAGCGCTCGTGATGTTTATGCCGCGCGCTGGGCAAACCGACGAGCCCGCCACCTTTCGCGAGCAGGCGGGTCTGCTACGCGAGCCGAGCATCATCACCGGTATGCTCATCTTCTTGTTTGGCGTGGGATCGGTCTATGTGTTCTACGGCTACGTGACGCCCTATCTGGAGCAGGTGTTGGGTATGGGTACGGTCGAAGCCAGCACCACGCTCATGGCCTACGGCGTGTTCTGCCTGGTTTCGAACATCCTGGGCGGATGGATTGACGCGCGCTTTGGCATGAAGGCACTGCTGGTTACGTTTGTGCTGCAGGCAGCGGCGTTACTCGGGCTGTTTGCTGTGGGCGGCACCATGCCGCTCGCGCTGGCCTTTGTCTTTAGCTTGGCGCTGCTCATGTACTTGTTCTCGGTGTCGTGCATCACGCACTTCATGGACGTGGCACGCAGCCGCCATCCCAAGTCGATGGTACTCGCAAGTTCGGTTGAGCCCATGGCGTTTAACGTCGGCATCTCGTTTGGCACCGCAGTGGGCGGCGCCGTGGTAAGCAGCATTGGCATTGCGCACGTAGGCGCAGTGGGTGCCGCGTTCTCGCTTGTGGCCTGGGTGCTTACGCTGGTGACGATTAAGTTGGCTCGCTGGGAACGCAAGAGGGCGATGGCGCAGGCGTAGATGCGATACTCGAGCTCGATGATGGCGATCGAAAGGAAACCGCATATGCAACGTGTACTGTTTATCTGCTATGGAAACATCTGCCGCTCGACGATGGCCGAGTCGGTGTTTACCGAGCTCGTGCGCCGCGCTGGGCGCGAGGCGGAGTTTGCCATCGATTCCGCGGCGACCTCGACCGAGGAGATCGGCAACCCGCCACACCACGGTACCGTTGCCAAGCTACGCGAGGTCGGGATTCCCGTCGTCGCACATCGCGCACGTCAGGTGCGTCGCGCGGAGTATGGCGACTGGGACCACATTGTCTATATGGACGACGAGAACGCCCGCGCCCTGTACCGAATTTTTGGGAAGGACCCCGATGGCAAGATCTCGCGCCTGCTCGATTGGACCGATCGCCCCGGCGACGTGGCCGACCCCTGGTACACCGGCAATTTCGACGCCACCTACCGCGATGTACTCGCCGGTTGCACCGCCATGCTCGAGCAGCTGTAGGCGCTCGGGCGGCGCGGGCACACGGGCCACGCCATCGGCATAAAACGAGCGTGGATTTTCTCCCACTTTGAGCGTTCGAGTGCGCTCTAAACGGGAGAAAATCCACGCTCGTTATCTCGGTGGGAGAAAATCCACACTCATGAATGTGACAAAGGGACTGTCCCTTTGCCACATCCGGGACCGGCCCTAGACCGGCTTGACCTCCAGCTTTATCCCCTCGGCGCAGGAGTCGCCCAAAACATCCGAAAGGGCCCAGGTCGCATATAGCGGCAAATAGAGAACCGCTCCGTTGCGCTCAACGTTGCCTCTCGAGAAAACAATCCCGAGCCTTACGCCATATTCAGCCGTATCAAGCACATGACCGAGCGCAGCGTGCGCGTGGTAATAGGAGCCCGATTTAACCTCGATCGGAACAGCCGTCCCATCCGGTCCGTCGACCACAAAGTCCACTTCACCGCGCTTTTTTGTCTGATAGTAGTAAAGCTGGCGATTTTGGGCAGCCAGCTGCTGGGCCACCACGTTTTCGTAAATGCCGCCCAGATTGGGCTCCTTGCTATCAAGATACGCCGCTTGGGCGACTCCAACGGGGTAGCGCGCCATCAACATGCCCGTATCCGATTGGTATAGCTTGAACTGCGATGGCCGTGCCGTCTTGAGCAGGGGCGACTTTGGCTCGGTTACGATATCGGCTTTGAGAGCAACGCCGGCATCGACAAGCCAGACAAAATCTCGCTGGTACTTCTCATAATGCGCCTTGGGGTCAATGGAATTGAGCACGAAACGCTTGTGTTCGCCCTCAAGCATAATGGGGAGCTGATCGTAGATGCTCTGCACCTGAAGGGCACGCCCGCTTGCATACTTGGAAATATCCCGTCGGTACTGTTCGTTGAGCTCTGACTGTAGCTGACGAACAGAGGCAAGGTCGCCCTGCGTGTCAAGGAAACGCTGCACGACCTCCGGCATTCCGCCGACAACGGTATAGGTCCTGAAGTTTGCCATCATCGCGTCATGAATGTAATCAGGAATGGGCCTCTCGCTGATACACGCGTTACGTATCGTTTGGCGAGCCCCCTCGCTCACCCCGGTTGCCCAGCAAAACTCCTCAAAATCGAGCGGGAACATCCTAAGCTCGTGGACATACCCCACGGGATAGGACCTGACGCCCTTGAACTGAGTCCCGAGCATTGACCCCGAAAACGCCCAGCGGCACCTCCCGTCCTCAACAAGGAACTTTGCCATCGTCATGATGTCGGGGGCCTCTTGGACCTCATCGATAAACACGAGCGTTTTGCCTGGTGCAATCGACTTTCCCGAAAGAAGCGTCACCCTGCTGATGAAATCATCGGCATCCCGCGCCTCGAGAAGAGCATCTTTTGCCTGGCGATTTTCCATGAGGTTAAGCTCGATGTAGGTTGCATGGTTGGCTTTGCCAAATGCGCGAATCGAATAGCTTTTGCCAATCTGGCGAGAACCCGTAATGAATAAGGCCTTTTGCTCGGCAGACTTCAGCCAACGCTCCAGCTCTACCGCTATTTTCCTGCGCAGCATAGGCTCTCCCCTCAGTGTCATCAAATTAAATGCAAAGTTTTATACGCTTGATTATCGATGAAACGCAAAATTTTTAGAACCTAAAATCGGATGAAATGCAGAGATTTGAGATTACAAGCATAATAGAAGGGGCACCACCGGCGAATGTGACAAAAGAACTGTCCCTTTGTCACATTGCGCTCGACTACTCGTCGACGATCTCGGCAAGCCAGACGTTCAGCGTATCGACCTCGGGACAGCAGAACTTTGCCGTACCAGGCTCGTTGCCGGGCACGGTTCCGCCATAGCGCAGGATATCGATATAGGGAAAGCCCACATGGCAGGCCATGGCACACATCTTGCCGCGGTCGCGGTCAAAGTCGAAGACGTCGCCCGGCTTGTGACCATGGTGGCAGCGGCACGCACCCAGCTGGTCCACGCAGCTCACGCGGATACGCGGACGCTTGCCACGCGGCGCGCCGAGCGGCTTGCCCCCGCCCGCAGGCTTGGCGCCGCCCTCGCCAGCATTACTCATGGTCAATCACGTCCAGGCAGGCCTCGATGGGAAGGCCAGCCGACTTATCCTCTTGGTCGGCATTGCGCTCGATAAGCTCAGCCACCACGCGCATGGCATCGGACGTCGCGCGCTGCAAACTCCAACCTGCCATAACGCGGCCGACGAGCACCGCCGAGAACGTGTCACCCGTGCCCGGGAAATAGACCGGAATGAGCTCAAAGGGAATCGTAAAGTACTCCCCCGCTACATGGTCGTAACCGATAACCGCGTTCGTGCCATTGACCACGGCGCTCGTAATGACCACCGACTTGGCACCCAGCTCGCGCACGGCGTCCACAAGGGCGCGAGCCTCATCGGGCGTAATTTGCTCGGCGATAGGCCTATCGGCAAGCAGGCACGCCTCGGTATAGTTGGGCACCGCGTAGTCTGCGCACTCCAGCAGATGCCGCATAAGGCCAATCGTGGACTCGGGCACGCCCGCATAGAGCTTGCCGTTGTCGCCCATGATGGGGTCGACGAACACCTTGGTACCCTTTTGCGCGCGACGGTGGCAGAAGTCCGAAATGATGCGCGTCTCTTCCTCGGTCACGATAAAGCCGGTAGAGATGGCGTCGAACTCAAAGCCGAGCTCCTCCCAGATGGCGAGGCTCTGGCGCACGTACTCGGTGGTGTCGTGGATGTAGAACTTGGGATAGTTGAGCGTATCGGAAACGAGCGCCGTTGGCAGGTTGTGGATGCGGTAGCCCATGTGCGACAGCACCGGCAGCATGGCGGAAAGCGCGACCTTGCCGTAGCCGCACATATCGTTGATCAGCAGCAGCTGAGTGTTCTTCATGAGGGTCTCCCTTGGTTCGGGCACGGCGCAGCAGCGCCACAGTGCGACTAAGTGTAGCGCAGGGAGCACGGCAGGCGGGCGCTGGTGCCGTGGAGGTCGAATTGTTGCGGAAAGGTTACGGGAAGGAAGTTAGTCGTTGGGGACGTTCTTAAATGACTAGTCAAACAAGAACGTCCCCAACGACTACCGAAGCGGACCGTGCCGGAATCACAGGTTGAGGACGGACAGCGAAAACGCTCCTAGGCGAGCAAGGTGGCGTGAAAGAGGAGGGCATAGGCCTTGTGACCATGCCCGACGATTGAACGCCAGATTGCCGCTTAGGAGCGTTTGCAGCGTCGGCCGGTTACGGCGTTTGGTAAAACGCCGTAACTATAAGGTCATGCCGCCGAAATTGAAAGGCAGATTGCCGCTCTGGCGGGTTTGCAGCGTCGAGCCGTTGCGCGGTTTGGTAAAACCGCGCAACAACTACTTTGGTACCTTGACATTCATTTCTCATGCTCCTAGATTGGTTAGGCACAAAACAATTCCACTACCTAACTAAAGAAAGGAGCAACACTAATTCATGTGCGATGAACCTCTTAACCTTTGTTCGCACGAGCCCGGCGGCGACCCGTCACAGCCGGCGGATGCACCCGAAGCGGTTAGCTCAGAAGACAAGCTTGCCAAGCGCATCCTCAATGGCCTGGGCTTTTGCGGCCATTACATGCATTTTCATGGCGGAGGCGTGTCCGGCAAGGCGGCCATCATCTGCCTGCTGGCCAAGCAACCCGGCGGCGAGATGTCGCAGCAGGAACTCGGCATGCACTTTGACCTCAAGCCGGGGTCGCTTTCCGAGATCCTGTCCAAACTCGAGCTCAACGGCCTCATCGAGCGCAGCCGTAACCCCAAGGATCGACGGCAGCTCACCATTCGCCTGACCGAAACCGGCCGGGAAAACGCCCGCATCGACCAGGCAGCCCGCATTCGCTTTAGAGAGCAGGCCTTTAGTGCCCTCACTCACGACGAGCGCGAGCAGCTTGCCGAAATGCTCGAGAAAATCCGTGTAACCTGGGAGGAACTGGATGATTAAAACCCTCATGGGCAGCATCCGCGACTATATGAAAGTCACTGTTGCCACGCCGTTGCTCGTGCTTGGCGAGGTGCTCTGCGAGATGCTGATTCCATTTATCACCGCCAACCTGATCGACGCCATCAAAGACGGCGCCACCGTAGCCGAGATGCTTCCCACCGCGGGCTTTTTGGTGCTCATCGCGCTGACGTCGCTTGCTTTTGGCGCCGCCGCCGGCGTCACCTGCAGCCATGCGAGTTGCGGCTTCGCCAAGAACCTGCGTCACGACCTGTTCTACAAGATCCAGACGTTCAGCTTTGCCAACATCGATGAGTTCTCGAGCTCCTCGCTCGTCACGCGCCTGACCACCGACATCAACAACGTGCAGCAGGCCTTTATGATGATCATCCGTATCGCCGTGCGCGCGCCGCTGGTATTGATCTTCGCCTTTACCATGGCATTTATCATGGGCGGCAGCGTTGCCATGGTCTACCTGGTCATCATTCCGCTGCTGGGCTTTGGACTGTTCTTTATCATCTTTAAGGTGCGCCCCATCTTCTCGCGCGTGTTCCACAAGTACGACGCCCTTAACGAGTCCGTCGAGGAAAACGTCACCGGCATGCGCGTGGTCAAGAGCTACGTGCGCGAAGACTTTGAGAAGGAGAAGTTCGCGACCGCCGCACGCGACGTCCAGATGGACTTCACCCGCGCCGAGAAGCTGCTTGCCTTTAACAACCCCATGATGAACATCTGCGTCAACGGCGCGTTTGTCGTCATCATCTACCTGGGCTCCAAGCTCATCATCACGAGCCAGGGCACGCTGTTCGACGTGGGCCAGCTCTCCTCGATCTTTACCTATGGCTTCCAAATCCTCATGAGCCTGATGCAGCTATCGATGATCTTTGTCATGGTGACCATGGCCGACGAATCGGCGCACCGCATCACCGAGGTGCTGGCCGCCGAGCCCACGATCGCCGATCCCGCCGAGCCCGTGCTCGAGGTCGCCGATGGCTCCATCGACTTTGACCACGTGAGCTTTAAGTATTCCGCGCATGCGAAGCGCCAGGCGCTCGACGATATCGACCTGCACATTAAGAGCGGCGAGACCATCGGCATCATCGGCGGCACCGGCTCGGCCAAGTCCACGCTCGTAAACCTCATCGCCCGCCTGTACGACGCCACCGAGGGTACCGTGCGCGTGGGCGGCGTGGATGTACGCGACTACGACTTGGACGCCCTGCGCCACCAGGTGGCCATGGTGCTGCAGAAAAACGTGCTGTTTAGCGGCACGATTGCCGAGAACCTGCGTTGGGGCGACCCGAACGCCACCGACGAAGAGGTCCGCGAGGCCGCGCATCTGGCCTGCGCCGACGAGTTTGTCGACGGCTTCCCCAAGGGCTATGACACCTGGATCGAACAGGGCGGCTCCAATGTTTCCGGCGGTCAGAAGCAGCGCCTGTGCATTGCGCGTGCCCTGCTGCGTCGCCCCAAGATCTTGATCCTGGACGACTCCACGAGCGCCGTCGACACCAAGACCGACGCCAAGATTCGCGCAGGGCTGGCAAGCTATCTGCCCAACACGACCAAGCTCATCATCGCCCAGCGCATTAGCTCCGTGCAGGACGCAGACCGCATCATCGTCATGGAGGGCGGCCGCATCGCGCAGATCGGTAACCACGACGAGCTGCTCAAGACGAGCGAGATCTACCGCGAGACCTTTACCTCGCAGAACAAGATGTCTGCCGAGGGCGAAGAGGCCGTCGAGGCCGACACCGAGGCATCCGTAACGCAAGCTCAGACCCAGGAAGGAGGCGAGGCACATGAGTAAGGCAACGACCGCCGAGCGCGCGCTCAACCGCAAGGGCGGCACCATGTCGCGCCTCATCAAGACGCTCTTTGGCTTTTACCCCGTGCTTTTGCCCCTCGTCGTCGCCGGCGTGGTGCTCTGCGCCATCATCAACTCCATCGGCGCGACCTTCCTTCAGAGCGCCCTGCAGATTATTAGCGAATCGTGGCAGTCGGGCGATTGGGGAGCCGCGCAGCCCAAGATCGCACAGCTCGTGACCACCCTCGCCTGCATCTACGGCATCGGCATCCTGTCCTCGCTCTTCTGGAACCGCGCCATGGCCATCGTCACGCAGGGCTCGCTGGAGAAGCTGCGCGAGAAGATGTTCAACCGCATGCAGGACCTGCCGATTCGCTACTTCGACACGCACCAGCGCGGCGACATCATGAGCCACTACACCAACGACATCGACACGCTGCGCCAGATGATCAGCCAGTCGCTGCCCAACCTGCTCATGACGATCATCGTCATCGTCACGGTGTTCTTTATCATGCTGTACTACAGCGTTTGGATGTGCCTGGTCATTGTGGCCGGCGTCGCCTTTATGACCTTTATGACCAAGCTGCTCGGCTCCAACTCCGCGCGCTTCTTTATTGCGCAGCAGACCGAGCTCGGCGTGGTCGAGGGCCATATCGAGGAAGTCATGAACGGCCAGAAGGTCGTCAAGGCATTCTGCCACGAGTCTGCCGCCGAGGCCGATTTTGACGAGCGCAACGAAAAGCTCTTCGAGGTCTCGCAGAAGGCCAACATGTACGCCAACATCCTCATGCCCATCCTTATGAACCTGGGAAACCTGCTCTACGTGCTGGTCGCACTGGCAGGCGGCATTTTCCTGGCGCTGGGCGTGCCTAACCTGAGCATCTCGGGCATGGCGCTTTCCATCGCCGTCGTGGTGCCGTTCCTCAACATGACCAAGCAGTTCTGCGGACAGATCGGCCAGATCTCGCAGCAGATCAACGCCGTGGTCATGGGCCTCGCCGGCGCCGACCGTATCTTTGAGCTCATCGACGAGGAGCCCGAAGCCGACGAAGGCTATGTGACGCTCGTCAACGCTCAGGTGAACCCCGACACCTGGCAGCTCGAGGAGGCCGACCACCACACCGGCATGTGGGCGTGGAAGCATCCGCACCGCGCAACCGGCGAGATCGAGTACGTACCGCTGCGTGGCGACCTGGTCATGGACAACGTCGACTTTGGCTACACGCCCGACCACGAGGTGCTGCACGGCGTGTCTGTGTACGCCAAGCCGGGCCAGAAGGTCGCGTTTGTCGGCGCCACCGGCGCCGGCAAGACGACCATCACCAACCTTATCAACCGTTTCTATGACATCGCCGACGGCAAGATCCGCTACGACGGCATCAACGTCAACAAGATCCGCAAGGCTGATCTGCGCCGCTCGCTGGGCGTCGTGCTGCAGGACGTGAACCTGTTCACCGGCACCGTGATGGACAACATCCGCTACGGCAACCTGGACGCTACCGACGAGGAGTGCGTCGCGGCGGCCAAGCTCGCGGGCGCGGACGACTTTATCACCCGCCTGCCCGACGGCTACGACACCATGCTCACCGGCAACGGCGCACAGCTGTCGCAGGGCCAGCGCCAGCTGATTTCGATCGCACGCGCCGCCGTCGCCGATCCGCCGGCGATGATTCTGGACGAGGCCACGTCGAGCATTGATACCCGCACCGAGGCCATCGTGCAGGCGGGCATGGACAAGCTCATGGAGGGCCGCACGACGTTTGTCATCGCGCACCGCCTGTCCACCGTGCGCAACTCCGACGCGATCATCTGCCTGGACCACGGCCGCATCATTGAGCGCGGCAACCACGACGAGCTGATCGCCAAGCGCGGATATTACTACCAGCTCTACACCGGAGCGTTTGAGCTGGAGTAGTTCGGCCCGCCGAGATGGCCGATTTGCCGCTCATTCGTCGGGCATGACCCTAAGGTCAATGCCCTCCTCTTTCGGGGCAAATCAACTCATCTCAACGACCCAAACACAATGCGCCGCAACGAATAAAGCCTCCGCAGCCACACGAGCTGCGGAGGCTTTATTCGTTGCGGCCGGAAACCGTATCCCACTTTTCGGGCCCAAAATGGGATGCCGTTTCCCGCTGGACCCCCTCCGGGAAACGGCATCCCATTTCAAGGGGGTAAACCGGGATGTGATTTCCCCTAACGGCACCTTTGGTCCCCCGCATCCCACTCTAGACGCACAAAACGGGATGAGCTTTCCCATGGTGATCCAAGACCAGAAGCATGTCCGATAGCGCGGCCAGGTCAAGAACAACAAGGCAAGCGTCACGCCAATTTGGACGAGCGTCTGCTGCAGTTTGAGGCTGCTGGCCCATATGGTAGAGTTAACCACCCATGAATTTCAGCACACTATGTACTACCTGCACTTTTGTCATTTGAGGAGTGAACTTGTGAATACTTCTGTCGCCAAGAAAGCCAGTCGGGCGATGCGCCTGCTCATGATGGTGCTCACGGCAGTTCTCATCTTCTTCTTCATTAATGTTATGCTGCTCGTCTCCGATATCCAGGGCACGGCGCGCGTGGTCAACTACGCCGGTCTGGTGCGCGGTACCACGCAGCGAATCGTTAAGCTCGAGGACGCGGGCCAGCCTCAAGACGACCTGCTCAAAGCCGTGGATTCATACATCAACGGCTTGCGTTACGGAAGTGGCGACCTCAACCTCGTCCGTCTCGACGACGATGAGTATCAGGCAAAGATGACCGAGCTTGCAAATTATTTTGATGAGCTTTGCGCCGAGATTAGCCGCGTGCGCGAAGTCGGCTACGAGAGCACCGACATCATCTCCATGAGCGAGGAGTTCTTTGGCATTTGCGACGATGCTACGCGACTCGCAGAGGACTACTCTCGGGAGAAGGCGTCGGCGCTCAACTATCTCGAGGGCTTGGTGATCATCGACATCGTGGGCTTGGTGGCGACCTTTGCGGTCGAACTTGTTCGCGCGGTGCGCACTGCCGCGCTCAACCGCGAGCTGCAGAGCAAAGTCTATCTCGACGAAGCCACGGGACTGCCCAACAAGAACAAGTGCGAGGAGATCTTGGGGCAGGAGCGGCCTGTCTCCGCGGAGGCGCCCGTTGCGGTGTGCGTCTTCGACCTTAACAATCTGCATACGGTCAATAACACCTTTGGCCACGAGAAGGGCGACGAATACATCCGTTCTTTTGCCCAGCAGCTGGGGTGCGTGGCGTCCGAGACCTGCTTTGTGGGCCGTGACGGTGGCGATGAGTTTATCGCGGTGCTGCGGGATGCCGATCGAGCTGCCGTGGAGTCCTGTCTCGCTCGGGTTCGTGCGAACGTGAACGAGTATTCCGAGGCTCACCCCGACATGCCTATCGGCTATGCGGTGGGCTACGCGCTTTCCAGTGATTTTGATGAACCGCCTACGATGCGCGAGCTCTTTTCCCAGGCCGACAAAAACATGTACATCGACAAGAACCGCGTAAAGACAGCTGAGGCAGCCGGGCTGCAACGCGAGGACCGCTAAACCCGTAGCAAAGGGTAGCTGATTTGGGACGGGACTCTTTTGGCTACTTGAGGAGTTGGGCCATGGCGTTGACGAATTTTTGTACTTGGAGGGTGGGCTCGAGCGGGTAGTGCAGAAAGACCGGCACCTCTCGCCCGCACAGGAACGGCACGCCCACAAAGGCCGGGTGCACCCCCGACCATGCGCCGCAGGTGAGCACCGCGTCGCCCTTTTCCTCTGCCTCGTTAAAGAGCGCAAAGTCAAAGCTGTCCACGTCGATCACGTCAACGCCGCCGTCGGCCAGAAGGTCGATGCGCAGGCTGTCCATTGCGTCGTTGCCGTGACGGAGCACGCGCAGGCGCATGCCCTCCAGGTCGGCAACCGTAATGCGTGTCTTGCGCGCCAGCGGGCTCGAGCGTGGCACGTCGATATAAAACGGCACGTTAACGATGCGGAGCTTTTGGCAGGCGTCGCCCCAGCGCGGGGTCGAAAAACTCGACTGCACCACATCGACCTCGCGGCCCAAGCTGCGCATGACGGATTCGCGTTCGTCGTAGAGGTCGCTCACCGGCACGATCTCAAATCGCAGCGACGGTTCCAGATCGTGAATGTCCGACCACATCGACAGCGTTTGGCGCCCCGGGCACATCATCGACACGCCCAGACGCACGGCCCCGCCATCGCCCGCCGCGCGTCGGGCACGGCGTAGCGCGTCCTCGGACTGCCGCATGATCGAGCGCGCGTCGTCCACCAGCAGAGCGCCCGCCGGCGTCACCTTAACACCAGAATGCGAGCGCTCGAACAACGTGATGCCAAACTCGGCCTCGAAGCCCGACACCTGCTTGACGAGCGCCGGGGTCGACACGCGCATTTTTGCCGCCGCCCGTGAGAAGCTTCCCAGCTCCGCGGCGGCCGATATGGCCTCGAGTCGTCGATCGTACACGTCAATCTCCCGTTTTCGCGCCCGTGGCCACATGGCGCCACAGGGGGTTGTTTTCGCAGGTCACGCGCTCAATTGAGAAAAAACTGCATCGCATAGTATAAACCTACGGTTAACGCCATTCTAACAAATATGCAATTCACCTGCGCAAATGCAAAGCATACGATAACCTGCGAAAACCACGTGGGTCGATTAATGGAAACGACCCACCGGGAGGTACAAGAAGGGAAGTTCCTATGAGCAACTGGCTTAAGCTCGAGGGCGATGTCTGCGCCGTGACTGGCGCGCTCGGCGGTATGGGCGTCGAGATTTGCCGCGAGTTCGCCCGCAACGGCGCCAACGTCGTCCTGCTCGATCTGGACGAAGAGAAGGTCAAGGCCGCTGCTGCCGACCTCGCCGCCGAGTTTGGCATCCACGCCGAGGGTTACAAGATGAACGCCACCGACGAGGCCGAGGTTCAGGCTGCCGTCGACGCCACCATCGCCGACTTCGGCCGCGTCGACGTTCTCGTCAACACCGCCGGCATCCTGCGCTTCGCCGCCATGGAGGACCTGCCGCTGAGCGACTGGGAGCAGGTGCTCAACGTCAACCTCACCGGCTACTTCATCACCTCGCAGCGCTTTGGTCGCGAGATGATCAAGGCCGGCCAGGGTCGCCTGGTGCACATCTCGACCGTCGCCAGTCACTCCCCCGAGACGTTCTCGGGCGTGTACAGCTCCACCAAGGCGGGCGTCAACATGATGTCCAAGATGCTGGCTGCCGAGTGGGGCCCCTACGGCGTGCGCTCCAACTGCGTCGAGCCCTGCTTCGTCAAGACCCCCATGTCGGCCAACTTCTACGCCGACCCCGAGGTCGAGAAGAGCCGCAGCCGCCTGATCGCCACGCGCCGCATCGGCGAGGTCAGCGATATCGCCAACGCCGTCATGTTCCTGGCGTCCACGCGCTCGGACTTTACCACCGGCGACGCCATCAAGGTCGACGGCGGCTTCTCCAACATGATGGGCGACCTTACCGCCAAGCCCGGCGGCCGTCGCGCGTATGCCGACAACTACCTTAAGAACAAGGGTGTCGAGCTTTGGTCCGATGAGTCCGGCGTCGCCAAGCCGACTGACCAGTAAGCCAACCTAACAGGGAGACCCGCGGATACAACCGCTCCTCCCCCGTATCGATTAGAAAGAGTCCAATGGCTTCCACCAACTCCAACAAGGGTCGCGCCGTCGTGCTTTCCGCCGCGTGCGTCACCATGTTCTTCATCAGCTCCATCGCGCTGTATTCCGTCGTAAGCAAGAACCTGCTCGCCGTCTATCCCGAGTGGTCCAGCGCCCTTACCTGGGCCTTCCCCGTCTTCCAGACCATCATGGCCGTGACGGGCATCTTCGCCGGCCGCATCTCCGATAAAATCGGCCCCCGCAACGTCGTGATCGCCGCCGCCGTGTGCTACGGCGTGGGCTGGTTCATGTCCGGCACCGTCACCGAGCCGTGGCAGTTCTACCTGTGGTTCTCGCTCGTTGCCGCCGTCGGCAACGGTCTGGGCTACAACCCGGCGCTCACCACCGGCCAAAAGTGGTTCATCGACAAGAAGGGCCTCGCCTCCGGCATCACCCTCGCTGCTTCGACCGCCGGCCCCGCCGTGCTGTCCCCGGTGCTCGCCTCGCTGCTCATCCCGAGCCTTGGCATCTTCGGTGCTCTTAAGGCACTCGGCGTCATCTTCTTTGTGACGATCGCCGCCTCCGCCCTGTTCCTGAAGGCTCCCGAGGCCGGTTGGCTGCCCGAGGGCTTCGAGGCCCCCAAGGGCGGCGCGCACGCCGGCACCTTCGGCGACCTCACCCCGGGCGAGATGGTCAAGACCCCGCGCTTCTGGGTCCTCATCGTCACCTTCGCCTTTGCCGCCACCGCCGGCACCCTGCTCGTCGGCAAGGTTGCCTCCATCGCCGCCGTCCAGCTCTTCGCCGATCCCACGAGCGCCGCAGCCGTCGCCCTCGGCGGTGTGGTCGTCTCCGTCAACACCTGCGCCAACCTGGTCGGCCGTCTGTCCTTTGGTCAGATCATCGACAAGCTCGGTGCCTACAAGTCGCTGCTCATCAGCCTTGTCGTCACCATCGTCGCGCTCGTCATCATGTCGATGAGCTTTACGCAGAGCATGTTCTTTGTCGCACTCGCCCTGCTTGGCTTTAGCTTTGGCGCCCTGCTCGTCATCTACCCACCGCTCACCGGTGGCGCCTTTGGCACCAGCAACATCGGCGTCAACTACGGCATCATGTTTTTGGGCTACGCCGCTTCCACCTGGATCAGCCAGCCCATCACCGCCGTGCTGTATCACGCCGAGGCCGGCAGCGCCGCCTACCAGCAGTCCTTCTACGGCGCCATTGTGATCGCCGCCATCGCCGTCGTGCTCACCGTCTACATGATGGTCTCCGACAGCAAGAAGAAGTCCGCCTAGTTTTACCGATGCGACAAAGGGACAGTCCCTTTGTCGCATTCCACCGGTCACCAGTATTAAGGAGTCGAAATGTCTGAGCTCAACCCCGTCCGCATTGCCGTTATCGGCGCCGGCGCCATGGGCCGCAACCACATCCGCTTTGTCACCGAGGAGCCCGAGGCCGAGCTCGTCGCCATCGCCGACGCCTTTGAGGGCGCCCGCGCCACGGCCGAGGCCGCCGGCGTGCCGTTTTACACCGATCCCGCCCAGATGATGGACGAGGTCAAGCCCGAGGCCGTCATCATCGCCACCCCCAACGACCTGCACTTGGGCGTTGCCCGCGAGGCTGTGAAGCGCAATATCGTGCCGTTGGTCGAAAAGCCGATCTCCAACGACCTGGAGGATGCCCAGGCCTTCGCTGCCGAGGCCGAGACCGCCGGCGTGCCCGTGCTCGTGGGTCAGCACCGTCGCCACAACCCCTTCGTCAACAAGGCCAAGGAGATCATCGAGTCTGGCGAGCTGGGCAAGCTCACCGTGTCGAGCTTCCACTACATGATCTATAAGAACGACGAGTATTTCGACGTCGAGTGGCGCCGCAAGAAGGGTGCCGGCCCGATCCTGGTCAACCTGGTGCACGACGTCGACCTGCTCCGCTACCTGCTGGGCGAGCCCGTTGCCGTCCAGGGCATGCAGTCCAGCGCCGCCCGTGGTTTTGAGACCGAGGACTCCGCCGTGGTCAACGTTCGCTTTGCCGATGGCGCGCTCGCGAGCATGACCATCTCTGACGCCACCGCCAGCCCCTGGAACTGGGAGGCCACCGCTCGCGAGGACCCGCAGTACCGCCCCTTCGACGCCGACGCCTACTTTATCGGCGGCACTAAGGGCGCCCTTTCGCTGCCCCGCCTGCACCAGTTCTCCTACGACGGCGCCTCCAACTGGCACAAGCCGCTGCAGATGGAGATTCCGGCCGTCGACCCGGCACTGCCGCACAAGATGCAGCTCAAGCACTTTGTGAAGGTTGTCCGCCGCGAGGTCGAGCCCGTCGTGACCCCCGCCGATAACGTCAAGACGCTCACGCTTCTCAACGCCATCAAGGAGGCCGCCGAGACCGGCCAGCTCGTCGAGCTGTAACGCCTTAGGGCAGACCGCGGCAGAAGCCCCATGCCGAACCCTTCGGTCCGCCACCAATAAGCCCCTCTTCTTTGCCCCGCGAGCAGCCTCCTGCCCGTGGGGCATTTTGCTACCTTGCCGACGATTTTTCTGGGGCAGGGGCCATTTTGCGCCTCAGCTTGGTTCGTGCGCCACGAAATGGGCCTATCTACTACGTTTAGCCGACCACCCTCAACCATGCCGAATTTCGCGAAATAAAAACCGACGCTCCTATAAGTTGTCAAGAGGCAGTTTGCGGGAGCGTTCTCTTCAATTCGCACAGGAGCTCGTAATA
>UQIS01000018.1 GCA_900541245.1 uncultured Collinsella sp.
CCCCCTCCCTCCCCTCCGCCCCCCCCCCCCCCCATCCCCCGCCCCCACCCCCTCTGTTCCGTTCAACTCCGTCCGGTTTTCCCCCCCTCGGCCCTAAAACTGCCCTTTTTCCACCGCAACTGAGGAGGGGACACGGCATCTTTGCTGCTAGCGGGGCACGTAGCGGCCGGGTTGGGCTCCGGTGGGCTCGCCATCGCGCGCCACCAGCACGCCGTTCACAAACACGGCCTTGGCGCGGCCATGTGCCTCAAAGCCCTCGAGCGGCGTGTAGTCCACGGCCTGATGCTGTGTCGCGGCGCTGATTGTCCAGCGCGCTTTGGGATCCCACACGCACACATCGGCATCGGCGCCCTCGGCAAGACAGCCCTTGCGCGGGTACATGCCAAACACGCGCGCCGGGTTCTCGCTCATCAAGCGGCACAGATCCTCGGGTCCCAGCTGTCCCTCAAAGCTCGTGGCAATCGCGACGGGACGATGCTCCACGCCGGGCCCGCCGTTGGGAATCGCGCGGAAATCGTCGCGCCCGCGGTCCTTTTGCCCGTGCAGGTTAAAGCTGCAATGATCGGTCGCAATCGTATCGATCTCGCCGGCCACAAGCGCCTCGCGCAGCGCGGCACGGTCGCCGGCATGGCGCAGCGGCGGGCTCATCACGTACTTGGCGCCCGCAAAGCCGTCCTCGCCCTGCTCCAGATAGCAGGTGTCGTCGAGCATCAGATACTGAGGGCAGGTCTCGACATAGATATTCTTCTGCCCGCGCGCCTTGGCCGCACGAATGGCCTCGAGCCCCAACTTGGTCGAAAGGTGCACCACATTGACCGGAGCGTCCCCGGCTAAGTGCGCCAGATACAGCAGACGACTCACGGCCTCGGCCTCGCACACGTCCGGACGGCTGAGCGCATGCCCCTCGGGCCCATGAATCCCCTGCTCGTACACGCGCTTCTGCAGTTCATTCACCAGCGTACCGTTCTCGCAATGCACGCAGAGCATGCCGCCCACGCGCTTGAGTTCCTCCAGCACCTCGAGCGTCTCGGCGTCGTCCAGGCGCAGGTGGTCATAGGCAAAGTAGGTCTTAAACGACGACACGCCCGCCTCGCGCATGACCGAAAGATCGGCGCGGTTGCGTTCATTCCACTCGGCGAGTGCCATATGAAAGGCGTAGTTGGCCGTGCAGGTTCCGTCGGCGCGGCGATGCCACTCGGCCAAGGCATCGGGCATGGTCACGCCGCGATCAGCCGTCGCGTAGTCCACGATGGTCGTCGTACCGCCGCAGGCAGCCGCACGCGTGCCGGTTTCAAAGCTATCGGCTGTCCAATCCATGCCAGTCCAGCACTGCATGTGCGTGTGGCCGTCGATAAAGCCGGGAAACACCCAGCAGCCCGCGGCGTCCTCGACGGTATCGTCGGCGCCCGGCTCAATCGCTGCGGCAATCCGCACAATCTTATCGCCCTCCATGGCAAGATCGGCGCGGCGAAGCCCCTGTGGCGTCACGAGCGCGCCGTTTTTGATGATGATCATGTTGCTCCTTATCGATTCATACAGTTGGCCACGCGATCAAAATACGAGCAGGCCGTGATATGCTCCGCTATGCGTCGCTGTCCCTTGGCGGTATCGACATCCCACAGCTCGTAGGCACGCGCTTCGACCAGCGTAACGTCGACGCGACCTTTGAGAATCGAACCGCCGCCGTCCTTGCCCTCAAGACACATAAGTGCATCGAACAGTTCCGCCGGAAAGAGCACCGGACTCGAAGGCTCACCGCTGCACGCCAAGCGCACCGGATGTTTGCGGCCACGCTCGTCAAACGCGTGAACCATGGCATCAAAAGAATCCGCGCTCACAAGCGGCTGGTCGCCCGGCAAAAAGAGGCAACCTTTCCAGTTGCGTTCGACTCCCCACGAAAGGCCCGCACGGACGCTTTCGCTGCGCAGCTCGCCATCGTGCAGCACGCACGGGCAATGCTTGTCCTCGCAAATCTGGGCGACCTCGGGCCAACGCGTCGAGACCACAACGTCAAAGCCCCGGGGAACCGAATCGATGGTCCGGGCAATCAGCGGCTCGCCATAGATATCGGCGAGCATCTTGTTAGAGCCAAACCGCTTGCCCTCGCCCGAAGCCATAATGACGCATCCAAGTTTCATGGTGATACCTCCCCTGAAACCATCGTACCCATAACTCGCGCCGCGGGCATCTACATCGAAAGCGCTTATCCCGCACGCCCGCGATGCAAAAAGGGGCACCCCGCCGGTTGGCAGAGCGCCCCCTTTACATGGCTTACCTCAACCCGGCTTTAGGCCTGGAACCAACGGGCGGTGTTGCGCTCGTCGAGGGCCTTGAGGGTAGCGGCGGGATCGGCAACCTTCTGCAGGAACATCATGGCTGCGATGGCGTACGGCTTGTAGCTGGCCTCCTTGTACATGCCCACGCGGTGCATGTCGAAGACGTCGGCGTTGACCTCGCCGTGCTCGCAGGAGACACCGGAGATGTCGGCGGGCAGCGGGTGCATAAAGATGGTGTCCTGGCCGTTGGCAGTCTTCTCCATGAGCTCAGTCGTGGAGCACCAGTCCTGATGGGTGGCGTTCTGGGCGAGCAGCTCCTTCTCGAGCGCTGCGATGCCGGCGTCGTCGCCCTCGGCGTACAGGTTGGTGCGCTTCTCCATGGCGGCAAACGGAGCCCAGCTCTTGGGGATCACGATGTCGGCGCCCTCGAAGGCCTCGGCCATAGTGTTGACCTGCTTAAAGGTGGTGCCGGACTCCGCGGCATAGCTCTTGGCGCGCTCGACGACCTCGGGCATGAGGTCGTAGCCCTCGGGGTGAGCCAGGGTGACGTCCATGCCAAAGCGGGGCAGCAGGCTGATCAGCGACTGCGGGCAGGACAGCGGCTTGCCGTAAGAGGGCGAGTAGGCCCAGGTGACGGCAACCTTCTTGCCCTTGAGGTTCTCAAGACCGCCAAACTCGTTGATGAGGTAGAGCATGTCGGCAGAGGACTGCGTGGGGTGGTCGGAATCGGACTGCAGGGAGATGAGCGTGGGACGGTGATCCAGAACGCCGTCCTCGTAGGCCTGCTGCACGGACTCGGAGACCTCGGCCATGTAGGCGTCGCCCTTGCCGATGTACATGTCATCGCGGATGCCGATGACGTCGGCCATGAAGGAGATCATGGTAGCGGTCTCGCGGACGGTCTCGCCGTGGGCGATCTGGGACTTCTTCTCGTCCAGGTCCTGCAGCTCAAGGCCGAGCAGGTTGGCGGCCTTAGAGAAGGAGAAACGCGTACGGGTGGAGTTGTCGCGGAACAGGGAGACGGCCAGGCCCGAGTCGAAGATCTTGGGAGAGACGTTGTTCTCGCGCAGCTCGCGCAGGGCGTCGGCGACGATGTAGAGAGCCTTGAGCTCGTCGGTGGTCTTGTCCCAGGTGTGCAGGAAGTCGCTGCCGTACATACCCTTAAAATCGAGGCCGTTCAGCTGCTCGACGAGCTCGGTAAACTTGGCGTCCATGTAAATGTCCTTTCTAAAGGTGAAACGATCGCAATGAGTAGATGTGCTCCGGCATGCGCGTGTGGCTAGAACATGCAGAGCACTATGACGAGGACCCGCTACCGTTGAGGAAGCATGGGAGATAACGACCGCGGGCCCCAAGTCAACAAGGGGTGCCGGGGACACGAGCGGCCCCCGGCTCAACAAAACCGAGGAATGGGACTAATCGATCTTGTTGTTGGTCAGACCGGCGCGGAACACGGTGGCGTCGCCATCGGCCTGGCTCGGATCGTAGAGGTTCAGGGCAGCCACGTACATGGCGGCAGCGGTGACCAGGTCGTCCTTGTAGGTGACCTCGTTGGGAGCGTGAGCCTGAGACTCGGCACCCGGGCCAAAGCCCACGCAGGGGATGCCGTAGCGGCCCTGGATGGAAACGCAGTTCGTGGAGAAGGTCCACTTGTCGCACAGCGGGCGACCGGTGCGCTTGTCCATGCTGGGCTCGCAGCCGATGCGCTCGTCACCAAACATGGCCTTGTGGGCGTCGACGAGAGCCTTGACGTGCGGAGCGGTCTCCTTGTTGATCCACGTGGGGAAGTAAGCCTCGGTCTCGTAGACCTCGCCGGTCCAGGACGGACGGTCGTACATGTACATGGAGACCTTCACGTCGTCGCCGTACTTCTTGGCGGCCGGCAGGTTGCGGATCTCGTCCAGGCAGGACTCCCAGGTCTCACCGGCGGTCATGCGACGGTCGATGGAGATGGCGCAGGAATCGGCCACGGCGCAACGGCTGGGGCTGGTGTAGAAAATCTGGCTGACGGTGCAGGTGCCGCGGCCCAGGAAGCGGGCATCCTCAAAGTGCTCGGGGTTGTACTTGGGGTCGAGCATCTTGACGAGACCCTTGATGTCGGTCGACTCGTCGCAGCCGTTGTTGTTGAGGGCGCGGACGTCGGCGATGATGTCGGCCATCTTGTAGATGGCGTTGTCGCCGCGGTCGGGAGCGGAGCCGTGGCAGGAGGTACCGTGAACGTCGACGCGGATCTCCATGCGGCCGCGGTGACCGCGATAGATGCCGCCGTCGGTGGGCTCGGTGGAAATGACGAACTCGGGCTTAATGCCGTCCTTGTTGTAGATGTACTGCCAGCACATGCCGTCGCAGTCCTCTTCCTGAACGGTGCCGACGACCATGATCTTGTAGCCCTCGGGGATGAGGCCCATGTCCTTCATCATCTTGGCAGCGTAGGTAGCGGAAGCCATGCCGCCCTCCTGGTCGGAGCCGCCGCGGCCGTAGATGATCTCGTCGGTCTCGTAGCCCTCATAGGGATCGGCGTCCCAGTTCTCGATGTTGCCGATGCCGACGGTGTCGATATGGGAGTCGATGGCGATGATCTTGTCGCCCTCGCCCATAAAGCCCATGACGTTGCCCAGGCCGTCGACCTTGACCTCGTCATAGCCAAGGTTCTCCATCTCGGCCTTGATGCAGGCAACAACCTCACCCTCCTCGCAGGACTCAGAGGGGTGAGAGATCATAGCGCGCAGGAAGCGAGTCATATCAGCACGATGAGACTCAGCAGCAGCCTTGATAGCGTCGAAATCGAGTTCTTTAGCCATTGTTCATAACCTTTCAAACGAAGGAATCTACCTGTGAGGTGGCGGAGCGATACCTATTTACTCCGCCCCAACGATTAGCAAGTGGGATATTCGCCTTCCCAAACAATTCGACGATACTGGTCGGGGTCCGTGTCGCCCTCGGTGGAGAAGCAGAGCACGGAGCTCGTCTTGTCCAGGCCGATGAGCTCCTTGAGCTCGGCGTACTCGGGATCGAGCATGAGGGTCTCGACCAGGCCGGTGGTCACAGCGCCGGACTCGCCGGAGATGACGCGCGGGTCGCCCTTCTCGGGAGCGCCCAGGGTGCGCATGCCGCGAGCGGTGACCCAGTCGGGGCAGGACACGAAGGCGGTGGTGTGGTTGCGCAGGATATCCCAGCCCAGGATGTTGGGCTCGCCACAGCACAGGCCGGCCATGATGGAGGGCATGTCACCGTCCACGATACGCGGGTCGCCGTCGCCGGCGGCAGCGCCCTTGTACAGGCAGGCGGCAGGCGCGCACTCAACCACGACGAAGGTGGGCGGGTTATCGGGATACAGGTTGGTGAAGTAGCCCACCACGGCGCCGGCGAGCGAACCCACGCCAGCCTGGACAAACACGTGCGTCGGGCGGTTGATGGCCATCTCGCGCAGCTGCTCGGCAGCCTCGGAAGCCATGGTGCCGTAACCCTCCATGATCCAGGACGGGATCTTCTCGTAGCCCTCCCAGGCGGTGTCCTGAACGATAACGCCGCGCTCGCAGGCGTCGGCCTCGGCGGCGGCCATGCGCACGCACTCGTCGTAGTTGACCTCTTCAATGGTCACCGTGGCGCCCTCGGCGGCAATGTTATCGAAGCGGGGCTTGGTGGAACCCTTGGGCATGTGCACGACAGCCTTCTGGCCCAGCTTGTTGGCAGCCCATGCCACGCCGCGGCCATGGTTGCCGTCGGTGGCGGTAAAGAAGGTAGCCTGGCCAAAGTCCTTGGCAAGCTGATCGGAGGTCAGGTAATCGAAGGTGCAGTCGGCAACGTCCTTGCCGGTCTCGTCGGCAATGTAATTGGCCATGGCAAACGAACCGCCCAGAACCTTAAAGGCGTTGAGGCCAAAGCGATAGCTCTCGTCCTTAACGCACAGGTTGGACAGGCCCAGGCGCGCGGCCTGGCCGTCCAGGCGGGCAAGCGGAGTGACGGTGTACTGGGGGAACGACTGGTGGAAGGCGCGGGCCTTCTTCACGTGGTCGAGGCTCATGATTCCCAAGTGCTTGTCATCGCTCTTGGGCATCGTGTTGCCCGCCCACTGGATCTTATCGGCCATACGGTGAACTCCTTAAGTCCTCTCTTGCCGGCCCCCGCATACGCGTTTCAGCCCATTCCCATTCATACGACTGAACTTTTATGTGGATGCCAAACAAAAAGTTTGTTAGTAATGTTCTATCACACTTTTTGATTGGTATACCTAACGAATTGTTTGTTGCCGCAATCGGTACTTTTTCGCCGACGAACGGTTACATAACGCAGCGACGCTTTCGTTATTTGCGAACAAGTGGGGTTTATGGCAAAGTGAGCCCAAACTAATTTTTAGGAAGGCACCTATGACCCCCGCACAGATTGAGTTTTATAAGCGCCTTGCACACGGCCTGGCGCTCCAATTTGGCCCCAACTGCGAAGTCGTCGTCCACGACTTGGAGACCGAGGACGTGGACCACTCCATCGTAGTGATCGAAAACGGCCACGTCAGCGGGCGCAAACTGGGTGACGGCCCCAGCCATATTGTGCTTGAGTCCATGCACGAGGGCACCGCCGACGTGCACGACCGCGAGCCATACCTCACCAAAACCGCCGATGGCAAGCTGCTCAAGTCCTCGACCATCTTTATCCGCAACGACGAAGGCAAGCCCGTCGGCATTTTGGGCATCAACTTTGACATTACGCTTATGAAGGCTTTTGAGCGTTCGCTCGACGCCTTTACCGGCACCGGCGGCTCGGGCTATACCGAGCCCGAGCCCATTACCAAGAACATCGGCGACCTGCTCGAGGACCTGCTGCACGAGTGTGAGCAGTTTGTGGGCAAGCCCGCGGCACTTATGACCAAAGACGAGCGCATTCGTGCCATTGGCTACCTCGACCGTCGCGGCGCCTTCCTCATTTCCAAGTCGAGCGAGCGCGCCTGCGAGTTCTTTGGCATCTCCAAGTACAGCTTCTATAGCTACCTCAATGAGGCCAAGGCGGCGGCCGGCGACAAGTAGGTACTCGCCTGGATTGCCCCTCCCCTTTTGGGCGCGAGTTCTGGAAAGCGCGAATCCAAGACCGAGCCGCTTGGGAAGTTCCATATAATCGATGTCATTAGTATTTCGAAAGGATGGAACAGAATGGCGTTGAGCAAGGCATCATGCACCGGTCGCGGATTGATTCCGGCAATTGGTGGACATGTGCACCGCATGTTCGATGAGGGTGAAGACGACCTGTTTTCGCTAAGCCTTGACGACGTGATGGATGATCGCCCGTGGACCGCCGACGAACTCATGGGCGGCGGGGCTCGCCCGTCAAGCCCCAATCCCGCACTTGCGCCTAATCCCGTATCTGCGCCGACTCCTGCGCAGTCGCCTGTTTCGACGCCCGCGCCTACGCCCGCACCCACTTCGGCGCCCACGCCCGCTCCCCGCCCCGCAAGCGACCCGTCCGAGACGGCGGCATTTCTCGCTGCAGCGACGCAGGGCAAATCGGCCGACAGCACCGTTATGTATAACGCCCAGCAGTTGCCCGTTCCTGCGGCGCGCAAGCCTCCGGTCACAAGGCTCGATGAGCCCGTTGCCCATCAGGTTACCCACGATTCCTGGGCTGCAGCCGATCTGGATGAGACCTCTACCGGCATGCCGGCGCTCGATGTTCCAGTTAACCCGCTTTTTGCCGCCAACACGAGCGCCGCAGACTATGAGGGCGGTGCGGCATATTCCGATTATTCCGATGGCTATGCTGGCACCGGTCGCATCGAGACCGAGGATTATGGCACCGCATCGAGCGATTATCTCAACGATCCGTACGCTGCCACGCCTGCACCGGAATATGACCCGGAGGCCGCGTCCGCGCCGGCATATACCAAAAGCACGGGCGAAGAGCGCTTCGCCGATTATTACGCCGAGGAAAAGGCGCTGCGTTTCTCGGAATTTCCGCAGGCAGTCAAGGTTGCCTTTATCGCCATTATCATTGCCCTGCTCGGTGTCATTGCGTTTGAGGGATTCCAGCTGTTCCGCGGCCCCACCCAAGCGGAGTCGGAGACCCAGCAAAAAGAGGACGATAACCAGTACCTGGACATCAACACCCTCAAGGGCGACCCCAACGACGGGGACGACGAATAGCGAGAGCTGAAGGCAGCCGCAGGATCTCGCATTCAGCACCAGCTTCTAAGTGCTGTTTTGTCATCCAGCTACACTTTTCCGGATAATTTGCCCATCGAATTTGACACTTTTCCGGATTTTATACTCTGTCCCTCCAGATGCGCTTTACGGTGCAGGCGTTGGAAGAAGGGCCATGTGCCGCTGGCGGCCCACATGTTCTGCAGATCAAGCTGCTCGGAGACGACTCGCGCGAGCCGTCCAGCTGGAAGCTCTTTGCCGACGGCGCGTGCGTTGCGGACGGATCCGGCGCCTTTGCCCGCGAGTGCTTCTGCGAGGGCGCCGAGGTGTTTCTGGACCTGTGTCGCGACGCCGTGCACGCGGCCGAGCTGCACCAGTGGAGCCAGAGGGAGTACGAGCTGCTGAGCGCGGCGCGCGGGATTGCGGGGGTGTAGGTGGGCAGATAAGCCATCGGCAATTCCGAGATGGCAAGGGCCGGGAATTAGATTCCCGGCCTTTAACCTAGCACTGCTTTATAAGATCGAGCACCGCGGGAATGTCATCGGCATTACGAAGAGCAACATAGGTCGGTAGGCCTGGGCCAAATCCACCCTGCGTACGTTTGTCCTGGCACATGTCCTCTGGATCAATTAGGTCATCCACGCTCTTTGCCAGGCCGACGGCAATCCAGCCACCGTTGCTGGTCCTACCTTCTAACACGGCATGCAGTTTTCGCTTGCCCGACCTGAAGCCTACATAGTACTTGGCTATGTAGGACTCCCACGAAGGGTTACCACTCAGAACGGACTCGCGCACCTCATCGAAAAGCTTCTGGTTGAGCCCACCTTCGGCAAAGGTGGGGTGGTTCTCATGCAGAGTCCAGACAGGAGCCTCGTCAGGCTCCCCACGAGAAGGACGGTACTTGTCGACGACGTCTGCCGGAAGGTCGGGATACTTCCATATCTCGCACGCTTCTTTCGCCAGCTCGTCCGCGCGCTGCCCAATCTCTTCCTCACCCCATTTTTCATGCGAGACAATCGATTTGTTTAGGTAGAGCGGGCTGCACTTAAATCCGACGTCAGGCAGATTGAGCTTGTCCGAGAACGACCGGTTTGAGTACTCCTGGTTGTAGCCCGTCAGCGTAAGATTTCCCAAGTTGTTGCACAGCCTGTCGTGGACGTCTTCCCAGTTCTCACCAAGCGATTCCTTCCAGCCGTGCTCATCATCGATCGTCTGGGGCATGATGTGCTCGATCTGGTAATCGTCGGCTGAGATGGACTCCTTCGGGTGGTGCCAGTTCTCCATGCGTTCCAGGTAATAGCGCTTTTTAGAGAAGCGGTTGTAGCAGTCACGCGTCTTAAACTCCTCGACAAAATGCTCGTCTGTCGGAAAGTATGCGGTCATACCGCTGCTGTGGATAAGGAGCATCGCCGTAACGTACTCCTCGATATCGTCCTGCTGCTCGAGATTGCGATACATGCCGGCAAAGAAATTATTTAGGCCCGTGGTAAGTCTGCCGCAAACCGCTCGCCTGAACAGAAACGACTCGATAGTCTCGCAGATACGTAAAAACGCATTGCGGTCTAGTCCATTCCCCTCGTAAACCGAATAAAGCAACATTAAGAGGGGCCTTATCTGCTTCACGTCGAGGCTTACGATTCTGCCGAACACTCGGCGCAGTCCGTCGTCCTTCTCCTTACCAAGGAACAGACTGGCGTATCTATGTGCATACCCGCGCAGCTCCTTAAGCAGACCCTCGGTGTCACCATCGTAGTCGTCGGCGAAATAGCGCTTAAACTCGTAGTAGGCCTCGTTCTCCTTCGGCATCCTATTGGGAACTTTAAGCCACAGCCAGTACCAGATAAATGCATTGAACTCTTCTTCGCCACCTTTTCCGAACAAGCGCTCGAGCGGATGCCAGTAACCCTCGTAGAGCTTGGTCTGCTCGTCGTTGGGAAGCGACATAAGAACGTAGTTACGAATGAGGTCGATAGGCGTGAGCGGCTTACCCTTGGAGTTCATGGACTCAAATATGAGCTGGGCATTATCGACGCCAGCGGTGAGCTTAGTGTCGATGACCTGCACGCGGTTTAGCCCCGCCCAAAGCCTTGCAGGGTCGAATGATTTCCCGTGCATCTTTTCACGGAAGAACGCGTGGTTCTCGACAATGCGATCCGATTTTTCATCCGGCACGGGTGACCTAGACACGATGGAGAACAGCGTCTCTTTATCGTCCTGCGAGAGCACCAGCTTGTAGCGTGCCAGACCGTTGTAGTCGTCATCGTTAAAGAGGTAGTTCTTCCGCAGCGCCGAAATCTTGAGATCGCCAAGGAAGCCAGCCTTGTCGGGATTACTCTCCAGATAGTCAGCCAAGGCAGCAATCATCAACGAAAACGTCGTCATGCGCTGCTGCCCGTCAATCAGAAGCACGCGCGAAATACTCGTGGCAGAGCTCTCGGACTCGGGGATATAGAGCATCGACCCCACGAAGTGCGACACGCCATCACGACCCGCTCGCATAACGTCCTCCCAAAGCACTTCGCACTCTTTTACGCTCCACGAGTAAACTCGCTGGTACACAGGAATGACGAACTGCATCTTCGCCACGCCCATAAGGTCGAGTAGATTTGCCTCGGTTGCTTTCATTTACGCAATCCCCCTTGTCTTGTTTACGCCGTTTGCAGTCAGTCCTCCACTGAGCGGAGGGCGCTAAAGACGAGAGCATCGAAGCGCTGAAGCAACCGGGATGCTCATATCACCAGATTTTACAACGTAGGCAAACGTTGACGCCGTCATGGTGGCGCGCAATCGTTGCACGCCACTCCCCAAAATCATCCGATGTCAAAAGACCGACACTTGTGTATGTCTTTTGACATTGCCACAGTCTTACGGGCATCTTGCCTCATATGCCAAGAGCGGACTTCTGGATCGCTGCCTCTCCCGCCTAAAGGAGCTTGACAAGAACTGATCGAAGGGCAAATAAGACATCGAGCAAGTCACCGTCGCGCTCATCGCGCCTCACAAAAAGATGGGCAAGCACGGCGTCATCTTGATCGATGGCGATACTGGCAGGGAATTGTAGCCAGATCGCCCGGACCTATTCGCCGCCCGATGCTAACAAGCTGCTGAGCGACTCGCGCTCAGCAGCGGCGCCAACGCGCTTCTGCATCTTCTCGATCTGTTCAAGTGTTGAGGACAAATACTTGAGACCCTTCTTCAGTTGCTTAAGCAACCTGTCATCCCTGCGGTCCCCCTTTCCATTCTCCTTCTCGACATCTTCCTCAACACCAGCGATGCTACGCTGCACGGCCTCGGCCGCCTTCCGCACCAAAATGGCCCCTTCATGCGGACAGCGGTCAGTTGCTACATCAAGAAAAGCAAGGAGCCTCGAACATTCGACGAGCACGAATTGCGCGTAGTTCTCCCCCATCGATGCCGCCAAGGCAACGCCGCCGGAACCCAATAGACCAAGCGCGGCGCCGCCGCCCGTAATCAAAGCAGTGCCACCGGCCATGCCCATGCCGCCGGCGGCCAAGGCCCCACCGCCAGCTGCAGCAAGGCTCGCATTGACAAGCGCAGCCCCGTGAAGGCCGACAAACGAGCCTCCGAAGATACCGACAGCAATATCCGGAGCGAGTACCGCGGCCGCCCCTCCTGCGCCTACGGCCGCCGCCACGACAATGACGCCACCCACCAAAAGCTTTGGCAATGTACCTGAAAGCTCGCGGAAGCGTGTCCCGCAACGTTTCTCGAGAGAACGTATGGCATCCAAATCAACCGCGTCTTGTCTCCTGGGAAATTCGTGTTTAACCCAAGATCCACTCTCCTTCAAACCTTTATATTCCTTCTTCTCTTCATCTCCCATCTGGGAATAGAGGCGAAACTCGACTAACTCCTGCGCAACCAGCAAGGCGCGTACCCTACCGCCTCGCTGCCGCGAAATAGCCTCAAGGGCTCCGTACGCGTCTTCCTCGCTCAAAAAGTAGCCGTCTGCATCAATGCCTAGGCCATCCGCGAGCGAATCCTGCCACGCGCGGGCCCAGCTCCTCTTTTGCCCTTTGCGCACTTCGTTCTTCTCGTTCCTGCAATCGTAGTTGATGGCGACAAGCTTCAGCGAGAAGGCAATCCTCGTCGTTTCTCTATCTAGGCTATAAAAGTGGAATCCATCGAAGATATCCTGGCGGCGCCTGGCGCGCTCAGCCCAGGCCTCGGAAATTTCCTCCGCCATATAGCCCCAGTCAGCATGGAGGGCAAACGCAAGGCGTCCAACTCCGACGTAGTTTATTCTCATGAAGAGCTTCTGGGCGAAAACGACCTTGTTCCCCTCGCATTCGATACCCGCCCTAACTGCTGCCGTCGCCAGATTTGCCAGAACGAACGAAGTGCTCGCAACTGTGACCATGCGAGTGAGGGCCCTGCTGTTGTAGGGCATGAAATGCGAAGCCTGGAGCTTGCGCAAGCCGGAGGCATCACTCACTTCGCAACGTTCTAGCTCGGCCTTGAGCCTTGAAAGCATGTAGAGACAACGAACGATAACCTCGTTGGCCACGACTGCTGGCACCTGGCTTAAAGCCTGATCGAGAAGACCGACTTCCGTCCGAAGGTCGAAGCGAATGGGCTTGCCGTCCTCGGTTTTGAACGCCGTTCCGTTAAACAGCTTTGAGATCCATTGCTGAATGCGAATATCCTCGCCCTTATAGGCAATCTGCATGTCTTGAAAAACGGGCAGGGAGGAGAGCTCCTTTAGCAGGGACAGCACGACGCCGGGAATGCCCGTCCCCTTACCGGGGTTTGAACTAGACCCCGCCATGTCGCTCACGAGATGCATCGCCCAGAACAGAGTGCCAAACGCGATCTTCTCTGGAACGTTCCTGCCTACAAGAGGGCAGTCGGGATCGAAGGCGGCGGCAGGCAGGTCAAAGGCGACAAACCTGCCGGCCGTATCGGTACCATAGCCTTTGCACGTGAATTGCGAGAGGATCGAACACGCAAGGCCAACCAAGCTCGGGTGGTGCGAGAAATCCCGCAGATGATGTTGGAGCCCGCCGCCAAACTCAGCAGTTAGCTTGTCCGTGGCAAGAGGAAACTCTTTCTCTAGAAAGCGAATAGCGTCTTCTAGAGTTGCATCCGCCTTTGTCATACCCGCAGACTTGGCAATCGTAAGAACGAATTTGCCAACCTTCTCGTCGCCCCACTCTTTGGCACCCTCTAGGTTGAAGTCTTTCTGCCAAAGGATATTCAACGCGCCCGTGAGGAGCCCGCTAACGGCTGCAAGTTCATAGTCGAGCTTCGTAGCCTTTTCAGCCTGAGGGTCAAAATCAAAGAGGACCTCCTCCCCATCGGGAGCGTCCTTAAAACCAACCAGCACGGCGCTACCGTTCAGCGGCACAGATGTAACTTTGGGCAGTTGAGGCATGGCGTAAACTATCTCGCCAGCACTAAAAACAAGTTCGTCTGCCATATCGGCTTCCTCCTGCAAACGCGTAAAATCAGATTGCTCTACGCCGCCAAATCCCTCTTCGTAGAAGTATTCGAAAATCTCGGTGATGCAGTTGCTCAGAACCTCGTCGGGATAGTTCGCCACTGGCAGCCTATACACCTCATTGTGCACGATGACGCACACAGCGTCACGGGTCTCTGCCTATCTGTTCAGCGAATCATGTTAGCAAGCCGCTCTTCAATAATGGAAGCCATCTCGATGTCCACGCTCTTGACCTGCTTGGTCCCAGCGAGTGTCAGCGCGTCCTTGAGTAGGATCCCAAACGCAGTCTTCTGCTGCTGATCCTAGAATCCTTCGCGCAACCATTCCGTCTGCTTGTCGCCAAATGAGCCTCCTACCTCCCCTCCGCCTTCAGCTTCAGCAGCAGATCGCTCAGCTCGGGGCACTTGCTGGAAAGGCGCGTCTGGGCTCGCTCGCCCATCCCCCACCGTTGACGGACTTCTTGGGCGCACGGACTCACGTGATAGTCCCCCTCCATCATCTGCTTGAGCAGCTTGGCAGTCACGCGCGCATCGGCCAGAGCGCTGTGGGCGTGCCCCGTCGACTCGTCGAACTCGATGCCAAACCACGTTGCCGCGTCGCCCAGCGAGACACGCCCGTGGCTGCCCACGTCCATGATCGAGGTGTAAAACGCCTGCAGGTCGGCCCAGTCCATAGGAAATGCGGAAAGATCGATACGTTTTGCCTGGCACTCGGTCAAAAGCTGTCGACGGTCCGCCCCGCTCCAGCAAACCACCTGGGCGGAGTAGCGACCAATCCAATCGCTGAGCCTTTTGATCACCACATAGAGCGGATCGGCCATCGCGGTGTCCACAGCCAATATCCCTGTGAGCTCACGAACGGGAAACGCAACGCCTTCGGCATATTCCGTCTGCACAAACTGCGAGAACTCACCCATAACGTTGCCGTGGTAATCGAGCTTGACGGCGCCGACCTCGATAATCTCGTTGCGCAGCCCACAGCGCTGGCGCTGCTTTGGCACCGGCGCAAACTCAAAGTCCAGCACGATCTGGCGCGCAAAGTTCGTCGTATCGATAGCCGAGATACACGGCGTCTTTTCAGCTGACACGGTTAGGGCCTTTCTCCGTTGCTTGTCGCTTGCTACATAGGCGGCTACATTGCAGTAAGGATAGGCGCCCGTGCGGACATGAAAGCGGGGCGCAATGCCATGCGCCGGTCGCACGCCATGCAGACGGCCCCAAGAGAATCGCCCACTCTATTCAAATGCATGAAAAAGATTTAGGCCCGGTGACTTGAATCAGCGGTCATCCCGGGCCCATCAGAGCTCGTAGAGCTCTTGGTTGCTTTGGTCTCGCTCTTCACGGCGCTTATCGAACTTTCCGAGGCACTCAAGCAGCATTCGAAGCATAACAAGTCGCTGCCATTAAGGCACTGACCTCTTGACCAAGCAACGGCGCTGCCCAGCTATCACCCTTGGGCTGCCGTCAACTTTATTCTATCCGCGAGCATCTGGTTTACCAAATGGATTTTCGGTAAAGGAAGCACGGCACGCCCGCAAAACCACTACGCCCCAAGTGCCGCCATGGGAATCACCGCCACGCCGTCGTCGCGTGTGTAGGCAATGCTCCCCTTTCCAACCACGACCGCCAAAAACGCCGGCGCGGCATTCTGGGCGGCAGGATTGGAGAGCACTTTCCTCTCCAGCGCCTTGAGATTTCTCGCTCCATCGTCTGCTTTCGCATCACTCAGCTTGACCTCGATGGCTCCCCAGCGCCCGTCGTGCTCAACGATCAGATCGACCTCAAGGCCCTTCTCATCTCGGAAATAATGGACACTGTTGTCGACACCGCCGTAGGTGGAAAGGAACACGCGCACGTCGCGCAGGACGAGATTCTCAAAGAGCATCCCCAGCGTTTGCATATCGCCAAGCAGCCGCTCAGGGGTAGCCCCCAGCAACGCCGCCGCAAGTGACGGGTCACAGAAGTAGCGCTTGGGGCGCACGCGAACGCGGGCCTTCGAGCGCATGGGCGGCTCCCATCCGCACAGGTCCTCGGTCAGCTTGAGCCTGTTGAAGAGGTCCAAGTACGCAGCGATGGTCCTCTCGTCGGGGCCCGCCTCACCGTACGAGGCGTCCTTTACGAGCGTCTTGTACGTGACAGCCTGGCTCTCGTTCATGGCAAGAGCTCGCAAAAGGCCGTGTGCAAGCTCGGGCGACATGCCCTCGTCCAGCACGTTGACGTCGAGCACCGAGTGCACGTACTGGCTTGCCGTCTCTCGCGCAAGATCTTCCGAAAGCCCAAGATTTGCAGGCCAACCGCCCCTGCAGCACCAGCGGGCGACGTCATCCACCGTGCTCTCGCGACGCTGAGGGGCAAAATCTTCGCCCCTAAAGAGGCTTGCCAGTGACACGAGCGGCTCGCCGTCGCCCGACTCACACAGGGCCATGGGGCGCATTGACAGACGGGCGATCCTACCCGTGCCGGAATGACGAACATGGCTGCGCTCCTCGCTTTTGAGCGCGGTCGAGCCCGTGAGCAAAAGTGTCCCCCGTTCGTTGCCGCTCGCGTCCACGAAACGCCGGGCGGCATCCCAAACCTCGGGCACCTCCTGCCATTCATCGACCAGGTGTGGCGCATCGCCGATGAGCGCCAGGCTTGGGTCGACCTCTGCCGCCGCACGCTGCGCAGGCTCATCGAGCCTGGAGACGCTCGCCGAGCGAGAGAGCGCCGTCCAGGTCTTGCCGCACCATTTGGGGCCGTTGATCTCCACACAGCCAAACGCCCGCATAAGGGTGTCGAGGCGCTCCTCTATGAGCCGGGGCCTATATCCCTTTTGGGTCAATCTCTTTGGTGCATCCATAGACGGCCGTCCCTCTCTATCACGCGATATGCGAAATTACGCCATTCTCAATGCTGATTTTACGCTACTTTCAATGTAGTTTTTACGCCATGACAGATGTAGTTTTTACGCCATTTTCATTGAAGGTTTTACGCTTGGCATCCTTAGCGCGACCCATTCCGAGCATCACATCAGAGCGTGCTTGGTTATCTCCGCTCGCACATCTCGGCAAACGAAATCAGCTTGGCATCTCCCCTGCTCGCCGCAGCTTCCTGACATCCTTGCGTAAAGCCTCGCTTCGAGAAGATCGCATAGCTTTTGTGCTGCCGCCTAAAGAGCTCGCTTCGATGCACGAGCTTTTGCAGCACGTCTTCGCCCACCGGTTCATTGCGCCATTTGCATTCCGCAAACAGCGCAGTGCCCTCGCCATCGTCAACAATCAAGTCGATTTCTTCCTGCGTATGCGTGCGATTATCCGTCCCCCACCAGCGCCCAACGCTTGCCGGAACCACATCAAGCTGGCCCGCCCGCGCGAGTTCGTACACGTATTGTCTGCATATAAGCTCAAAGACCGTACCCATGTAATCCGATACGTGCGGCTCAATGCGCTTATACGCCATCTCGGCCATATCGTTTTGAATCAGCCCGATGTTCTGCGGAACAAACTTGTACCAGAACCTAAACATCTGGTCGCTCAGCAGATACACGGCTCGCTTATTGCTCGTCTCGTTTAGGGGCAGCTCGCGCTCGACAATCCCAAGCGACGCCAGCTTATCCACATAGCTCTTTACGTTGCTCGCAGGGATTCCCGTAGAGCTCGCAATCTCCGAGATCTTCGAGCGCCCCTGGGCAATTGCTTGCACGATCGCATCATATTGCTCGGGATTGCGGCACTCTTGCAATAGCAGGTTACTTGGCTCCTCAAAGAGATAGCCCGTAGGAGTAAGAAAAAGACGTTTGATGTTGTCCTTGAGCGGTGCGGCAGGATCGACTTTCTCGATATATGCAGGAATGCCGCCCGTCATGCCATAGCAAACTGCAGCATCTTCGCGACTCATGCTCTGCCACAGGCCGAGGGTCGTCGTAAAATCGAGCGGCACGATCTTAAACTGGGCCGTACGCCTACCGTATAGTGGGCTCTCGTAGCCCAATACCTGTTCCTCCATAAACGAAAGAGACGACCCGCACAGGATAAGCATGAGCCTGGTCTCTTTGTACAGGTGATCAATCTTGTCTTGCAGCAACGAGCTGATCTCGGGATTCGATTGGGCGAGATAGGGATACTCGTCAATCACGACAATCAAACGTTCCGCGCGAGCCATGGTGGCCAATGCATCGAACGCTTCGTCAAAACTACGAAACGACACACCTGCAGCACCAACCGAGCCTGCAAGTATCGCTTGGCTAAAGCCGTGCAGGTTTGCCTCCGCATTGGTACGACGAGCTTGAAAGTAAATAGCCTTCTTGCCTTGGATGAATTCTGTGATGAGACGCGTTTTGCCCACACGACGACGGCCGTAAATCACAGGCATCTCAAAGGAGCCCGTGCCATACAGTCGATTGAGCTCGGACATTTCCGCCGTTCTTCCGATAAACATAGGGCCATCCTTCCTTTACGTTATAGCTAGCTATATTATACCTTCCTATAATATAGCTAGCTATAACGTAATTCGACAAGCGGCGCACGCAAAAGGGTCGGTACACCACCGCACGTGGACCGTTCCGGAAAATGTATCCCGTTCTGGAGCCAAAAACTGGGCCGTAGTTTCCGCCAAACATGCCATCCGGAAAGCGTGTCCCGTTCTGAGCCTGAATTCTGGGATGCACTTTCCGCTGAAGCTTCTACCGGAAAATGCATCCCATTCCGAGCGCTCATTCCGAGACACAGCTTCCGCATGCGGCCCGTTGGGAAAGTTCATCCCGCTCTGAGGGCTCGTTCCGGGATGCAATTTCCGTTTGAGGCCCGATCTGGAAACGGCATCCCACTCTGGGGCCGAAATTTGGGACGCAATTTCCGGTTGAGGGGCGTTTCGGAAAGCGCGTCCCGTTCCGAGCGGCAATTCCGGGTCACGGTTTCCTCAGGTACAAGACGACGATCCTCCGCCCTTATCACATGCCTTCAAATATGCGATCCAGAAACACAAAACAGCAGATAGAATGCTCTTTTTCAAAAAGTACACGTCCCGAAACTTACCAAGACTTCATATCCAGCTACCATTCACGGGTGCCGATTACCGCCCACCGATTCAAACAAGAAATATGTCGCCAAAAGCAGGCCATCTACCTGCTTGGTTAGATTTTGGTCAGCTTTTGGTCAGCTGAGCGGCAAGTTCCAGCTGATACGTTTTTGTTACCCAAAAGGAGGCGGTAGCTCATGACCCATTGCAATGACCAGCTCATCGACCAACTGCTCACTCAAGCCGAACAAGAGGGGCGCTGTCTGATTCCCCCGAGCGCGGCGATCCGAAAAGCGCTCCTTCGGCGCATCGGCAGCGCGGTCGTCTCCCCCATGCCGGGTTTGTTCGCGCGCAAAATGCGCTGGGATGAGCTCAACCGGGCGCAGCGTCATTGCGAGATTATTCGCGCCCTTGCGATCATCCGCCCCGATTGGACGTTCTGCTCGTTTTCGGCAGCTTGCCTGCTGGGGCTCGAGGTCTCGTGGCGACACCTGAATGTCGTGCATGTCTGCAGCTCGACAAAGCCGTCGGCTCGCCCGGGCGCACATATTCAGCGGCACCAGATTGAGCCGGCCGGAGCAATACGCAGAGCCGGCATATCGGTAACACCGCCCATCCAAACGGTCACAGATTGCCTGCTGCAAACTGGTTTTGCCGACGGCATGCCCATTGCCGATTCGGCGATCTTAAAGCTCGGCCTTGCGCGGGAGCAGCTGATGGAGGCCGTCGAGCAACGAGCGACCGCCCGCAATGGTCGCGCGATTCGCACCGCCCTCACGACACTTCGATATGCCGACGCCCGCGCCGAGAGCGGCGGGGAATCGGTCGCCCGAGCCATCATGATCGAGACGGGCTTTGCGCCCGATTGGCTTCAATACGAGCTGACGGACCCCTTCAATTCGGCCAAGCCCATACGAACGGACTTTGCCTGGGAGCGCCAGGCGCGGGAACTCACACTGGGCGAGCTCGACGGACTCATCAAATATACCGACCAGACCATGCTGGCCGGACGCACCACCGCCGAGGCGCTCGTTGCCGAACGACAGCGCGAGGTGCATCTATCGCTCTACGGTCACCCTCTGCTGCGCTTTACCATCAGCGAGGTCCGCTCGGCAGGAGTGCTCGCCAAAAAGCTGCAGACGGCAGGCATCCGGCAGACTGCGCTGCCGGCATGGCTCAACGAGGTGGACCTGTAGGAGCTGTTGAGCTTATGCCCGCCTGCCCATCAAACTGGGGCACACTTTCCAGTTGGCGGCACCGCGGAAACCATATCTCAGATTGAGTGCTCAGAATGGGATGCGCCTTCCATATGGCATACCTAGCGGAAACCGTGTCCCGGAATCAAGGCCCAGAACGGGACACGCTTTCCGGCTGAAGCGCCCAGCGGAAACTGCATCCCGGAATAGACGCTCAAACTGGGACGCAATTTCCGCTGAGGTTCCATCCGGAAACCGTGTCCCACTCCGAGCGTCAATTCTGGGATGAACTTTCCGCCAGAGGGTGCAGCCGGAAACGGCATCCCACTCTGAAGCGAAATTCTGGGACGCAGTTTCCAGTTGAGGGCTGTTCCGGAAAGTGCGTCCCATTCCAGGCGCGGATTCCGGGATGCACTTTCCGTTTGAAGCTCCAACCGGAAAGTGCATCCCACTCTGGAGCCAAATTCCGGGACACGCTTTCCGCTAGAGGCTCAAAAGGAAAGCGCATCCCATTCTGAGCGCCAAATCCGGGACGCAGTTTCCGCATGCGGAGGCGCTCCAAACAAAAGGCCCCGGCTCGCGATGGAGCTGGGGCCAGAGGCGCAGCATATGCAGTTGATGTTGAGCGCGGACGGCCCATCAGTAATGACTGTCCGCACCCTACCCTACCCGCGGTTGCGGACGCGGCTGTATGGCGTATCCACCATGGGCAGATCCGGACGCAGCTTGCCGTCGAATGCGCGATAGGCGTTCTGCACGGCGGGCGCCGTGGGGATCGTTGCGATCTCGCCGATGCCCTTGCCGCCGTATGCCACGGGCAGCAGCTCGTCCTTCTCCACGTAGATGGCGTGGATATCCGGGATCTCGGGCGCACGGAACAGTCCGAGCGTGCCGTACCTTGCCTGGGGCACGCAGTCCTTGAGCGGCCAATCCTCGGTAAGCGCATAGCCCATACCCATGAGCACGCCGCCTTCGATCTGACCCTGGATGGAGATGGGGTTGACCACCTTGCCGGAATCGTGCGCGGCATAGACCTCGCTCACGCGGCCGTCGTCGTCCAAAATGACCACATGCGCGGCAAAGCCGTAGCAGATGTGGCTCTTGGGGTTGGGAACGTCGGCGCCCAGCTTGTCGGTCGGCTCCAGGTACACGTAGCCAAACTCGCATCCCTCGAGCGCCTTGATGGCAGCCGCGGGATCCTGAGGATGCATACCCTGGCCGGCGACGAGCTCCTGCGTGCGCAGCTGATAGGCGCGACCGTCGTCGTACTCGATCTTGACGCCGTCACCATGGGCACTCACCGGGGCGGTAGGCGCAGGCTTGCCGGCCTCGATGTCAAGCATGGCATCGCGCAGCAGGAAGGCGGCACCGCGCACGGCCTCGCCGGTCACGACCGTCTGACGCGAGCCAGACGTGGTGCCGGAGTCGGGAGCGTTCTCGGTGGAGCACTCGCCGTTGGCAATGCAGCTCAGCGGCAGACCGCATGCCTCGGCAACGTCCTGCAAAAAGACGGTGTTGCAGCCCTGGCCGATGTCGGACGTGGCGGCGTAGACCACGGCGCGGCCATCCTCGACGCGAATCTTGCAGCGGCCGGCATCGGGCAGACCCACGCCCACGCCGGCGTTCTTCATGGCGCAGGCGATACCGGCGTGTCCGGGATGCGCATAGTAGGCATCCTTGACCTCGAGCAGTGTCTCTTTAAGCGCCGTGGAGCAGTCGGCAATCTGGCCGTTGGGCAGAACCTCGCCCGGCTCGATAGCGTTACGGTAGCGGATCTCCCACGGATCCAGGCCGACTTTCTCGGCCAGCAGGTCGATCAGGCTCTCGAGCGCAAACTCGGACTGGCACACGCCAAAGCCTCGGTACGCGCCGGCGGGCGGGTTGTTGGTGTAGTAGCCAAAGCCGCGGATGTCGGTGTTCTGGTACTTGTAGGGGCCAACGGCATGCGTGCAGGCGCGCTCGAGCACCGGACCGCACAGCGACGCGTAGGCGCCGGTGTCAAAGTTGATCTCGCAGTCCAGACCGGTAAAGTTGCCCTCGGCGTCGCAACCCAGCGTAAATGTGCCGTCCATGGCATGACGCTTGGGATGGAAGGCAAGCGACTCGGCACGCGTGAGCTTGCACTTCACGGGACGCTGGAACTTGTATGCGGCGAGCGCAGCCAGGTGCTGGATGGACACGTCCTCCTTGCCGCCAAAGCCGCCACCCACGAGCATGGTCTCGACGACCACGCGCTCGGGCTCGCTATCCCAGCCAAACATATGGGCGCACTCTTTGCGCGTATCGTAGGCGCCCTGGTCGGTCGACTGCACCTTGACGCCGTTCTTGTACGGAAAGGCAACGGCGCACTCGGGCTCCAAGAAGGCATGCTCGGTAAAGGGCGTGGTAAAGCGCTGCGTCACGGTAAATGCGCTCTCCGCCAGCGCCTTGGCGGCATCGCCGCGCGTCACGTGACGGCTCTGGCACACGTTGTCCTTGAGCTCCACCGTGTTGCCAAAGGCAAAGAAGCTGTCGTGCAGGCGCGGTGCGTCGGCGGCCTTGGCCTCGGCGATGTTGCGCACAGGCTCCAGAGGCTCGTAATCGATCTTTACGAGCTTCTTGGCCTTCTCGAGTGTCGCTTCGTCCTCGGCGACCACCAGCACGATGGCGTCACCCACGCAGCGGGTGATATCGCCCGCTGCGATCATGACGTCCCAGTCCTGGATAAGGTGGCCGACCTGGTTAACCGGCACGTCCTCGGCGCGCAGGATACCCACCACGCCGGGCAGGGCCTCGGCCTTGGCGGTATCGATGGAGAGCACGCGAGCGCGCGGATACTTGGAGCGCACGGCGCTGGCGTAGGTCAGGCCCGGCTGATCGAGCTCGTCGATGTCGTCGGGATACTTGCCCTCGCCGAGCACCTTCTTGCGCACGTCAATACGGAAGGCGCGCTTGCCCACGCCGTAGTCATCGCCGCGCTCCAGGTCCTCGTCAATCTGCTTTTCGCCGCGGAGCACCGCAGCGGCCAGCGAGATACCCTCGATAATCTTTTTGTAGCCGGTGCAGCGGCACACGTTACCGCGAATGGCGTACTTGATCTGCTCCTCGGTGGGCTCGGGGTCCTCGGCGATGAGCGCTGCACCCGCCATGACCATGCCGGGAATGCAAAACCCGCACTGCACGGCGCCCACGGCGCCAAAGGCGTACACAAAGGCCTCGCGCACGTCCTCGGGCAGGCCCTCGACGGTCACAATGTTGCGGCCGGCGGCAAGAGCGGTGGTCAGCACGCACGCCTTGACGGCCGCACCGTCCACATGGATGGTGCAGGTACCGCAAGCACCTTCGGAGCAGCCGTCCTTGGCGGAATGGATATGCAGGTCGTCGCGCAGGTAACGCAGCAGCGGTTTGTTTTGGGTCGTCGTGCGCTCGACGCCGTTAACGGTAAAAGTGAATTCCTGTGCCATGGTGATTCCCTTCTACACGCCGGCGGCGATGCCGGTGCGGTCGTGGATGGCGCCATGAGGGCAGACGACGGCGCACATGCCGCACGACAGGCAGTCCACGCCGTCGATATGGGCGCAGTTGTCCTCGATGCGGATAGCGCCGGCAGGGCACTTTTTGGCGCACATGCCGCAACCGATGCAGCTCGTATCGCAGATCTTGCGCGCAATGGCGCCCTTATCGGTGTTGTTGCAGCGCACCAGAATGTTCTGGTAGCCGGGAACGAAGGCAATCACGCGCTGCGGGCACGCCATGCCGCACAGGCCACAGCCCGTGCACTTGGAGCGATCCACGCGGGCGATGCCATCGACCAGCGCAATAGCGCCGTGGGGGCAGGCCGTGACGCAGGCGCCACAGCCAATGCAGCCTTCGCTGCAGCGGGCGTCGCCGCCTGCGGAGGCGCAACCACTTCCGCAGGCAACGTAGGCCACGTTATGTTGAATGGATTTGGCCATAAGAGACTCGCCTATTTCTTAAGAAGGTACGGATAGTTGTCGCGCACGGCCTTGATGGTCAGGCGGACGGCCTCGGGAAGGCCGGTGTTGACGGCATCGACCGAGACGGTGCGGACCGTGCCGGCGACGCGGACCTTAAAGTGATCCTCGTCCACGGCCAGGAAGCCCTCGTTCTCGGAGTTCTCCATGTCCTGCTCGCTCCAGAACAGGGTGAGCTTGTCCTTGTAGGGACGACCCTCCTGGTAGGGGCAGAACACGGCGCAGTTGCCGCACTCGTTGCACATGCCGTCGATGTGGACGACCTGATGCTTGGCCAGGCCCGGCACCTTAATTGCCACGTTGGCGCGGTTGGGGCACACGTCGCAGCAGACCTCGCACACCGAGCCGCAGCCCAGACAGCGGGTCTTGGTGCAGTTGCGCTTGTCGCGGCACAGCGACCCCTTGCGCTCGTAGCAGGTGTCCTCGCGGCCGGCCTGCTCGTTGCAGTCGGCGTACTTGTTAAAGTCCACACCGGCGATGGCACGGGCGACCTCGGCGGCGTCGGCGATGGCCTCGACAACGGTGGCAGGACCGCGGCGGCAGTCGCCCGCAGCCCAGACGCCCTCGACGCCGGTGGAGGTGGCGGCAAGGCGGCCGCGACGGTCGTGCTCGACGCCCGCGGCATCGTACAGGCTGGCATCGATGCCCTCGCCCACGGCGCAGATCACCGTGGTGGCGGGAAGCTCGACGGTCTCGCCCGTGGCGACAGGGCTGCGACGGCCGCTTGCATCCGGCTCGCCAAGCTCCATAACGTCGCAGGTCAGCACGGCGCCGTTGAGTGCCTTGGGCGCCAGCAGCTCGCAGAACTCAACGCCGTCGGCAAGAGCAAGATCAAGCTCTTCCTCGTCGGCGGGCATCTGCTTCTTGGTGCGGCGATACACCAGGCGCACGTTCTTCACACCAGCCAGGCGCTTGGCCACGCGGGCAGCATCCATGGCGGTGTTGCCGGCGCCGATGACCACGACGTCCTCGCCCAGCTCGAGCTTCTCGCCCTTCTTGGCGGTCTCGAGGAACTCCAGCACGTCGAGCTCGGCACCCTCGCCCAAGCCCGCAGAGCCGGGCATCCAGGCACCGGTGGCCACGACCACGTCGGTAAAGCCCTGGGCCTTGAGCTCTTCAATGGAATCCACGCGAGCGTTGAGCTGCACCTTGGCGCCAAAGGCCAGGCAGAGCTCGGCATCGTGGGAGATATCGTCGCTCGCAATACGGAACTCGGGAATCACGTGACGGACCACGCCGCCGAGAGAGTCGCGGGCCTCGAAGATGGTGACGGGCACGCCGGCGCGCGTCAGGAAGAACGCCGTCGCCAGACCGGCCGGGCCGCCGCCGATAACGGCAACGTTGCGCTCGCCGTCGTTGGCGATGGCCTGGGCGCGCAGCTTGGGCAGCACGGCGGTCATGGCCTCGCGGGCGGCCTTGAGCTTGCTGGCGCGAATCTGGGCGCCCTCGGGCTCGTAGAATGCGCGCTCGCAGGCACGGCCGCAGGGATGCGGGCAGATGGTGCCGGTGATGAACGGCAGGGCGTTGCGCTCGATGATGATGTTGAGTGCGTCCTCGTAGCGGCCCTCGTCAACAGCCGCCAGGTAGGCGGGAATATCCTGCTGGATGGGGCAGCTCGTGCGGCACGGCGTGGTAAAGCAGTCGGAAAGCGGGCTCTTGCCGGCGACCTTGCGGTCGGGCAGCGGGCGCAGCGGCTTCTTGTAGAGCGGGTTGGTGAGCGAGTCGACCTGGATCGCGGTCACGGCCTCGAGCGAGACGCCCGCGAACGGCTTGCCATCCAGGTCGGTAAACTCGCCGGCCATCTGGCTAAAGCGCTCGTAGCCACCGGGCTTGAGCACGTCGGTCGCCAGGGTAACGGGCCAAATGCCGGCATCGTACAGGGCGCGGATGTTGTAGACCGTAGCACCGCCGGAGTAGCTGATGCGCAGCTTGCCATCGAACTGCTCGGTAATGCGACGGGCGGCCTCGATGGTCAGCGAGAACAGCGAACGGCCCGACATGTACATCTCGGTGGAAGGCAGCTCGTTTCTCGTCACGTCGACGGGGAACGTGTTGGTCAGCTTGACGCCAAACTCCAGGCCGCGCTCGGCACACAGGGCAATCAGGCGCTCGAACATGGGCACGGCGTCGGCCCATTGCAGGTCCTCGCGGAAGTGCGTGTCATCGAAGACGATGTAATCAAAGCCCAGCTCGTTCAGCCGCTGGCGGGCAAACTCATAGCCCAGCAGCGTGGGGTTGCACTTGATGTAGGTGTTGAGGCCCTTCTCGGTGATCAGATAGGTCGCGATGCGCTCGATCTCCGCCGGCGGGCAGCCGTGCAGGGTGGACTCGGTGATGGAGTTGGAGACGCGCGCCGGGATGGACTCGACAAACGCGGCATCGACATGCTCAAACTTGTCCAGGTTGGCGAGCGCCCATGCGCGGCACTCGTTCCAGACGTCAGAGCCGCTGGCGTCCTTCATGCCCTCGATGTAGGCGTCGACCTTGGGGCTCTTAATGCCCTCCAGGTCATAGCCCACGGACATGTTAAAGACAAAACCGTCCGGGCTGCCCAGGCCGTACTCGCGAGCGATCAGGTGGCAGGCAAACCATGCCTTCACGTACTCGGCAAAGGCCTGCGGAACCTCGAGCTCGGTCGACCACTCGCAGTTGTAGCACTCGTCCTGCGCCACAATGCAGGGCTTGTTCACACACTTGGAGAGCTCCTCGCCGTCCATAACCTGGACGGTCTTGAGCTCAAAGAAGCGGGAACCGGCCACGTAGGATGCCACGATGTTCTGGGCAAGCTGCGTATTGGGACCGGCGGCCGGACCAAACGGAGTCTCGATGCGCTCGTCAAAAATGGGAAGCGCGCCCTCCTGATTGGTCGTGACCATCTTACGCACGCCAAAGATGGCGTCCTGAGTCTTATGCTCCTCGATGATCCAGTTCATCAGCTGCGAAAACGGGATCGGCCTCATGATGTCGCTCATAGTGAGCTCCTCTCTGTAACGCCCGGCGAGACCGCGCGGCGGGCGCAAATACGGTGTAGCGCTAGCACAGCGCCGGCGACCCCGCGGAGGTCGCCTATACGCGCGTCGGATGCGGCGAAACATCCGGCGCGCGTGAATCTACTTGTAATTAGTAGGTGCGATCGTTGAGCGTGCTCCAGAGCTTCTTGGACTCGGCCATGGTCCACGCGTTGATCTTGTCCTCATCAATGCCAACGAACTCGCGATCCTTGTACAGGACGCGGCCGTTGATGATGGTGGTGCGGCAGTTTTTGCCCATCATGCCAAAGAGCATGTGGCCGTCGATGTTCTCCTCGCTCAGCGGCGTAAAGGGCTTGTAGTCCATAACGATGACGTCGGCGGCAGCGCCGGCCTCGAGCACACCGAGCTTGCGATCGAAGTACTTGCTGGCCATCTTGGCGTTGTTCTCGAACAGCATCGTCATGGCCTCGCACCAGCCCACGTTGGGCATAGCGGCGTTGTGGCGCTGAATGATCAGGAAGACCTTAAGGCTCTCGAGCATATCGTGGGTGTAGGCGTCGGTACCCATGCACACAGGGATGCCGCGGCGGAAGAATTCGAGCACAGGGGCGCAGCCCACGGCGTTGCCCATATTGGATTCGGGGTTGTTGACGAGCCAGGTGCCGGACTCCTTGACGATATCCATCTCGGCAGGCGTCACGTGGATGCAGTGGCCCAGCATGGTGTCGGGACCCAGCAGGTTGTGCTGCAGCAGGCGCTCGACCGGGCTGATGCCACCGCGGTTGAGGCGGGAATCCCACACGTCGTTCATGCCCTCGCACACATGGATGTGGAAGCCGGTCAGGCCGTTGTTGGCCTCGGCCATCTTGTCCATGGTCTCGTCCGAAAGCGTAAAGGTGGCATGTCCGCCAAACATGGCGGCGATCATGTGGTTGTCGTTATCGCGACGCTCCTTGGCGGCCCACTGGGCAAACTCGGCGTTCTCGGCAATGGCCTGGTCGCATTTTTCCTGGCCACGGCGATCGGAGACCTCGTAGCACAGGCACGAACGCATGCCCAGCTCCTGAGCTGCATCCTTAATGGTAAAGAGGCTTCCCGGGATCTCGCAGAAGCTCGCATGGTGATCGAAGATCGTGGTGACGCCATCGCGGATAGAGTCCAAAATCGTGGCATAGGCGCTGGCCTTGGTGCCGTCGAGCGTCAGATTGTCGTCGATCTTCCACCACTGCTGCTCGAGATTCTCCAGGAAGTTGGTGGGGTTGCAGCCCTTAATGGCAAGGCCGCGGGCCAGACCCGAGTAGATGTGGGTGTGGCAGTTGATGAGTCCGGGCATGATGAGGCTGCCCCGGGCATCGACGTACTCGGCATCCGGGTACTTGGCCTTGAGCTCGCGTTCGGGGCCCACTTCGACGATCGTATCTCCGTCAATGGCGACCGCACCGTTTGGAATGAACGGGGTCTGAGCGTTGCGGGTAAAGACGGAACCGTTAGCGACCAGAAGCATGGATGCTCCCTTCAACATCAGAGGCGGGGTTTGACACCTCTGACATGGCGGAGTGCGAAGCGCCGGCCTACACCGGAAACGGGCCCTCTCCCGTCAACGCTTCACCAAAGGGACAAACCCTTTGAAGTGCGGCTTGGCGCCGCATGGCGTCGGCGGACGAGGCGATGCGTCCGCCGACGAATAGCACCGAATTGGTTACTTCTTGCTCTCGGGCAAGACCAGATCCACGGCAGCGTCCTTGGCAGCATCGATGTGCTGAGCCACGACCGGCGTCTGCGGAAGGATCAGGTTAAGGACAATGGCCATGATGGCGGTGGGGGTTACGGCATTGGAGCCGATGACGGTGGACACCCAGGCGGGCATACCCTCGCCGGCAAGGCAACCGCTGGCCATCCAGATACCCAGGCCAAAGACGACGGAGGTGCCGACGATAGTGGTAGTGCGCTGCGTGAGGCCCTCGCGGGTGAACATGCGCACGCCGTTCATGGTGATGGTGCCAAAGACGCCGACGGTCGCGCCGCCGATGACGGGCTGCGGGATAGCGGAAAGGACGGCAGAGAGCTGCGGGAACAGACCGGCGATGGCAAAGACGGCCGCGATGATCACAAAGACCCACTTGTTGACGACCTTGTTGGAGCAGATGATGCCCACGTTCTGGCCAAGGGCGCTGGTGGGAAGACCGCCCAGCAGGCCGCCGACCATAGAGGTAAGGCCCTGGGACACGATGGCGCCGGAGAGCTCGCGCTCGGTGGGCATACGGTCGATGGAGCCCAGGCAGGCGGCGGAGACGTCACCGATAACCTGGATAGCAACCATGGGGAACACGACGGCGAGGGTAATGCAGACCTCGGGATCAAACTCGAGCGCGTAGGGCATGAGCTTGGGAAGGGCGAAGACCTGAGCGGTGGCGACGCTGGAGAAGTCGATCATGCCAAAGGGGATGGAGACGATCATGCCAACGATCATGCCAAAGAACACGGATCCCAGCTTGAGCGTGCCCTTGCCAAAGTTGGCGAGCGCAAAGACCACGGCGAAGGTGATAAGAGCGACGCACCAGGCCTGCGGGGTGCCCCATAGCGGCGTACCCATACCGCCGGCCATATACTTGACGGCCGTGGGATACAGCGAAACGCCGATGGAGAAGATGACCGTACCGGTCACGACGGGCGGGAACAGCCACTTGATCTTGCTGTAGGCCAGACCAAAGAGGACCGCGACGGCGCCGCCGACGATCTCGCCGCCCAGCAGTGCACCAAAGCTAAAGCCCGAGGCACCCATGGCCTGCAGGGCCGGCAGGAACGCGAACGAAACGCCCATGACGATGGGCAGGCCGCCGCCGATGCGACGGAAGGGAGCGAAGGCCTGAAGGGCCGTATCGATCGCCGAAAGAATGAGCGCGACCTGGATGATGTCGGTGCTCTGCTGGCTATTAAAGCCGTAGACGCCGGCCATGATGACCGCCGGGGTAATGATGCCGGCAAACGATGCCAGTACGTGCTGAAGGGCACACGGGATCATTTCCTTAACGGGAGGCATGCCTTCGCGAGTGAACAGGGCTTCAGTGCCGTTCGTAACCGTCTCCTGGGTCATTTGACCACCAATCCTCGAAGTAGTTGTTTTCGCATCTAACGCTCTATTGTGACGCAGTGCGGGGTTGAGGTTGTGCCTTCATTGCATATCGTATTAAAGATGATTCTCATTCTCAATAATAATTTTTTGTTATCAGACTATTCTTCAGCTGAAATTACGCATTTCCGCAGGTCAGGAAAGTGTCTGGTCAAAATAACATCTAACATTTCTTTTGGTCAACCGTTTACCGCTAAATTCCTACCGTTCGTCTGCATTACGCAATGTACCTGCGGATATACGAGATGATGGGCAGCGTGTTACCATGAGAAAAAATTGTTATGAACATTTCCGATTTCACCCAAAGGAGTTGCCCGTGAACGAGACCGTACGCCGCTTTTTGCCGATGGTCGATTTTCTGGAGCAGATACTCGGCAAAAACAGCGAAATCGTGCTGCACGATTTCTCGGATCCCGACCACGCCATCGTCGATATTCGCAACGGCATCGTGAGCGGCCGCAAGGTCGGCGGCCCCGCCACCGATCTGGCGCTCAAGATCATGCACGACGCCAAGTATCGCGACCTGCCGTTTATTACGGGCTACGAGGGCCGCGGCGCCGGAGGCAAGACGTTGGAGTCAGCGACGTACTTTATCCGCGAGAATGACGAGATCGTCGGTATGCTCTGCGTTAACACCGACCTCTCGACCGTGCGCTCCATCAACGCCATGGCGCAGCAGCTCATGGCGTGCTTCGACGCGGCGCCGACGCGCACGGAGCCCGCCCCTATCGAGGTCGAAAGCCTTTCGGAGTCCACACAGGAGCTCATCGACCGCAGCATTGCCGAGTTGCTGAGCGCGCGCGGGCTGGATGTAGCGTCGCTTGGTCAGAGCGACCGCGTGGATGTCATTCGCCACCTCAACGGCAACGGGGTGTTCATGCTCAAGGGCGCCGTGGCCTGCGCCGCCACCTCGCTGGGCATCTCGGAGCCCAGCGTCTACCGCTACCTGCAAAAAGTTCGCAAGGAGGGCTAACGAGCAAAATGGAGCGCGGCTCCACAAGCGATCCGTCACTTGACAAAAGACCCTGCAGCTCGCACGCGCTGCAGGGTCTTTTTGCATGTCATGTTTAGTTGTGGCCAACGCCTTAGAGAGCGGCGACGACCTCGATCTCGACCAGACCGCCGGCCGGAAGGGCGGCAACCTGGAAAGCGCTGCGCGCGGGGAACGGAGCCTCGAACTTGGAGGCGTAAATCTCGTTCACGGCAGCGAAGTCGGCAATGTCGGCCAGGTAGACCGTGGTCTTGACGACATCGGCAAAGGTGGCGCCGGCGGCAGTCAGCAGGGCCTCGACGTTAGCAAGGGACTGCTTAGCCTGGGCCTCAACGCCCTCGGGCATCTTGCCGGTTGCGGGATCGATGCCCAGCTGGCCGGACAGAAACACCATGTTGCCGGTCTGGATACCAGGGGAATACGGGCCGATGGCTGCGGGTGCGTTATCGGAAGACACGACGGTCTTGCTCATGTTTTTCTCCTTACGATCAGATAGAGAGTGTGAGCGCGGCGTTCGCACCGGGAGGCACAGTTCGGTCTGAACACCGCGCTTGATTGGGATAGTACTCAAGGTTTCCGCGCGATGCAAGATAATTATCACGCTGCGAGAATATTTTATCGCCCAACGGCGCCCGTTGGCAGCTGAACGGTTCTCCACGGGGTCAGCCAGCCCAAGCTGCTGAAGACTTTATCCCGCTTGGAGCACGGGCATCGCCTGCCGCAACGGCGCCACTATACTTTTGATTATCTGAGCATTTTGAAAGGCAGGATATGACCGCAACCGCCAGTCGAACCACCAACCGCAGACCCGAGCTCTTGGCCCCCGCCGGAGGCCCGGAGCCCTTTGCCGCCGCGCTCGCTGCCGGGGCAGACGCCATCTACTGCGGCATGGGCAGCTTCAACGCCCGCCGCAAGGCAACCAACTTTACCGACGAGGCCTTTGAGCAGGCCTGCCGTGCCGCGCATCTAGCCGGGTCGCGCGTCTACGTCACGGTAAACATCGTCATCAAGCAGTCCGAGATGAGCGATGCGCTGCAACTCATCCATCGCTGCTCCACGCTGGGCGCCGATGCCTTCATTATCCAGGACTGGGGTCTGTTCTTTGAGGTCAAGCGCGCCATGCCCGGCATCGAGACGCACATCTCGACCCAGGCGAACATCCATGACGACCGCGGAACGCTTTGGTGCCGCGAGCAGGGCGCCGACCGCGTGACCCTCTCGCGCGAGCTCTCCATCGACGAGATCGCCGCTATCCACGACGCCGCACCCGATGTGGACCTCGAGGTCTTTAGCCACGGTGCCATCTGCTTTTGCTACTCGGGTCTGTGCCTGCTGTCGAGCTTTGCCATGGCTGGTCGCTCGGCCAACCGCGGCATGTGCGCCCAGCCCTGCCGCCTACCCTACGAGCTAATTGACGAGAACGGCCGCTCGCTCTCCCCTGCCGGTCGCGAGCGCGCGCTGTGCCCGCGCGACACCAACACATCGCAGCTTGTTCGCCGTCTGTATGACGCCGGTGCCGCATCGCTCAAGCTCGAGGGCCGCATGAAGGCCCCCGATTACGTGTATTCCATCGTCGACGTGTACCGTCATCAGATTGATGACATGCTTGCCGATGTTTCGACCTCTAAGGATGAGGATGCCGCCCGCCAGCGACAGCTCAAGCGCTGCTTTAACCGCGACTTTACGCACGCCTACCAAGACGGTACCTCGGGCGACGAGATGATGAGCTACGAGCGCTCCAACAACCGCGGCCAGATTGTGGGCACGGTGCTGGGCAGCCGCCTGGCCAACCGCGATGTACGCGGACTCAAGCCCGACGATCGCCGTCGCCGCGCCGCCATCGCCCGCATTGAGCTGTTTGAGCCCGTGGGCAAGGGCGACCTGCTGGAGCTTCGCCACGATAACGAGTTTGACCAGTTCCTGACCACCATTGCCGCCGATGATGCCGCTGCCGGCGATGTTATCGAGTGTCGCGTGCCCCGTAGCATGCCCGAGGGCTGCCGCGTGCGCGTGATTCGAAGCCAGCGCGCCATTGACGCCGCCGGCGCCGCGCTCAAGCGCGATGTGCTGCGCCGCCGCGCCGTAGACGTGTCCGTTGTGGCGCGTCTGGGCGAGCCGTTTGCCGTTACGCTCACCTGTTGCGACGATCCTTCGCTTACGGCCACGGCCACGGGCTTTACCGTCGAGGCTGCCAAGACCCGCGCCGTCGAGGCATCCGATCTGGTTGAGCACGTCGGGCGCATGGGCTCCTCTCCCTTTGAGGCCGCAAGCTTTGACGTTTCGCTCGACGCCGGCTGCGGTATGGGCTTTTCCGCCGTGCACAAGGTGCGCGCCGCCGCTTGTAAGGCGCTGGAAGAGGCCATTCTGGCGCCGTACGAGGAGCGCGCGAAAACGCTCGAGATTCCGGTGCGCGACAAATGTACGCGCGCCATGCCCGAGCATTACCGCGATGAGCCGCAGATCTGCGCCACCGTCACCACGCTCGAAGCCGCCGAGGCAGCTCGCGCCGAGGGCGCCACGCGCATCTACATGGCCACCGACGCGCTCAATGCGGCCGAGCTCTCCCCCGCCGATGCATTTGAGCAGGGCATCGTACCCGTGCTCGACGAGGTCTGCCGCGCCGTTGACCACGTACGCGTCGACCCGTGGGTTGTTGCCGGCGCCACGGTCGCTATTGGCAACATCTCTGAGCTTGCCCTGGCCGCACAGGTTGGCGCCACGGCCGAGATTCGCTCTTGCCTGCCGGTGCACAACACGCCCTGCATGGAGGCGCTTACCGAGCGCGGAGCCGGTGCGTTTTGGCTCTCGCCCGAGATCACACTCGACGAGATTGTCTCGCTCGGCGCCGCCGCGCCCGCGGCTCTGGGCATCACCGTCTTTGGCCGCCCGCGCGTCATGACAAGCGAGCATTGCATTCTGCAGGTTGCCAACGGCTGTATCCACGATTGTGCCAACTGCCGCCTGCGTGCCCGCAAGCTCTCGCTCAAGAATATCGACGGCAAGATCATGCCGGTGCGTACCGACATCCACGGCCGCTCACGCCTGTACGACGCCCACCCCATCGACCTCACGCCGCAGGTACCGCAGTTGCTCGACGCCGGCGTCCGTCGTCTTATGGTCGACGGAACCCTGCTCGAGGCCGATGAGATTGGCCGTGCCGTCGCTCGCGTCCGTCGCGCCGTCGAGGCGGCTCAAGCCGGCCGCAAGCCCGCCGCCCGCCTGCGCGGCGCCACCTCGGGCTGCATGTTTGTGGGAATTAGCTAACCGAAAGGCTTACACGTGAACGAAGAACCTCAAGTCCTCTACTGCGACGCCTGGCTCATGGCCATCGATAAGCCTGCCGGCATGATCGTCCACGGTGACGGCACCGGCGAGCGCACACTTACCGACTACGCCAGCGACCTGCTGCTGGCGATGGGCGACGGCTTTGCCGCGACCGACATGCAACCGCTCAACCGCTTGGACCGCGACACCACCGGCGTGGTGTTGTTCTCGCTCGACAAGCAGACGCAGCCCGCTTTTGACCAGATGGTCATCGACCACGCATTCGAAAAGCACTATCTGGCGCTCGCCGAGGGCAAAATCGACTGGAACGAAAAGCTCATCGACAAGCCCATCGCCCGCGACCGTCACGACAGCCGCAAGATGCGCGTCGGCGCCAGCGGCAAGCCGTCTCAGACGCGCGTCAAGGTGCTCAAGCGTCTTAAGAGTCGCCGTGGCCTGCCCACGCGCTCGTATATCGATGTCGAGTTGCTCACCGGCCGCAAGCACCAAATCCGCGTGCATCTGGCGAGCGAGCGTCATCCCCTGGTTGGCGACGACCTGTACGGAACGCCGCGCCCCTGTGGCCTGATGCTCCACGCCCACAGCGTGTCCTTTACGCATCCCGTAACCGGCGAGCACATCCACATCGAAGCCCCCTGCCCCTGGGAGCCCTAAACCACCACAATGGGGACAGGCACCTTTGTGGTGGTTTTGCCGCAATGGCCCAGCCACAGTCCCAAAACGTCTCGATCTGTAACAGTTAGAACCCATTTTCCGGTCTATTTGTTATAGATCGAGACATTCGAATCCCTCTCAAGGAAAAATCTCAATCTGTAACAATAACTCGGCAAAATCGGTCCCAGATGTTACAGATTGAGACAAAGGGACGGCGCGGCTCGGAAGTATCTCGATCTGTAACACCTAGCCCACTTTTAACGGTCCAGTTGTTACAGACTTAGACAAAACCGGTAGACAACGAAAGCGGCAACGTCCGTGATGGACGTTGCCGCTTTTCTATTGAGAAAACTACTCGGTTTCCGTTGCTAACCACCACAATGGGGACAGGCCCCTTTGTGGTGGTTTTGGCCTTAGCCCGTCCCCTGCTGTTAGACCGTGATGACGTTGTCCATTGCCCGGTACTTGGCGGGGACATCGCCTGCGGTAATAATCGTTGCGTCACGGAAGTCCGCGAACTTGACGGGTGCCACCATGCCAAATTTGCTGGCGTCCGAGATTACGAAGCGTTTGGCGGTATGGCGCATCGAGATACGCTTGACCTGCGCTTCCTCGATATCGGGCGTCGTAAAGCCCTGCTCGGCGGCAATGCCGTTAGAACCCCAAAAGCCGCAGTTAAAGTTGTAGCGGTCTAGGGTTGCCAGAGCATCGGGGCCAACGAGCGCCTCGGTCTCGGGTTTAAGCTCGCCGCCCAGCACCACGGTGCGCATGCCGCGCACAGCGAGATGCTGAGCATGGAGCACGGAATCAGTCACATAGGTGACCGATTCGAGATGCGGAAGATGCTCGATGAGTCTGAGCGTTGTCGAACCCGAATCGATGTACACAAAGCTCTCGGGCTCCACGAGCGCCGCGGCGCGGGCGCAGATACGCTCCTTGTCGTCGTTATGGAGATCACTGCGCTCACTGATCGTTAGGTCGCGCGTCACGTGCGCGCGCTCAAGACTTGTCGCGCCACCGTGCACCTTGGCGATGCGGTGCGCTCGGTCGAGCGTCTGTAGGTCGCGTCGAATGGTAGAGGCCGTCACGCCCAGGGCATCGGCAAGCTCGGGCACCGTTACCGAGCCAGCCTGCTGCACCATCGACACAATCGCGTTGAGCCTATCTTCCGCAAGCATCGCTTACTCCTCCTCGGGGTACACGACTCCCCAATCGGCGCGAAGCTTGGTCATCAGCTCCATAACATCAGAAGCATAGCCCAGAAGCTCGCACTTCGAATCATCGCCGGCAACGGCCTTCTCCAGGTCGGCCATCTCGTAGCACAGAGCGTATGCCTCGGTGCCAGCGTGGACCTCCTCACGGCGACCGTCCGCAGTCCATACGATGGTCGCGTGATCGGCGCGCGGATAATCGTTGACCTCGATATAGCACTTGTCGAAGCTAATGACCGAACGCTTGGGCTGCTTGGAGTGGAGCGTAAGGCTCACCACGCCCAGCTGCTGCTCGGCGTTTCGGCAGACAATGCCGCCCGCAACGTCGACACCGGTCTCACAGGTGTTGCCCAGCGAGACAACCTCAGCGGGCTGGCTCGCCATAAAGAGGCGCATAACGGAGAGCGCATACACGCCAATATCGAGCATGGCGCCGCCGGCGAGACTACGGTTGTAGAACCGGTTGGTCAGGTCCCCGTACTCCTTATAGCTGCCAAAGTTGAGCTGGGCGAGGTTCATGCGACCAAAGTCGCCCGCATCCATGCGGCGGCGCAGCTCCTGATACAGCGGCATGTGAAGCACCGTGGTGGCGTCCATAAGGACGACGTTGTGCTCGTCGGCGATGGCACGCGCCTCGTCGAGCTCGGCGGAGTTGAGGGTAATGGCCTTCTCGCAAAGCACGTGCTTGCCAGCTGACAGAGCGGCGCGCAGGTAGGTGATATGCGTGTTGTGCGGCGTGGTGACATAGACCGCGTCAATGTTCGGATCGGCGTAGAGGTCCTCGACCGTTTCATAGACCTTCTCAACGCCATACTGCTCTGCAAAAGCTTGAGCCTTGGACAGAGTGCGATTGGCAACGCCCGCAAGCTTGCGGCCGGCAAGAGCGAGAGACTGGGCCATCTGGTTGGCGATAACGCCGCACCCGATCACAGCCCAACGAAGCTCGGGAGCCGTAAAAATATCGTCGGGGAACGGCTGATCCTGGACCGAGGCGAATGCCGCCTTAGCGGCTGCTTCGGCGTCGAGCGGAGCCTGTTTGGAATCTGCCATGATGTGCCTCCTAAGTCATCGGAAGTCCTTCATTTCTAACAACCCTATATTCGCACAAACACGCGCGTCTGTGCGCGTTTTTGCGTATCTCACCGCTAAACGGTCATTATTGCCCCGTAAACGGCGCATATATACGCATAGGTGCGTAATTAAACGCAATCTAACGCGCATAAACGCGCACACAAGCAATTTATACAGCACGACCCGCTCATTTATGCTTACCCAGTTAGGGTACTCATTTAAGTCTGTCCCCAATGAGTAGGGATAGAAAAAGGCCCGGGTGCCTTGGCATCCGGGCCTTTGCTAGCAACTTGATGTTGCGGGCAGCTTAGAACTTGTGGCCGCACTTCTTGCAGACGCGCAGCTTGTTCTTGCCGTCCTTCTCGTGACCGACGCGGGTAACCTTACCGCACTCGGGGCAAACGAGATTGACGTTGGAGGCGTCGATGGGAGCCTCCTGCGAAACGATGCCGCCCTGCTGGTTGGCAGCGTTGGGCTTGACGGCCTTCTTGACGACCGAAACGCCCTCGACAACGACCTTGTTCTCGGCGGGGAGAGCACGCAGGATAACGCCCTGCTTGCCGCGATCCTTACCAGAGAGAACCTGGACCTTATCGCCCTTCTTGATATACATATATCTCCCCTAACTACAGGGTCTCGGGAGCGAGCGAGACGATCTTCATGTACTTCTTGTCACGAAGCTCGCGAGCGACGGGCCCGAAGATACGGGTGCCGACGGGCGAACCATCGTTGTTGATGACAACGCAAGCGTTCTCATCAAAGCGAATGTAGGAGCCATCCTTGCGGCGGATCTCCTTAACGGTGCGAACGACGACGCAACGGACAACGTCCTTCTTTTTGACGTTGGCGCCAGGGGTAGCCTCCTGGACAGCACCGATGAACACATCGCCGATGCCTGCATAACGACGCTTGGAACCGCCAAGCACCTTGATGCAGCGAATCTTGCGAGCGCCGGAGTTGTCGGCGACGTTCAGCATGGTTTGCATCTGAATCATGGTAGATGTTCCTCCGAACTAAGAACCGAAGAGAGGTGCGCAGCCTTTATACGGCCCGTGGTATGCAAGCCAGGCATACGCACATCTTCGGAAACGTACAAGTCGTAAGAGCGACTGCTTATTTAGCGCGCTCGACGACCTCGATGAGGCGCCAACGCTTCATCTTGGACATAGGACGGGTCTCCATAACGCGGACGGTATCGCCCACGCCAGCCGTGCACTCCTCGTCGTGAGCGTGCAGCTTCTTGGAGCTGGTCATCATCTTGCCGTACTTGGGGTGACGCTTGCGCTCGGTGATGGTGACAACAATGGTCTTGGCACCGGAGACGGAGGTAACGACACCCGTACGGACCTTACGCGAGTTACGCGAATCAGTCATGTTCTCTCCTTAGGTCCTACTCGGCGACAGCGGACTTCTCCGCTGCGATCTCGCGGGCGCGCTGCTCCGTGAGGACGCGAGCGATGTCCTTCTTCACGGTGTTGACGCGAGCGGTGTTGTCCAGCTGGCTGGTGGCCATCTGGAAACGAAGGTTAAAGAGCTCGGCGCGCATTTCCTTCAGCTTCTCAACGAGCTGAGCGTCCGAGAGCTCACGAATCTCTGCGGGCTTCATTAGTTCTCCTCCTTGGCGGCGGCGGCGTCCTCAGCAGCCCACTTGGCCTCGAGAGCGGCCTCCTCAGCCATCTCCTTCTCGATGCGCTGCTCAGCGTTCTTGGCAGCAACAATCTTGGTCTTGATGGGAAGCTTGTGCTGTGCAAGACGCAGAGCCTCGCGAGCGACCTCCTCGGGCACGCCCTTGACCTCGAACATGATGCGGCCGGGCTTGACGACGGCTACCCACTCCTCGGGGTTACCCTTACCAGAGCCCATGCGAGTCTCGGCAGGCTTCTTGGTGATGGGCTTATCGGGGAAGATCGTGATGTAGACACGACCGCCACGCTTCATGTAGCGGGTCATGGCAATACGAGCGGCCTCGATCTGACGGTTGGTGATCCAATGGGCCTCGAGAGCCTGGATACCAAACTCGCCGAAATGCAGCTCGGTATTACCCTTGGCCTGGCCCTTCATGGAGCCACGCTGCACCTTGCGGTGAAGAATACGCTTAGGGGCAAGCACTACTGACCCCTCCTCTCGGAGTTACGACGACGAGGACGGGAAGAGCCCTCGAGTGCAGGGTTGGGAACAGGCTGGCCCGGGAGCTTCTCGCCCAGGTAGATCCAGACCTTCACGCCGCAAGCGCCCATGGTGGTGCTGGCGACAGCCGTGCCGTAGTCGATCTTGGCACGGAGGGTGTGCAGAGGCACGCGACCCTCGCGGTACCACTCACGACGGCCCATCTCGGCGCCGCCGAGACGACCGGAGCACTGGATACGGATGCCCTTAGCGCCGGCCTTGCGGGCGGACTGGACAGCCTTGCGCATAGCGCGACGGAAGGCAACGCGGCCCTCGAGCTGCTCGGCGATAGACTGAGCAACGAGGTTGGCGTCGAGCTCGGGGCGCTTGATCTCGACAACGTCGACGGAGAGCTGGCCCTTGGAGACGCCAGCGACCTTCTCGAGCTCGGTGCGGAGGGTATCGATCTCGGCACCCTTCTTACCGATGACAACGCCGGGGCGAGCGGTGAGGATGATGACCTTCACCTTGTCGCCAGCGCGCTCGATCTCGACGCGGGAGACAGCTGCGCGGGAAAGACGCTTCTCGAGGTACTTGCGGATCTCGAGATCGTTACCGAGGATCTTAGCGTAATCCTTCTCTGCGAACCAGCGGGAGCGCCAGTTCTCGGTGATGCCAAGACGGAAGCCGGTGGGGTAGACTTTCTGACCCATACAGCTTTACGCCTCCTTTCGAGGAGCAACGACGACGGTGATGTGGGAAGTACGCTTCAGAATGCGAGAAGCGGAACCCTTGGCGCGGGGACGGATGCGCTTAAGCGTCGGACCCTCGTCAACATAGGCAGCGGCGACAACCAGGTTGTCGGCACGCAGACCGTTGTTGTTCTCGGCGTTCGCAACGGCGGAACGGAGAACCTTCTCGACATCCACGGCGACGGCGCGGTCGCAGAAGTGGAGGATGTCGAAGGCCTGAGCGACAGGCTTGCGGCGGATCAGATCGACCACCAGGCGGGCCTTGCTGGGGGAAACACGCACGTACTTAGCAACGGCGCGAACCTCGGTGGCCTCAGTTTCAATAGACTTAGTTGCCATTTACGGTTAACCCCCTATTTGGCCTTGTGGCCACGGAACGTACGAGTCGGCGCGAACTCGCCGAGCTTGTGACCAACCATGGACTCGGTAACATACACGGGCACATGCTTGCGGCCGTCGTGGACGGCGATGGTGTGACCAACCATCTCGGGGAAGATGGTGGACGCGCGGGACCAGGTCTTCACGACGTCCTTCTTGCCAGCCTCGTTCATCGCGGTGATACGCGAGAGAAGGCGAGTCTCCACGAACGGGCCCTTTTTGAGACTTCTGCTCATAAGTGCTTTCTCCTAAAACTCGGTATCCGAAATTACTTCTTACGGCGACGAATGATGTGCTGGTTCGAGACCTTCTTCTTCTTGCGCGTACGAAGGCCCTTCGTCGGCTTACCCCAGGGGGTAACGGAGGGACGACCAGAGGTGTGGTTCTTGCCCTCGCCACCGCCGTGCGGGTGGTCGACAGGGTTCATGACGGTACCGCGGACGGTCGGGCGCACGTTCATGTGACGCTTACGGCCGGCCTTGCCGATGACGATGTTGGAGTGATCGGCGTTGCCGACCTCACCGACGGTGGCGCGGCAGGTAACGAGGATGCGGCGCATCTCGGAGGAAGGCATACGGACGATGGCGTACTTGCCCTCCTTACCCATCAGCTGGCAGGAGTTACCGGCGGAACGGGCGATAGCAGCGCCCTTGCCCGGCTGGAACTCGACGGCGTGGATGAGCGTACCGACGGGGATGTCGGCGAGGGGCAGAGCGTTGCCCGGCTTGATGTCGGCGTCAGAACCGGACATGATGGTCTGACCGACCTCGAGGCCCTTGGGGGCCAGGATGTAGCGCTTCTCACCGTCAGCGTAGTGCAGCAGAGCGATGCGAGCGGAACGGTTCGGATCGTACTCGATCGTGGCAACCTTGGCGGGCACGCCGTCCTTGTTGCGCTTGAAGTCGATCACGCGGTAACGACGCTTCACGCCGCCGCCCTGGTGGCGGGTGGTGATGCGGCCGTTGTTGTTACGACCGGCCTTCTTGGGCAGGGGCTCGAGAAGAGACTTCTCGGGCTTGGTGCAGGTGATCTCGGAGAAGTCGGAGATCGTCTGCCAACGCCTACCAGCGGAGGTCGGCTTAAGGTGCTTTACAGCCATTACAATCCCTTTCAATAGGAATCCGTTAGCCATCGCAGACAGGGATTCGAGGTTCTGCCTCGGGTGCGATGACACCGGACGTATACACGGTTCCGGGCGTGTCCATTTAATACGCCCAAAACCTTGAGCTCCCGCCTCCCCTATTTGGGAGGCATGAGCTCACTCAACAGCAGCGAGTCTTAGGCCTGGTTGCCAAAGACCTCGATGGTGTCGCCCTCGGCCAGCGTGACGATGGCCTTCTTCCAAGAACGGGTCTTGCCGGCGACATAGCGCACGCGCTTGGTCTTGGGCTTGACCGTCAGGGTGTTCACGCGAACGACCTTGACGCCGAAGATCTCCTCGACAGCGTCCTTGATCTGATACTTGTTAGCATCCTTGGCGACCTCGAACGTGTACTTGTTCAGCTCCATGCCGGAGAAGGAACGCTCGGACACGATCGGACGGATGATGATCTCGTGGGCGGTCATTTATGCAAGCACCTCCCCGAAGTGAGCGGCGATGTCGGCGGGCATCAGCACAGCGTTGTTGTTGACGAGATCGTAGGTGTTGGCCTCGTCAGCGGTGATGATGAACGTCTTAGGAATGTTGCGGAACGACAGGTAGGCGTTGACGTCCTCATCGCGAACGATGATGGTCAGACGCTTGCCCTCAAGGCCGAGAGCCTTGAGCATGGCGACGGCAGCCTTGGTGGAAGGCTTCTCGAAGCCGTAGTCGTCGACGAGCACGAGCTCGCCATCGGCCAGCTTGGCGGACAGCGCGGAGCGCATAGCCAGCTTGACCTCCTTGTTGTTCATACGCTTAGCGTAGGAACGGGGCTTGGGGGCGAAGACAACGCCACCGTGACGCCACTGGGCAGCACGGATGGAACCCTGGCGGGCACGGCCGGTGCCCTTCTGACGCCAAGGCTTCTTGCCGCCACCGGAAACCTCAGAGCGACCCTTAGCAGACTGGGTGCCCTGACGCCAAGAGGCCATCTGGCACTTGACGATGTGGTGCATAACGTGGATGTTCGGCTCGATGCCGTACACCTCAGCGGCGAGCTCGGCCTCGGCGACCTTCTTGCCCTCGCTGTTCTTTACTTCAAACTTTGCCATTTAAGTGTTCTCCTTGGTATGACGCTGGGCTAAATGGGCTGGGCCCTTAGGCCATACGGATGGCGACGAGACCATTCTTGGCACCCGGGACAGCGCCCTTGACCAAGATGAGGTTCTGCTCGGCATCGATGCGGACAACGGAAAGGTTCTTGACGGTAACGCGCTCGTTACCCATGTGACCGGCCATCTTGACGCCCTTGAGGACGCGCGCAGGATAGGCGCACTGACCGATAGAACCGGGGTGACGCTGGAAGTGAGAACCATGCGTCATAGGACCGCGGCGCTGACCCCAGCGCTTGATGCGACCCTGGAAGCCCTTACCCTTGGAGGTACCGATGACGTCGACCTTCTCGACATCAGCGAAATCAGCGACGGTGACGACCTCGCCGACCTTGTGCTCCTCGCCGTTCTCGACGCGGACCTCACGAAGGAAGCGGACAGGCTCGACGCCAGCCTTGGCGAAGTGACCAGCCATGGGCTTGTTCACGTTCTTGGCCTTGATGTCGCCGAAACCGATCTGGACGGCGTCATAGCCGTCGGTTGCCTGAGTTTTAACCTGCGAGACAGCGCAGGGGCCAGCCTGGATGACCGTGACGGGAACGACGTTGTCGTCCTCGTCCCAAACCTGGGTCATGCCAATCTTGCGGCCGAGAATCATGCTGATCAAGATATGATCCCAACTCTCGCGTGGTCTTGGGACAATGCGTACACCACCGAGCGTACGCCCCTAGAGGACCACTACTTACACGACGTGCTCCCCAGCCTTGTATTTCGCCCGGACTACCTGACAACCCTATTAAGCAGGCATTTTGTCCAGCCAGAATACTCCCCTGGTTTCACACAGCTGTTTAGTATACACGGCTGCGGGCGTATCCATCGAGATTCATATTTCACTCACATTGTTTACGCAGGTAAAGTGCGTGGTACGTTCCCAGTGTGCGGCTGCGCGGTCGGCTGAGCAAGCACATAAAATGATATTAATTCAGAACAATCACTTGAACCGGACACAAAGCAAATATAATAAGAAA
>UQIS01000019.1 GCA_900541245.1 uncultured Collinsella sp.
ACCGACCGCCTGGCTCGCTACTACGAGACGGTCACCAAGCACAACCTCAAGTATCGTCGCTACTATCACCAGTTCGATTACTAAGAGCAAATAACGTTTGTGTAATTGGGCCCCGCTTCTATATGGAACGGGGCCCCGTTTGGGTTGGAGAGTAATTATGAGCTACCCCCAGCTTGCCGTTATGAATATCAGCCATCGTTATTTTGACCTTGAGGAATTCTTTTCTTCGGCAGCGGCCTCGGGTTATACGTGTTGCGAGCTTTGGACCGGGGCGATGCATCTGTATGTCGATTGCCATGGATACGATTCGCTCGAGCGGGTACGGGAGCTGTCGCAGCGGTATGGGGTTCGGATTGTGGGGCTTTGTCCCGAACAGAACAACCCCAAGCCGTGGAATATCGCGGCGCGCGGGAATGAGGCGCGTGCCCGCACGCTCGCGTACTTTAAGAACGTTGTGGATATCGCGGCGGAACTTGGAGCCGAGCAGGTCATGGTCTCGAGCGGCTGGGCATTTTTGAACGAGCCGATCGAGGACGCGTGGGGTCGCAGCGCCTCGATGCTGCGTGCGATTGCCGAGCATGCGGGAGAGCGCGGCGTGCGACTGGTGCTCGAGGCCCTACAGCCGGTTGAGTCGATGATCGTGAACTCGGCGGCCGACACGAAGCGCATGATCGAGGCAGTTGATCATCCGGCACTTAAGGCGTGTCTGGATTTGGGCGCTATGGCGGTGGCAGGGGATACCATCGACGATTATTTCGATCTGCTTGGCGATGATGTCGCCCACGTGCATTTTGTCGATGTTGCGGCAGATGGCACGACGCATCTTGCCTGGGGTGACGGCGACCGCGATATGCGCGCCGACCTTGATAGGCTGGTGGCACGCGGCTATCGCGGAGTTGTTTCGGCCGAGACCTATGACGGGCGCTATTTTGCCGACCCCGCAGCTGCCGATGCGCAGGTAATGGCAGAGTATCGTCGTGCGATTGGCGTCTAGGTGGGGTTGGGTTGCGACAATCCGCTCCTATGTTTCCAAATGAATACGGTGTGAGCCGAGGAGGACGATTCTCCCCGCAAACACTCTAGTATGCTAAAGTACCCAGAAGACCGGCGGAGCTATGCCGGTCTTTCGTTCTATATGAAACACAGCATGAGGAGGCTCACCAGATGACGGCCACACCGTGGGGATTCCGGGACATATTGCCCGAGGAGGCTCAGGCGCGCGAGGAGATTGCGCTGACGGTGAAGGGCTGCTTTAGGGAGCATCATTACCTGCCGGTCGAGACGCCACTGCTCGAGGACAAGGGTTCGCTCGAGGAGGGCGGCCGCATTGCGGACACGCCGTTTAAGCTCTTTGACGATGATGGCCGCCTGCTGGTGGTCCGTCCTGACAACACATTGCCGATCGTGCGCCTGGTTTCGACCCGCATGCGCGCGGCCGACCTGCCCCTACGCCTTCGCTACGAGGCGCCGGTGGTTCGCGAGTGCCAGCGCAATGCCGGTGGCTCGCGTCAGTTTACGCAGCTGGGCTTTGAGCTCATCGGTGCGGGCGATACCGCGGGCGATGTCGAGATTGTCTCGCTCGTGGCCGAGGCCGTGCGTAAGCTCGCGCTGCCCGATGCGCGCATTATCGCAGGTAGCGTACGCCCATTTAAGGAGTTGCTCGCGGCCTGTGAGGATCGCGAGCTGGCCGCCGAGGCCCTGCGCTGCGTGCACGCCAACGACTTTGTGGGCCTCGATGCCCGCGTGGCGGCAAGCGCCGAGTCCGAGGCCGTCAAGGCCGCCATTAGCGAGCTGCCGCGTCTGCACGGCGGAGCCGAGGTGCTCGACCGCGTGGACGCGCTGCTGGAGGCTGCCGGTATCACCGCGCCGCTTACGCGCGAGCTGCGTGCCCTGGTCGAGGGCCTGGCTCCCGAGGACGCCCAGGTGCTGTCCTTCGACTTCTCCATCATGAACTCTTTTGATTACTACACGGGCCTGGTCTTTAAGGCCTATGCCGGCGGCTTGCCCGATCCGGTCGGTTCGGGCGGACGCTACGACTCCATCTTTACCGGTGCATTTGGCGACGGCATCGAGGTACCGGCGGCGGGCTTCGCCTTTTCGCTCGAGCGTCTGGAGGCCGCGCGCACCTCGGCCGAGGACGCTGCTTCCGATGGTGACCATGCCGTGGGCCGCGGCGCCGAGGGTCCACTGCGCATCGCCGTGCCCAAGGGCTCGCTCAAGGCCGACACGCTCGACGTGCTCGAGGCCGCGGGCTTGGACGTCTCTGAGCTGCGCGACCCCGGCCGTCACCTGATCGTGCGCGGCCGCGACACGCGTGCCGGCGAGGGCACGGTCGGCGATATCGAGTTTGTCATCGTGCGTCCCAGCGACGCGCCCGCCTTTGTGGGCTGCGGCGGTGCCGATTGCGGCATCTGCGGTTGGGACTCGCTTATCGAGGCAGACCTCAACCTGCTGCAGCTGGTCGATCTGGGCTACGGTCTGTGCACCTTTATCGAGGCGGAGCCCGCGTGGCGCGCCGGCCAGGCCGAGCGCAACTATGCCCGCCGCGGGTCGCTTCGCGTGGCCACCAAGTACCCGCGCATCGCGAGCGCCTGGTATGCCGAGCGCGGCGTGAACGCCGACATCGTTTCGCTGCACGGCAACATCGAGCTGGGCCCCATTGTCGGCATGACCGACCGTATCGTAGACATCACCGCCACGGGCGCCACGCTGCGTGACAACGACCTGGTTATTACTGGTCGCATTATGGACTGCACGGCGCGCTTCTTCGTCAATCCGGGTGCCGCTCGCTTGGATCCGCGCGTGCGTAATCTGGCAGATCGCCTGGCCGCGGCCGTGAAGGACAAGCATTTTGAGCCCGTCGCGGGTTCGGCGCAATAGCGCGAGCACGCACGGGCGCCCCAACGTACGGGCTGCGGGCCGATTGGCGCCGCCGCCCGGTCTCTCGTTTTTCGAACACAACCTCGACCGATAAGGGATACCGATATGAAGACCATCAAGCTTGCTCCCGGTGAGCGCCTCGTTACCAACCAGCTCAACCGCAAGGGCGTGCTGCCGCAAAACATCATCGACGCCGCCCGCGATATCGTGGCCAACGTGCGTGCCAACGGGGATGCCGCGGTGCGTGATTACTGTCAGCGTTTTGACGGCGTTGAGCTGCAGAGCTTCCGCTTGCCGCAGGAGCAGATTGATGCCGCGCTCGAAGGCCTTGACCCGGCCTTTGTCGCCGCGCTTGAGAAGGCCGCGCGCCAGATTCGCGAGTTCCACCAGCGCGAGGTCGAGCAGAGCTGGTTTACCACGCGTGCGGACGGCACGATGCTCGGCGTTAAGGTGACCCCGCTCGCGGCGGCCGGCATCTACGTGCCGGGCGGTCGCGCTCAGTATCCCTCCACCGTGCTCATGAACGCCATTCCCGCCAAGGTTGCTGGTGTCAAGCGCGTGGTCATGGTGACTCCGCCGCAAAAGGACGGCCTGATCAGCCCCTACACGCTCGCGGCGGCCAAGCTCGGCGGCGTGGACGAGATCTATATGGTGGGCGGCGCTCAGGCCGTGGCCGCGCTGGCGTACGGTACCGAGACCATTCCGCGCGTCGACAAGATCACCGGCCCGGGCAACGCTTTTGTCGCCGCGGCTAAGCAGATTGTCTCGGGCGACGTCGGAATCGACATGGTCGCCGGTCCCTCCGAGGTCTGCGTGCTGGCCGACGCCACGGCCAAGCCTATGGTGGTCGCGGCAGACCTGATGGCCCAGGCCGAGCACGATCCGCTGGCAGCCTGCTATCTGGTGACTTGCGACGAGCAGTTTGCGCGCGAGGTCGAGGCTGGCATCGACATCCTGGTGGCGCAGTCGCCGCGTGCCGAGATCACGCGCGCTTCGCTCGACAACGAAGGCACCATCGTGGTGGCCGCCGATATGGCTGCCGCCGTCGAGGCCGTGAACACCGTGGCGCCCGAGCACCTTGAGCTGCACTGCAAGGATGCGATGGGCCTGCTTGGCGGCATTCGCAACGCCGGCGCCATCTTTGTGGGCGCTTGGAGCTCCGAGCCGCTTGGCGATTATGTTGCCGGCCCCAACCACACGCTGCCGACCGGCGGCACGGCCATGTTCTCCAACCCGCTTTCGGTCGAAGAGTTCGTTAAGCGCTCGAGCGTCATTTGCTATACGCCCGAGGGTCTGCTCTCCGACGCTCCCGCGACGCAGCGCCTGGCCGAGGCCGAGGGCCTGTGGGCGCACGCGCTTTCGGCCGCACTGCGCCGCCGCGTGCTGGAGCAGGGCGAGGGTGCCGTGAGTGCCGAGTCGCTGGCCGCGGCCGACCTGACCAAGGTCGCCTGGCCGGGCGACGCCGTGGCGACGGTTGCCGAGGGCGTTGACCTCGCGGCCGCAGGCGCGGATGGCGCTGGCGCGAGCGGCGGGGAGGCCTAATATGGCCGAGCTGACGCCCCGCATGAAGGAGCTCGTCCAGCCTTACCTGGCCGGTATTGAGCCCTACGATCCTAACTTTACGCCTACGCGCATCAACCTTTCGGCCAACGAGAACACCTATCCCGTGCCGGCCGGCGTGCGCGAGGCGATCGACGCCGCCCTGGCTGCCACACCGCTCAACCGCTACCCCGATCCCATGTCCAACGACCTGCGCGACGAGCTTGCCGCTTGGCATGGCGTGACGCGCGAGAACATCTGTGTGGGAAACGGTGGCGACGAGCTGCTCTATAACTACCTGCTGGCATTTGGCGGCGCCGGGCGGACCCTGCTCAACTGCCCGCCGTGCTTTAGCGAGTATGCCTTCTTTGCGTCTCTGTGCCAGACCGAGGTGCGCGACGTGTGGCGTGATCCGACGAGCTTTGAGCTCGACCAAGCGGCTGTGCTCGCAGCGGCGCCCGAGTGCAATCTGGCGATCGTGACCTCGCCCAATAACCCCACGGGCGATGTGACGCCGCTCGACTTTGTTGCGGCCCTGTGCGATGCGTGCCCCGGCATGGTGATGGTCGACGAGGCCTACGTTGAGTTTGCCGACGATTCGTTTGGCGCGGCAACCACGGCGCAAGGCCTTATCGCCGAGCATCCCAACCTGGTGATTCTGCATACGCTGTCCAAGGCGTTCGGCGCCGCCGGCACGCGTCTGGGCTATGTTATCGCGGCGCCCGAGGCCATCGATGTGTTTGCGGCAATTCGCCAGATCTACTCGGTTAACGTGCTGAGCCAGGCCGCCGCGCTTGCCTGCGTGCGTGCCCGCGATGCGTACGCACCCGTGGTAGCACAGGTTGCATCCGAGCGCGAGCGCGAACTGTGTGCCCTGCACGCAATGGCTGCCGAGGGTCTGCCCGTGGAGGCGTGGCCGAGCGCGGCGAACTTTGTGCTCGTGCGCACGCCGCATGCCACGCACGTGCGCGAGCGTCTGCGCGACGAGTATTCGATTTTGGTGCGCGACTTTAGCTACGCGCCGGGGCTCGCGGACTGCCTACGCATTACCGTGGGTACCCCGCAGGAAAACGACGAGGTGCTGGCTGCGTTTGCCGCGCTGGTGAAGGAGGAGATGTAGATGGACCGCTATGCCGAGGTGACCCGCAAGACGGGCGAGACCGACATTGTCGTAAAGCTCGACCTGGACGGATCTGGCGTGTGCGATATCTCGACCGGCGTGCCGTTTTTCGACCACATGCTCAACGCCTTTGGCCGCCATGGTCTGTTCGATCTGACGGTGCACGCGGTGGGCGACGTGGAGGTCGATGCGCACCACACCGTCGAGGACACGGGTATCGTGCTGGGCGAGGCGTTTTGCCAGGCGCTGGGCGACAAGGCGGGCATTACGCGCTTTGCCGACGCGGCGATTGCCATGGACGAGACGCTCGTGATGGCTGCTGTTGATATTTCGGGCCGCGGGCAGGCCTACTGCGAGCTGCCCGTGCCGACCGGGCGCGTGGGCAGCTTCGATACCGAGCTGGCCGTTGAGTTCTTCTACGCCTTTGCGCGCGATGCCAAACTTACGCTGCACGTGCGCGAGCTGGCGGGCGGTAACTCGCATCACATTATCGAGGCCGCCTTTAAGGCCGTAGGTCGCACGATGCGCCACGCCTGCGAACTCGATCCCCGCGTGCAGGGCATCCCCAGCACCAAGGGTTCACTGTAACCGTCACAAGGGTAAAACCACCACGAAGGTGCCTGTCCCCTTTGCGGTGGTTTTGGATGATGAGAAGTGGAGGGTCGCGTGGGCGAACCGAAGATTGTGGTGGTCGACTACCACAAGGGCAACTTGTCGAGCGTCGTGCGCGGGCTTGCGCGCGCCGGTGCCGCCGCCTGCACGTCGGACGATCCGGAGCAGATCCGCAACGCCGACGGCCTGGTCATCCCGGGCGTGGGCGCGTTCTATGACGCGATCGCCTTTATGCGCCAGAGCGGCGAGGCGGACGCGGTGCTCGATGCCATCGCCGTTGGAACTCCGCTGCTCGGCATCTGCCTGGGGCTTCAGCTATTTTTTGAGCGTGGCAACGAGGGCGTGCCTGCGGACAAGGGCGTGGTCGCCGACGGCAACGCCCCCGAGCGGGCTGACGGTCCCTGGGTCGATGGCCTGGGTATTATGCGCGGCTCGTGCACGCGCTTGGAGTCGAGTCGCCTGAAGGTGCCGCACGTGGGCTGGGACCAGGTGCACATGACGTCCGCCGGTGCGGCCGATCCGCTGCTTGCCGGTTTTGCCGAGGGCGCCAACATGTACTTCACCCACAGCTACGCGGTGGCCGACGACGTCGATGCCGCCGATGTGTTGGCGCGCACGCACTATACACGGAGTTTCCCGTGCATCGTGCGCCATGGCAACGTGTGGGGCTGCCAGTTCCATCCCGAGAAATCCTCCGCGCTGGGTCAGCGCATCCTTAAGAACTTCGTCAACATCATCGAGGAGGTCGGCCGATGATTCTGTTTCCCGCAATCGATCTGATCGGCGGCAAGGTTGTACGCCTGGAGCGCGGCGACCGCAGCCGCTGCAAGGTATATTCCGACGACCCTGTGGCTGTCGCCCGCTCGTTTGCCGAGCAGGGCGCTAGCTGGGTGCACGTCGTCGACCTGTCCGCTGCCTTTGGCGAGGACGAGGACACCTGCGCTGCCAACTCGGCGGCGATTAAGGCCATCTGCGGCGTCGACGGTCTGTCCGTGGACGTGGGCGGCGGCGTCCGCTCGCTCGCACGCATCGACGAGCTGGCCGGCTATGGTGCTCGCCGCATTGCGCTGGGCACCGTGCTGGTGACCGAGCCGGGTTTTGCCGAGGTGGCAGCCCAAGGCTTTGGCGAGCTGCTGGTCGCCGACATTGCCGCGCGCGACGGCCAGGTTAAGGTGAACGGCTGGCGCGACGGCGCGGGCGTGGCACTCGACGATGCCGTGGCGCAGCTTACCGAGCTGGGCTTTAAGCATCTGGTGTATACCGACATCGCGCGCGATGGCATGCAGACGGGCATCGATGTGGCGGCGTATCGCCATGTGGCCGAGGTCGCGGGCTTTCCCGTCGTGGCTTCGGGCGGTATCTCGACGCTCGACGACATCCGCGCACTGGCCGCGGTGGGTGAGGTCGCGATTGAAGGCGCCATTACCGGCCGTGCGCTCTACGAAGGCAACTTTACGCTGGCACAGGCGCTGGCCGCCGCCCGAGGGGAGGAGTAGCCCATGCTTACCAAGCGCGTGATTCCCTGCCTGGACGTCAAGGACGGCCGTGTGGTCAAGGGCGTCAACTTTGTGAGCTTACGCGATGCGGGCGATCCGGTGGAGCTGGCGCGCGCCTACGACCGCGAGGGTGCGGACGAGGTTGTCTTCCTGGACATTACCGCCACGAGCGACAACCGTGCGACGACTATCGAGATGGCGGCGCATGCAGCCGAGGAGCTCGCTATTCCCTATACCGTGGGCGGCGGTTTCCGCGACTTGGCGGGCATGCGGACCATGGTTGCCGCCGGCGCCGACAAGGTGTCGCTTAACTCTGCCGCCGTGCGCGATCCGTCGTTGATCAGCCAAGCCGCCGCGGCGTTTGGCAGCCAGGCCGTGGTCGTGGCGATCGATGCCAAGCGCGTCGGTTTGCCCGGCGCATCCGGTGCCGACAAGTGGGAAGTCTTTACCGCAGGAGGCCGCAACGCCACGGGTATCGACTCGGTGGCGTGGGCCGAGGAGGCGGCTCGTCGCGGCGCCGGCGAGATCTTGTTGACCAGCATGGACCGCGACGGCACCAAGGCCGGCTTTGACCTGGCGCTCACCCGCGCCGTGGCGCGCGCGGTGCCGATTCCGGTGATCGCAAGCGGCGGCGTGGGCACGCTCGAGCATTTCGCCGAGGGTGTGATTGAGGGCGAGGCTGACGCCGTACTGGCGGCCAGCGTCTTTCACTTTGGGACGTTAAGCATTCGCCAGGTGAAGGAGTATATGGCCTCTCAAGGTATTCCTGTGAGGCTGGACTTCTAATGCTGCGGCTTGCCCAGGCACCCGACCTTCCGGCTCCAACCCTCCTCGCGTACTTAAGTACGCGTCGTCGGGCTTGTCGCTCGGAATCTCGGGCACCTGGACAACCCTCGCCGACCTGCGAAGTTTGAATTTGGGGAGAGAAATGGAAGAGATAACCGATCCTTCAAAGCTTACATACGACGCCAAGGGGCTGATTCCTTGTGTGGTCCAGCAGTACGACACCGGCGAGGTGCTTATGGTTGCTTGGATGAACGAGGAGTCGGTGGGGCTTACGCTCAAGACCGGCACCACGTGGTTTTGGAGCCGTAGCCGCCAGGAGCTCTGGAACAAGGGCGCGACGAGCGGCAACATGCAGGCGGTCAAGGAGCTCTGGGCCGACTGCGATAGCGATACGCTGCTGGTCAAGGTCGACTCGCCGGGTCCGGCCTGCCATACCGGCAACCGTACCTGCTTCTTTAGGAAACTCGCGTAGGGCGGGCGCTCGACTAGGCGCTTGGCCAACCAGAAAGGATTGAACCATGGGTGTGCGCACCGCGAATGTTCAGGATGGAAATATCGGTGAGACGCTGACGGGGCTGGCCGAGGTGATTCATGGCCGTCGCGACGCGTCGCCGCAGGAGAGCTATACCGCTCGTCTGCTGACCGACGTCGAGGATGAGCTGCTAAAGAAGCTTGCCGAGGAAGCGAGCGAGGTCATCATGGCCTGCAAGGATAACGACCACGATCACATTCGCTACGAGGCCGGTGACCTGGTCTACCACCTGCTCGTGACGCTCGAGCGCTACGGCATCACCCTCGACGAGCTGGCCGGCGAACTCAACGCCCGCCGCCACTAGTCATTGGGGACGTTCTTAAACGACTAGTCGTTTGGGACAGTCTTTGTTGGTGTAACGGGGTCATGGAAGTTGCGGTGAAATAGGGACTGTTTAAGCGCTTCATCAGGCAAAACAATCCCTATTCCACCGCAACTTATGAAGGGATGGCTCGTCGAGGGGTGTGGGTTCCCATTCGCCGTTGGGGTGGGGGATGTCGAAGGTTCGGTAGCCGCAGTCGTAAGCGTGGGCCTGGGCCTCGCGGATGTTCCAGCAGATGTCGCAGGCGCGGTGTGCGTCCGAGCCAAAGGTGATGGGTACCTCGGCGTGGGCGAAGCAACGCAATAGCCCGGTCGCGGGATAGTAATCGTCGAGCCCCTTGCGCGGCGCGGCGGTCGAGACCTCAACGCGGCGGCCTGTGTCGTGAGCGCACTCGGCCATCTGCCCCCAGAACGGCGTCGGGTCAAAGTCGGGCGCAAAGCCTTCCTTCGAAAAGCGCATGACCAGGTCGGGATGGGCCATTACGTCAAAGTTGAGTGAGCTTTCGCAGGCGCGGCACCAGTCGTCGACGTAGCGCTCCCACACGCCGTGTACCCCCAGGTTTTCCCAAACATGCAGGTTGGTGTCATCATCGATCCAGCCGCAGCGCGAATCGGGTGTATCGGGGCGAGCGACGTCTTCCGTTCCCGCCGCACCCGCGGCACCGGCCATGATATCGCCCGGATAGCCAATCCAGTGCACACTGCCCAAGCGCACTATGGCACTCGCGGACCAGCGCTCAACCAGAGGCTCGCAACCTTCGTACCAGTCGCATTCAAAGCCATAGATAAAGCTGAGCTCCGGCGCGATCTGCGCGGTGAGCTTGCGGGCGTCCTCAAAGGCCAGACGATGTGCCGTCAGGTCACCCTCGACAACCTGTACTTCGCAGTTGGCGTCCATGCTGACGGGCAGGGTGAGGTGATCGGTCGAGACCATGACGCGGCAACCGGCCGCAGCAGCGGCGCGAACGTTGTCCTCAAACGAGGCATGTCCGTCCGAAAACGAGGTGTGGGTGTGGCAATCGACCAGCGGGCATGCGGGCATGGCGACTCCTTTGCATTTGGCGAATCCGCTCCATTGTAATGTTGCAGCTCTCAACACGCCGCGCGCGCCGGAGCTCGAAATCGATTGAAAAGGCTGCGCGGCGCGGCCTCGCTTGCTCCAATACATGTACATCAGCCTCCAAAAGCTGCAAATAATGACATGTTTGGAGGCTGATGTACATGTTTGGCCGGGGCGGTGGAGTGTCGGTTTCTTGTCGACAAGGAAAATCGCGCTCATCACGCGCCGTCACACTCGCGCAGCCTGCGATGTGCTAGCGTTTGGGTGAACAAAACGAGCCCGCGCGGAAAGGATCCAGACCGTATGCAATGCGATAGCACATCCCCGCTGTCTCGCGAGACTGATGCGCCCGAAACTATCGTCAAACTGGAGTGCGACATCGATGATGTGTCGCCCGAGGTGCTTGCCTACGCTGCCGATTGCCTGCGCAAGGCCGGCGCCCGCGAGGTGCATTGGTTGCCGCTTTACTGCAAAAAGGGCCGCCCCGGCTGGCAGCTGCAGGTAATCTGCTCGCACGATGATATCGAGCGCTTGCAGACGATTATCTTTTTGGAGACCACGACCAACGCCATTCGTCGCCAGGTGATGGAACGCGTTTGCCTGCCACGCCGCTTTGAGCGCGTAACGACGCCATGGGGCGAGGTATCCGTTAAGGTGGCGACCCTGCCCGACGGCAGCGAGCGCGCGGCTCCCGAGTACGAGGATTGCGCCCGTCTTGCCCGCGAACATGGCGTGCCGCTCCAACGCGTGATGCAGGCGGCTCAGAGCGCGGCGCTGCGATTCGAGTAACACGGTAGATGGGCTCCGCATCCGCCGGACCCCGTATTTAGCCCCCATCAACCCCATTCGAAAGGATCTCCCCATGAAATACCTCATCGCCTCCGACATCCACGGCTCGGCATATTGGACCGAACGCCTTTGCGCCGCCATCGAGTCCGAGCAGCCCGATCGCATTGTGCTGCTGGGCGACCTGCTCTACCACGGCCCGCGTAACGACCTGCCGCGCGACTACGCTCCCAAGCGCGTGATTCCGCTGCTCAACGCCCTGGCCGACCGCATCATCGCGGTGCGCGGCAACTGCGACGCCGAGGTCGACCAGATGGTGCTCGACTTTCCCATCATGGCCGACTATGCCACGTTATTCGACGAGAACGGCCGCGAGCTGTTCCTGACGCACGGCCACGTTTTTGGCGCCGGTATGCACAACAGCGTCGACCACGCGCCCGCGCTGCCCGAGGGCTCCGCGCTCGTCTACGGTCACACGCACATCAAGGTCAACGAAGCGAGCGAGGAGCATCCTGGTCTGTGGCTCTTCAACCCCGGCAGCGTGAGCATCCCCAAGGACGGTACGCACAGCTACGGCATCTACGAGGGCGGCGCGTTCCGCCACGTGATCATGGAGGAGGACTAGCCATGGCCGAGCATATGGCTCAGCAAAATGCCGAGGGTTCGCGTGACCTGTCCACGCTGGTAGATGCATCGGCCGAGCTGCAGCATCTGGTGCAGACCATCTGGCGTCTGCGTCAGCCCGACGGCTGCCCGTGGGACCGCGAGCAGACGCACCGCAGCATTGGCAAGAACATGATCGAGGAGGCCTACGAGGCGCTCGACTGCATCGAGGCCGACGACGCGGCGCACCTGCGCGAGGAGCTGGGCGACGTGCTCATGCAGGTAGTGTTGCATGCGCAGATCGCGGCGGACGCCGGCGAGTTTACGCTGGCCGACGTGGCGCACGATATCGACGCCAAGCTCATTCGCCGTCATCCGCACGTGTTTGGCGATGCGGATGCCGACAGCTCTGACGAGGTGCTCAAGATTTGGGACGAGGTCAAGCTTGCCGAGAAGGCCGCCAAGGACAAGGCCGTGGCGGCAGGCGAGGCCGCGCCCGAGGGGCTGCTCGACGGCGTGCCCACGCACCTGCCGGCGCTGATGCAAGCGCAAAAGGTCTCGCGCAAGGCGGCGGCCGTGGGCTTTGAGTGGGAGACGGTCCAGGATGTGTGGGACGAGGTTGCCGAGGAGCGTGCCGAGTTTGAGGCCGAGGCTCCCGGAACGCCCGAGCGCGAGATGGAGTTTGGTGACCTACTCTTTGCCCTTGTCAACGTTGCGCGCAAAGAGGGGATTGACGCCGAGAGCGCCCTGCGTGCCAGCACGGCCAAGTTCCGTCGCCGTTGGGCTGCAATGGAGCAGATGGCGGCCGATGCCCATGTTGATCTTGCCGAGCTTTCGACCCATGGCCTCAACGACCTGTGGGACGCAGCAAAGGCAGGGGAGTAATACCGCGGGGGCGATGGGACGGACTTGTCCCATCGCCCCATTATTTTTTTAAAAAAGATTGTATCCCTTGGCTAACTTAGGGCATAATGCAAAAAGTGCGACAAGGCTAACTTATGAACCTGCACGTCGCTGCAGCGTGTAAGCCGCGTTGCCAAGCATTCAACCCGTTTCCAAGTGAGAGGGAGACAACATGAGCGATATTTTGGACGTCTACGGTCGCGAGGTGCTCGACAGCCGCGGCAATCCCACCGTCGAGGTCGAGGTCGTGCTCGAGGACGGCAGCTTTGGCCGCGCAATGGTGCCTTCGGGTGCTTCGACCGGCGCCTTTGAAGCCTGCGAGCTGCGCGATGGCGACAAGGACTGCTACCTGGGCAAGGGCGTTTCGCAGGCCGTCGAGCATGTCAACAACGAGTGCGCTAACGCCGTCGTGGGCCTCGATGCCTTCGACCAGCGCGCCGTCGATGCCGCGCTGATTGCCGCGGACGGTACCCCCAACAAGACCAAGCTCGGTGCCAACGCCATCCTGGGCGTGTCGCTGGCCGTTGCCCGCGCCGCTGCCGAGTCGTCGGGCCTGTCGCTGTACCGGTACCTGGGCGGCGTCAACGCTCATCTGCTGCCCACACCTATGATGAATATCCTCAACGGCGGCGTGCATGCCGACAACAACGTCGACTTCCAGGAGTTCATGATCATGCCGGTGGGCGCCCCGAGCTTTGCCGAGGGCCTGCGTTGGTGCGCCGAGGTCTACCACACCCTCAAGGGCGTGCTGCACGAGGCCGGCCTGGGCGGCGGCGTGGGCGACGAGGGCGGCTTTGCCCCCAACCTTAAGACCAATGCCGAGCCGTTCGAGTACATTACCAAGGCCGTCGAGAAGGCCGGCTTTAAGCCCGGCGTCGACTTCATGTACGCCATGGATCCGGCGTCCACCGAGTTCTACAACGCCGAGACCGGTATGTACGAGCTCAAGGGCGAGGGCGTGGAGTACACGAGCGCCCAGATGGTTGATTACTGGGAGAAGCTCGTCGACACCTATCCCATCATCTCCATCGAGGACGGCATGGCCGAGGAAGACTGGGACGGCTGGGTCGAGCTTACCCGCCGCATTGGCAACAAAGTGCAGCTGGTGGGCGACGACCTGTTCGTCACCAACACCGAGCGCCTTAAGAAGGGCATCGAGCTGGGTGCCGCCAACGCGATCCTGGTCAAGGTCAACCAGATTGGCACGCTCACCGAGTCGCTCGAGGCCATCGAGACCGCCAAGGAGGCCGGCTACGCTTGCATCGTGAGCCACCGCTCCGGCGAGACCGAGGATTCCACGATCGCCGACCTGGTCGTGGGCGTCAACGCCGGCCAGATCAAGTCGGGCGCCCCGTGCCGCAGCGACCGTATCGCCAAGTACAACCAGCTCATCCGCATCGAGGATGAGCTCGAGGGCAGCGCGCGCTACGCCGGCAAGGCCGCGTTTTACAACATTCGCTAAACAAGTGGCGCACGCGGGGCGGGGTTGACTCGGCTCCGCTCCACTTCTGATGGCCGCCATTGGGCGCTGGGCCATATGGCTCAGCGCCTTTTTTATGTCGAGCAAAGGCCGCCGAAGGCGTTGCGTGTGCTCGTGCTATAACTAGAATACTTAGCGCAAACAAACCTCAACCGCACAAGGCGCACATGGATCAGATTTACGACAACAGGTACTATTCCGCCGGTTCGCGTGAGCCGTCGCCTCGCCGTGCGCGCACGGTGCAGCTCGGTGGGTCCGCCTACGCCGGCGCCGACCGCTCCACGCAGCGCCCGACAAGTACCTCGCGCCCCAATGCTCATGTGAATACTTCGGCAGATGGACCGGTGCGCCCGGCACGTTCGACACATGCGTCGCGTCCCTCGGCTCAGACGCACGACAAATCGAGCAGGCCCTCGAGCCGTCTTTCGGGTTCGGACTTTATGCGCTACGCCAACGACAACGCGGTGATTAAGGCGATCTATGACTTTACGCATGGCTCTCTACGCCCGCTGTTTATCGGTATCGTGGTGGCTCTGGCGCTCGTGAGCCTGTATTTCCCCGTGCGCGACCTGTACGTTGCAAAACGCTCGAACGACATCTTGGCCAAGCAGGTCGAGATTCGCGAGCAATACAGAGATGAGATGAAAAAAGACACTGACAAGTGGCTCTCGGAAGAGGGCATTAAGGATCGGGCACGGGAATTGGGCATGGTGATGCCCGGCGAGAAGAGGATTGAAGTGCAGGGCCTGGACGACGATTCGGATTCGTCTTCGAGCAAGAAGTCGTCGAACGCCAAGAAGGCCAGCGAAGTTGCCAAGGAAATCGAAGAAGTCGGTAAGGACGCGCCGTGGTACATCCAAGCGCTCGACATGCTGTTTGGGTTTAACGGCGTCGAGGGCCAGACGGTCGTGTCCAACGGCAAATAGCGCCCGGAGGGGAGCCCGCAATGACAAATTGCAAACGCTATAAGGTAGCCGCGATCGACCTGGGAACGGTGTCGTCGCGACTGGTGCTGGCGCAGGTCGAGACCGGGGCGATCGTGGAATCGTCCAAGCATACCGAGATTACCGACCTGGGCGAGGGTGTGGACGCGACGGGTCGCTTTTGCGAGGCGGCCGTTGAACGCGTGCTCGCTGCGTGCCGAATGTTTGTGGACGAGGCTCGTGCCTTTGGGGCCGCGTGCATCTGCACCACCTGCACGAGCGCCGCGCGCGATGCGTCCAACGCAGCACTGCTGCTGGACGGCCTGCGCGATTTGGGGCTTGAGCCACAGGTGATTCCGGGCGAGGTCGAGGCACGCCTGACGTTTTTTGGCGTGGCGCACGACTTTGCCGGCGAGCGCATCATTGTTGCCGATTCGGGCGGCGGATCCACGGAGCTCGCGACGGGCGTGTACGCGCCGGAGCACGGGGTCTTTGCGCTGGAGGGAACGCGTTCGCTGGACATCGGTTGCCGTCGCGTGACGGAGCGGTTTTTCTCGGCGCTGCCGCCGTCGACGAACGAGCTTGCGGCTGCTGCCGCGTGGGCAGGCGAGCAGTTCAGGGCTTACTTTGAGGGCCTGCCTGTCGACTTTGAGCGCGCCGAGCGCCTCGTCGCGGTGGGCGGTACCGTTACCACGCTCGTGGCGCTGGTCCACGAACTGGAACCGTACGACTCGAGCTTTGTGCACCTACGCGAGCTTTCGATGGAGCAGATCTCGGCCGCCATCGAGCGCATGTCTGCGTTGGATGTTGCAGACATTGCCGCGTTGCCGGGCGTGCAGCCCAAGCGCGCGGGCGTGATTCTGGCCGGCGCCGTGGTGATCCGTGAGCTCATGCGTGCCGGCGGCTACAAGACGCTCACCGTAAGCGAGAACAGCCTACTCGCTGGCATAGCCGCCACCATCAACGAGGTTCTCGACGGCGCGACTCCCACCATCGCCTGGACCCCCACTCTCAGCACCCTCTAAATAAGTTGCGGTGAAATACGGACTAAAATCGCCCTTTCGGGCACCAAACAGTCCCTATTCCACCGCAACTCAACAGCCGGCACCTGGGGACAGTCCTTGCGGGGCGTCCCCACAGCGCCTATGCCAGCTTGTCGATCTGCCCAATCTCCCAAAGCGGAATATTGATGAGCATGCCCTCGTCTCTATATGCCGCCAGGGAGCTCCTCACGCAACGCTCGAGTTTGAATTTTTCGCAGGCTATTTTCAGACTCTTCGCTTTAAGGTTCTCTGCCGCCTTGACCTCAAGCGGAAGCACGGTTCCCGCATGGTCGATGGCAAAGTCGGTTTCGGCATTGCCGGAGGTAGAGGACCAATACGCGGGAGTTTTGTCCTGGAGCAAAAGCTCCTGCGCGACGTATTGTTCGGTCAGCGAACCTTTGAACTCGGTAAAAACAGCGGATCCGTTAAGAACGATGGCCGGAGAGAGACCGGAGAGCGCTCCGAGGATACCGGTGTCGATGCAGAACAGTTTGAAGCCCGAGAGGTCTTCATAGCTCGAGAGCGGCGCCTTTAGAGCGGAAACACGTGGCACCTTATGAACGATTCCGTAGTCCGTGAGCCACTGGAGGCTTTCCTCGAAATCGCGTGCGCGCGCTCCGGGACGAAGGGCGCCATAGACAAACTTCTTGTTCTCCTTTGCAAGCTGGCCGGGAAGGGATTTCCAAACCAACCTCATGCGCTCGACGATGCGGGCGGGTGCATGTTTGCCAAAATCGGATTCGTAAGCCTCGATGATTTGCTGTTGAAGCCTTCGGGCTTCGATGAAGTCGCGTGTCTCGGCGAAAGTGGAGACAACTTCGGGCATACCGCCGACAACAAGGTATTCCTTGAGCAAGTGCTCGAGCTTTTCGGTAACGTTTGCTAGAAGGTTCATGTCTGCGGCAAGGATGGCGTCGGCGAGCGGGTTGCCGTCGACGGCACGAACGAACTCAGCAAACCCCATGGGACGCATGGTGAGCTGGTCGATTTTGCCGACGGGAAATGACTCGTTTTCGCGTCGGAGCGCGAGGCCCATATAGGAACCGGCTGCTACGATGTGGTATTCGGGTGCAAGCTCGTTGAAGTACTTGAGCGAGGTGATCCCGCGTGGCGCCTCTTGGATCTCGTCGAAGATGATGAGCGTGTCTTCCGGCGTTACGGTTTGGCCACGTAGGAGTTCTATCTGGGAGATGATGCGCTTGGGGTCGAGGTTCCCATCGAACAGCGAGCGTGTGCTCGGCTCGAGCATAAAGTCAAAACGAATGACGTTTCGATACTGCTGGCTTGCGAATTCGTTAAGAAGCCAAGTCTTTCCTGTCTGGCGGGCTCCCTTAAGCAAGAGAGGTTTGCGATTCGCCCTTGATTTCCAAGCGATAAGTTCACTCATAAGCTGTCGCTGCATATTGCCTCCCAACCCTCTCGGCTAGTATAAGGCCATTTGGGAGTTTCCATCGGAAAATGTGGGAGACAACTACGTTTTTCCATCGGAAAATGTGGGAGACAACCACGTTTTTCCATCGGAAAATGTGGGAACACCAACCTAAGTTGCGGTGGAATAGTTCCTAAATGGGCTGGTAAACTACCAAAACAGGAACTATTCCACCGCAACTTAGAGCCCCGCCGGCGTGTAAAAGAAACGAGCCCGCATCCCTTGGGGACACGGGCTCGAAAGCTCCATATGGTAGGGGCGGTGGGACATCCGCGCATTTGCTGCGCAAATGCGCACCGGCTTCGGCCGCCTGTCGGCGCCCTCGCCGGCTCGCTACGGACGCTGCGCGTCCGCTTAACGCTCGCCCCCTCGCGGGTGCGAGTCCCACCGGCATCTAAAAGAAACGAGCCCGCATCCCTTGGGGACACGGGCTCGAAAGCTCCATATGGTAGGGGCGGTGGGACTCGAACCCACAATCCTTGCGGCGAGAGATTTTAAGTCTCCTGCGTATGCCAATTCCGCCACGCCCCCGTGAGACTAGAAGTCTAGCACAAGCCGTCCGTTACGCGTTGACGGCCATCGAGTGTTGGCCCGACTTCTCCAGGAACTCTTGGAACTTTGCCTCGTCGCCCTTGTTTTGATACTGCAGGGCCAGCAGGTACTCCAGTCGGCAGCGCTTGACCGGGTCGTCGCCGACATCCTCGAGCATGCGCTCCAGCTCGGGAATGTCGTTGTGGCGCTTGAGGATCATCGTGTCGTACATCAGTTGGCATTCGTGCGCGACTGCCTCGGCCTGACCGCCCTCAAAGCCCTTGATCTCGTGCAACAGCTCTTTGGACTTTTTGCGGTCCTCCTGGCCAACATAGTAGTTAAAGGCTTTGATCACCAGGTCGACGCGCTGCATCTTGGGGAGGTTGAGCCCCAGCAGCAGATCGAACATCTCGCTGGCACGCTCGTGGTCCTCGCGCAGCAGATAGGAGTTCAGGCGCAGGTAGTCGCGGTTGTAGCGTGGGTACAGCATGCTGGTGAGTTTGCCGTCGAGCAAACGATCGAACTCGTCCCACTGCTTGGCGGCCATCAATTGCTGCAGGCGTTTAAACGTGGTGCGTTTTTTGACGCTAAAGAACACCGACACGGCGATGCAGATGATAACGACGGCGGTCCAGAGGGTGCGGGAATCGGGCATATTAGGGTCCTTAGTCGCTCATAAAGCGAGCGGTATGACAACACGTACTAGATGTATTATACGCAGCGCACAAGCAAACTGGCATAAAAGCTCATCGAGGCCGAGTGCCATCGCTCGCTGCGGTACACTTACCTAAAGTAAACCATGAAGGGAGACATTACCTATGAAAAAGATCGTTTTGGCTTGCGGTGCTGGCGCTGCTACTTCCACGCTCGTTGCCCAGAAGGTCGCTACCCTGCTCGACGCCAACGGTTATGCCGACAAGTACGAGATCGTGCAGTGCGCCATCTCCGAGGCCAAGGATTACTGCGACGAGGGCGCTGACCTGCTGATCGCCACCACCGTTGCCCCCGAGGGCCTCACCTGCCCGTACGTGAGTGGCGTGCCCTTCATGACCGGCATGAACCGCGTTGCCGCCGAGAAGGCCGTTCTCGACGTCATGGCTCAGTAGGCGCTGACTGCATGAGTGAGCAGAACGCCAACCCGGTAGAGCTCTTTGGTATGCGCGTTGCCCATGTGGGCATTAACGCCACCGACCCGGCAGACGCCCTGGAGATCGCGGAGCTGTTCTCGACGATGATGGGCCTGCCCGTCATCGAGACCCCGGTTTCGTACTTCAACGATTCGCTGGTCGAGATCATGAAGCAGAACGTTCGTGGCACCAAGGGCCACATCGGCTTTGCCGTTAACGACATCGATGCGGCTGAGAAGTGGTTTGCCGAGCGCGGGCTCGAGGTCAACGAAGAGTCGCGCGCGCTGCTGCCCGACGGTGGCACCAAGCTCGTGTATTTTAAGCGCGAGTTCGCCGGTTTCGCCGTGCACCTGTGCCGCGAGTAGCGCACAAGCTGCCATAGCTGGCAAAAAGGGATAGGGCCGCGTGGCCCTATCCCTTTATTTATGCCGAGGGGCTTCCTATCGTGGCAGGCGAATCGTAAAGCGGCTGCCGACCCCTTCGACCGAGGTCACACCGATGACGCCGCCGTGGCTGTCGACGATCCACTTGGCGATCGCAAGCCCCAGACCCGAACCCTGTGCGCCGGCATCGCGCGCGTTGTCGGCACGGTAGAACCGCTCGAACGCGTGAGCTGCGGATTCCTGGTTCATGCCGATGCCCTCGTCCTCAACACTTATGTCGATCGTGCCCGCGCCCGCATCCGGCGTTATGCCAAATGTGACGGTCGTTCCCGCATCCGAGTACTTGGCGGCGTTTTGCACGATCACGCGCAGAGCCTGCTTCACGAGCGCCACGTCAACGGGCGCGTCGCAGCGCGGGTCGCTGACAAGCACAGCGTCAAAGGCCAGTCGATACGTGTGCTCGGTATCGATCATCTGCGATTCCTCGCATACCTCGCCGACCAGTGCGGCCAGGTTGGTATTCGCGCGCCGTAGGACCGTGCGCCCGGCATCGCCGCGCGCCAAAAACAGCAGCTGCTCCACGAGCTCTTGCATGTGCTCGCTTTCGGCCTTAAGGGACGCGATGGATTCTGCCAGCACGTCCGGGTCGTTTTTGCCCCAGCGGTCGAGCATGTTTACGTAGCCCTGAATCACCGCGATGGGCGTGCGCAGCTCGTGGCTCGCGTCGTTGACAAAGCGCATCTGCTGCAGCTTGGCCTCTTGCATCTGACGCAGCAGGCGGTTGAGTGCGACCTCGATGCTTGCCAGGTCGGCGTCGCCGGTGGTGACGCTCGGCGAGTCGACGCTTGCGCGCTCGATGGCCTGCTCCAGTGTTTCCATTTTGCCGCCGGCGAGTTGCATGCGGCCGAGTTCGTCCACGCGCAGGGCCAGATCGTTGAGCGGCGCCATGGTGCGGCGCACGCGGCGGGCGCCGCCGAGCATGTTGAGCACGCTGATGACCTGCCAACCCACAACGACAAGGTAGAGAGGCCATAGCGTGATGAGGTCCTGCGCGAGGGGGAAAGTCTTGGTGGTACGCGCAAGCTCGACGGTATAGGTGAGCGTTGCCAGGTCCCAGCCGCGCGCAGGCGCCAGCGACATGCCGTGAACGGCGACGCCGGGGATCCATCCTGCGGTAAACGCGCCGTCGGGCAGCATCTGGTTGTATCCATAGACGAGGATCGCCGCCGCAATCACCATCAGCAGCAGATCGAGCCAGACGTAGCTCATCAAGCGGCGCCACATATAGCTCCAGTTGATGGCGCGGGCGATGGATGTGACGCGCTTGGCCTCGGCGTTACGCGCGGCAGACATAGCCCACCCCACGCACGGTCTGGATGATGCGGGCGCCGCCGGCGTCCTCGATCTTGGCGCGCAGGTGCGCGATGTGTACGTCGACGTTGTTGGTGTCGCCCACGTATTCATAGCCCAGCGCTTCGTGCGCGATGCGCTCGCGGGTGAGCACGGTTTCGGCATGCGCCATAAGCAGGGCGAGAACGTCGAACTCGCGGGCCGTGAGCGCGATGGGCGAGCCGCCGACCGTGACTTCGCGGCGGTTGGGGTCGAGCGCAACCGAGTTAACGGTAAGCGCGGCGGGGGAGGGCGAAGCGGAAACCTGGATTGAGTCGCTGACCGGGGGCATCGCGGCGGCACTCCCGCTCTCGCCGCCCTTCATACCAGCCCTGGCGCCGGCGTCGCCAACGCCCGAAGCCGCCCGCACGGCCTCCGAGCGCTTCAGCGCTACGCGGATCCGTGCGAACAGCTCCTCAATCGCAAACGGCTTGGTCAGGTAATCGTCGGCGCCGGCATCGAGCCCGGCCACCTTGTCCATCACGGCATCGCGCGCGGTGACCATGATCACCGGCACATCCTTGTGCTTGCGGACACGCCGCAAGACCTCCATGCCGTTGAGCTGCGGCAACAGCACATCGAGCAGAATCAAATCGTAGTCGCGCTCTAGTGCCAGGTCCACGGCGGTGCGGCCGTCGGCGGCATGTTCCACCTGGTAGCCCTCGTGCTCCAGCTCGAGCGTCACAAAGCGGGCGATTTTCTCCTCGTCCTCTACGATCAGGATCCGTGCCATACGTGCCCCCGTCTGCGATTACTTGTCGTCGTTCAGATTTTGCTTGATGTCGTCCGCGGCATCGGCGGCGTGATTCATAAGGTTGTTGATGCTGCCGGGCACGTCGCCGTCGCTGTCGATGCGGTAGCGCATGCCAAAGAACAGGCCAATCAGCATCAGCCATATCGTGGCGCCCCAGGCAAACAGCGCGACGATGGGAATCAGGATGGGAATGTTGAGAATGATCGCATCGCGGCGCGTGGCGATAAACTTGGTGTCCAGGCTCAGGCGGAAGAGCTTTTTGAGGTACTCCCATACGCTGTCCATCTTCTTAGAGAAGTCGGTCTTTTCGCTCGACTTTTCGTAGGCGGCCTGCGCGGCGACCATCTCGGCCGAGGGCTCATCGACTGGCGCTGACTCGGTGGCGGCATGCGCCGATGTGGTCTGGGTCTTGCCCTGCGTCTCAAGCCAAATGATGGCATCCAGAACGTTGCCGTCGGCGGCGTCGAGCGCGGCCTTGGCATCGGTGTAGCTCACGTTGCACTTGGTGCGGATGGTTTCAACTTTTTCGAGGTCGTCCATGACCTGTCCTTTCGTTCGATGGGCGCGACGCCGGGCGATCTGCCCGGGCGCGAGCGTTGCGTTCGGCGGCCTGCGTGACGCCGCCCCGCCCTTGGTCGAACTCTATAGTGCAGGTTATAGATTAAGCGATTCTTGAGCCAAGATTAATGTTGGATGAGTTTTTTCGCGGCGGTGGGGAGGGGGGAGGTGTCTTTCTGGATAGCTAGCAGCGAGGTCTAATACTTTTCCCGAGAAGTGAACGAGCTAAAACGGACCCCCGAAGCATCGACACTTTAGAGGTGCCGTTTCCTGCGGTTTTGGCGTTAGAATCCTGCGATTTTGCCACTGGAAAATGCGGATGCTCCAGGGGTTCAAAAACAGCCGTTCACTTCGCGGAAAAGTATTAGACCTCGATAGCGGGGGATGGGGTGCCGGTGCAAAACGGCGTCAAGGGTTGGTCGAGCAGGCGGTTTCTTCATTGATGTCCGCACGACATGTGACACTTACCCTGTCGCCCTGCTCTGCCGCGGCGGCATGTACCTGAACAACGACCCTCTAAGGAGCTCGATAGTAATGAGTGACAACACCAAGCATCTCGCAAAGAAGTGCGTCAAGGACGCGGGGCCGTGCCTCGCGCTGTGCCTTGCCGGCGCAGCGGTCGCGCTGCTGGCTGTTCTGGGGCCATTCGACGTGCTCCGAAGTGCCGTCTCTCTACACATTTGCATGGCCCTTGCCGGCGCCATGATGACCGGCGGCGTGCTCGATCTGGTTTTTTGGGTGCTTGACCCGTTTGGATGGAAGAACGAGGGGTAGGCCCCAAAGGATGGGAGGGCTGGAACGGTTAGCTTAGTGATCGTGCAAAATGCGGGCTAGCGACTTACAGGGAAGTGGTAATCCGATGACGGTCTATGTGACGGGCGATATTCACGGCGGCGTCGACATGCAAAAGCTGCGCGACTGGGATCTTGGGGATAGTTTGACGAGTGATGACTATCTGATTGTCGCGGGCGACTTTGGCTTTCCGTGGGATTTCTCTGCCGAGGAGTGCGCCGATATCGCTTGGCTGGAGTCACGCCCCTATACCGTGCTGTTCGTCGACGGCAACCACGAGCGTTTCGATCACTGGGCAGAGCGTCCCATGGAGTTGTGGCACGGTGGGCTGACGCAGCGCCTGTCGGATACCTCTCCCATACGGCGCCTGACGCGTGGCGAGGTTTTTGAGCTCGACAACTCAACGATCTTTACTATGGGCGGTGCCACGAGCGTGGACAAGGAATACCGCATTCCGTATTCCAGCTGGTGGCCACAGGAGCTGCCGGACGAGCGCAACTTTGAGGGGGCACGGACAAAGCTCGACAGCGTGGGCTGGAAGGTCGACTACGTAATTACCCACACCTGCTCTACGCACATGCTTTCGCCCACGCTCTATCCGGCGCCCGGCTGGGATTGCCCCGGCGTTGATCGACTTACGGCGTTTTTCGATGAGCTGGAAGATCGCTTGGACTACAAGCGCTGGTACTACGGCCATTTTCATCGGGATGCCAACCCGGCCGAGCGCCACACCGTGCTCTACGACTGTATCGTTCGCTTGGGTGATGAACTCCAGCCCTGGGATGTTGCGTAGCGGCAAGACGTTTGGCTACTCGGCCGTTATGGTGATGTTTTTCCGGTGCGCGTGGATAACATCCCAGCTAAAGTGCTCGACCAATTGCTCGGCGGTGCGCGGCGTGGTGTCCGGCGCGATGCCTGTTTGCCCGGCGAGCCAGCCCAGCAGCGCCTCGGGTGTGCCAAAGCGGGTGCGGAGCTCGCCCAGGTCCAGGTCGCGGTCGCGCTTGGAAAGGCGGCGGCCGTCCGGTGACATGAGCAGCGGAATGTGCGCGTAGTGCGGCGTGGGCAGTCCCAGTAGATGCTGCAGGTAGATTTGGCGCGGCGTGGAGCCCAGCAGGTCGCATCCGCGCACGACCTCGGTGACGCCCATGGCGGCGTCATCGACCACCACGGCCAGCTGATAGGCAAACACGCCGTCGCTGCGGCGCACCAAAAAGTCGCCGCATTCGGTGGCGAGCGCCTCGCATTGGGCACCATACGTGCGGTCCACAAATTCGACCACATCGTCTGCGAGGTCGTCGACGGTGGGCACGCGCAGGCGTGTGGCCGGGGCGCGCAGAACGCTGCGGCGGGCGATTTCTTCGGCCGAAAGCCCTCGGCAGGCGCCACGGTAGATGGGCGTGCCGTCGCTGGCGTGCGGCGCGCTTGCGGCGTGGAGTTCGGCGCGCGTGCAAAAGCAGGGGTAGGTGAGGCCGGCGTCTTGCAGCTGGTGCAGGGCGTCCTCGTACAAGTCCAGGCGATCGTGCTGGTAGTAGGGGCCTTCGTCCCACTCAAGCCCCAGCCAGGCCAGGTCGTCAATCAGTTGAGCGGCAAGTTCCGGGCGCTTGCAGCGATCGTCCAGGTCCTCGATGCGCAGTACGATGCGGCCGCCCTGGCTGCGGGCCGAAAGCCACGCGCACAGGCAACTGAACACGTTGCCCAGGTGCATGCGGCCCGAGGGCGACGGGGCAAAACGGCCCACGACGGGCGTGGGAGCGGGAGAGGAGGTCGTCGTTGGCGCGTCCGCGGCGGGCGCTGCTATGTTGCGTGCGTTGATATCCATGCGGACGAGTATAGCGCGGGACACGGTAGGGAAGGCGTTGCCGTGGCTCGCAAGTTGGCGGCGCTGCGCATTGCGCACGGCGGGTTTGCGGCTCAACGTCTCGATCGCCGCGCACTGACTCAGCCTCACAAACGACAGAAACCCCGGCAGCTCTTCGCAACTGCCGGGGTTTCCGCGGAAAAGGGGGACATGATCCTCGAGCGAACGGCAAAGGGGCAAACCGTTTTCGCTCAACTGCTTTATGCCCCTCGGCTGGCGGCTCAATCAGCGCATGCCGCGCCCACACAAAGCCGCTACACCTGTGACGGAGCTGTGAAGTGGTATCTATCGTTGGTGCAGGCCATGCCAAGGAGTGCCCCAAACTGCCGGCAGATAAGGAACGTCCCTAAGTGCCAGGCTCGGGTGGGACTTTTGTCCCATTTGGCGCTCCGGTCGCCTAGATATTCGTCATGTGTGCCCGTAAACGTGGGACAATGGCGCTGTTGGTATCACAGACAAAGGATGTGCCTATGAACGCCCCCGTTGCCAAGACCTGTCGGCAGCGCCGCCTGTTCGCGCGATTTGCTTCCGTCTGCGCGCTCGTCGCGCTTGCGTTGTTGCTGCTGCCTGCCGCCGCGCACGCCGACGGCTACTCCATGAGCCAAACCTACATCGGCGCCACGGTTGAGGCCGATGGATCGCTGACCGTTGTCGAGGGACGCCAGTTCGATTTCGACGACGACATCAACGGCGTGTTTTGGGAGATCAATACGGGCACCAACCAGCAGGGCGGCACGGCGGGCGTCGACGTGCTGAGTGTCGAGGAAGAGGACACCGCGTTTAGCGAAGTCGATAGCGCGAACAAGGGTGACTCCGGCGTCTATACGGTCGAGCAGACCGGTGACGGCGTAAAGATCAAGGTTTTTAGCCCCCACGAGAGCGGCGACAGCGCAATCTATTACGTGAGCTACACCATGACCGGTGCGGTCATGAACTGGGCCGATACCGCTGAGCTCTACTGGAAATTTGTAGGTGACGGCTGGTCCGCGGATTCCGACGATGTCGAGATGGAAGTGTACTTCGCAAATGCTGCTGCCGGGACGGCGGCCGTCAAGGGCGATAACTTTCGCGCATGGGGCCACGGCCCGCTGACGGGCGACGTGTCGCTCGATGCGGACGAGCCCATGGTCACCTATACCATTCCCTGCGTGCATCAGGGCGAATTCGCCGAGGCACGCATCGCCTTCCCCAGCGACTGGGTGCCATGGCTTTCCGCCTCGAGCGAGGAGCGCATGTCAACGATCCTGAGCGAAGAGAAGGCGTGGGCCGACGAAGCTAACGCCCGCCGCGCTCACGCTCGCATGATTGCCAATGTACTTGCCGTACTAAGTGTTGTCGCGGCGGTGGCCTTTACCGGCACAATCGTTGTGCTCAAGCTGCGCCGCCGCAAGCCCAAGCCGCTTTTCCAGGACGAATATTTCCGCGATGTGCCTTCGGCCGACCATCCCGCCGTGCTTTCGGCCCTCATGAGCTGGAACGAGGTGCCCGATCAGGCATATATCGCCACGCTCATGAAGCTTACTGACGACCGTGTGATCAAGCTGGAGCAGGCGACCGTGACCAAGGCCAAGAAGGGTCTGTTGGGGCGTGAAAAAGAAGAGCGGACGTATCGCGTGACGGTGAGTGATGCGGGTTGGAAGTCGGCCAAGGGCATTGACCACATGGTGCTCAAGGTCTTCTTTGCCGGTGCTAAGCCCGACGAGAACGGCGATCGCTCGCGCACGTTTGACGAGCTGCAGCACTACGTCAAGCAGCACGCTACGCCCGTGGGCGACAAGCTCGAGGACTATCAGAACACCGTTAAGGGCAAGTTGGCCGATAGCGAGTACGTTGCCTCGGACGGCATTGTCGCAATGGTGTTCTGCCTGGTTCTTGGTATTCTGATCGCCTTTGTTCCCATGGGATCCATCTTCTTTACCGACGGCGCACAGGCGAACATTATCGCCGCGGTTATCTCGGTGCCGATTGTGCTGGTGGGTATTGGCGTGGGCCTTACGTTCCGCCGCTTTACGCCGGAGGGCGCCGAGGTGGCGGCTCGCTGCAAGGCGCTTAAGCATTGGCTCGAGGACTTCACGCGTCTAAAGGAAGCCGTCCCCGGCGATCTGGTCCTGTGGAATAAACTTCTGGTGATGGGTGCGGCGCTGGGCGTTTCGAAGGAAGTCCTGCGTCAGCTTGCCGAGGCTGTTCCTCCCGAGGTGCGCGAGGCCGACGGTTTCTACGACAATTACCCCTGCTACTGGTGGTACTACCATCATTACGGCAACGAGTCGCCGATGGATTCGTTCGACGGCGTGTATCACGAGAGCATCCGTGAGCTCGCGTCGAGCTCGGACAGCTCGGGCGGCGGCGGAGGCGGTGGCTTCTCGGGCGGCGGAGGCGGCGGCGTCGGCGGAGGCGGCGGCGGAACGTTCTAGCGGTCGTAAGCTATGGGATGGGCTTTTCTCGACAGCCGTCGGGGAAAGCCCATCCCCTTTTTATGCGCTACCTGCGAAGACTGTCTCCAACGACTAGTTACTGGGGACGTTCCTAAATGACTTGGTATGGCTGCTGGGCCTAGACGGTTAGGTCCAGCTCGTAGAGGAAGCTTTCGCGCGGCATGGCGTGGCGGCGTTCCTCGCGGTTGGCGCGGTGCGTGGCGGTGCGCTTAAAGCCGTGCAGCTCGTAGAACTTCCACGAGCAGTTGGAGTCGGTGTACAGGTGTGCGCTGGTCGCCCCGCACGAGGACAGATGCGAGATAGCGGCGTCGAGCAGCACCGTGCCAACGCCCAGGCCGTGGACATCGCGATCCACGGCGAGCAACGTGACCTCGTTGTCATGCGGCAGTGGGCTTTTCTCGAGCAGGCGGTTGTTGGTTCGGATGGTTGTGCGCACAAACGAGAGATACTCGGCGCACGACTCGGGTTCTAGCTCGCGCATCTGCGACAGCAGTGCACGCTCAGTATCCATCCAATGTTCCCTGACGGCGGTGTCGGAGCTCTGTCCTGCACGCGCAAGCGAAATGCCGCGCGCCTCGCCATCTATAACTGCAACCTGCGAAAACGTCGAGGAAGAAAGGCAGTAGGCAAGATCGCACGCGGCTTCGAGGCGGTTGTACTCATCGTTATCCGAGTTGTTGTGCCAAAGCTGCTGCAGGATCAGCGCGATGGCGTCGAAATCTTCGGTATCAAACGGTCGGTAGAGAACCCGCGAGACCATGGTGCCTCTTTCTATTGCGGATGCATATCGAGCACAGTTCTACCACGCCATTGGCATCTAATTATGGTGCCCCTGTGTTCCATGAACTCACCGTGCCCAGTGGCGCTCCTGCAACCTCCGCTCGAAGCTTTTTCTGCACAGCCGTGCGTTGCGGGGTGCATCGTCGCGCTCGATGCGCTACATTGAATCAGTATTTTCAATGCCGCTGCGCGAGCGCTGCAGATCGACGTATCACCGACTCACAGAGCACGGCGGCGTACCAGACAGGAGGACTGCATGGGATCTGATGTGAAGATCGCACGCGCGTTGATCTCGGTTACCGATAAGACGGGCGTCGTCGATTTCGCACGGACGCTGGTTGACGACTTTGGCGTCGAGATCATCTCTACGGGCGGCACGGCTCGTGCCATCGAGGACGCGGGCGTTCCCGTAACCCCCATCGAGGAGTTCACGGGCTATCCCGAGATGATGGACGGCCGCGTCAAGACGCTGCATCCCAAGGTTCACGGCGCACTGCTTGCCCGTCGCGATTCCGAGCAGCACATGCAGGAGGCCGCTCAGCACGGCATTAAGCTGATCGACCTGGTCGTCGTCAACCTGTACGAGTTCGAGAAGACCGTCGCCAACCCCGAGGTCACCTTCGCGGATGCCATCGAGCACATCGATATCGGTGGTCCCTCCATGCTGCGCTCTGCCGCTAAGAACGCCGCGAGCGTTACCGTCATTTCCGACCCGGCCGACTATGATGCCGTCCTGGCCGAGATGCGCGAGACCGGTGGCTGCACCACGCTTTCCACCCGTCGCCGCCTGCAGGTGAAGGTCTACCAGACCACCGCCGCCTACGACACGGCCATCTCCCGTTGGCTTGCCGCCCAGGCAAGCGACGTGGCGGACACCTCTGCCAAGCTCGAGATCTCGCTGGAGAAGGTCGACGACCTGCGCTATGGCGAGAATCCTCAGCAGAAGGCTACGGTCTACCGCTTTGCCGAGGGCTGCGAGAACACCGCGAGCTCGCAGTTCCCGCTCGTGGGCTCCGAGCAGATCCAGGGCAAGCCGCTCAGCTACAACAACTATCTGGATGCCGATGCCGCCTGGAACCTGGTCCGCGAGTTCGACGAGCCGGCCTGCGTGATCCTCAAGCACCAGAACCCCTGCGGTTCCGCCGTTGCCGAGGATATTACGGCTGCCTACGACCGCGCCTTCGCCTGCGATCCCAAGAGCGCCTTCGGCGGCATCATCGCCTGCAACCGCGAGGTTCCCTTTGATCTGGTTGAGCACTTCGCCGATCAGAACAAGCAGTTCGTCGAGGTCATCATCGCCCCGAGCTACACCGATGAGGCGCTCGAGCGCATGGCTAAGCGCCCCAACCTGCGCGTGCTGGCTACCGGCGGCGTGGACCACGGCGCCCAGGTGGAGCTGCGCTCCGTCGACGGCGGCATGCTGGTGCAGGAAGTCGACCACGTGACCGAGGATCCCGCGACCTTTACGTTCCCCACCGACCGCAAGCCCACCGACGCCGAGATGGCCGAGCTCGAGTTTGCCTGGAAGGTCTGCAAGGGCGTTAAGTCCAACGCCATCCTGGTCTCCAAGGGCAAGGCCGGCATTGGCATGGGCCCGGGTCAGCCCAACCGCGTGGATTCTGCACTGTTGGCCTGCGAGCGTGCCGAGGACTTCTGCGAGCGCGAGGGCGTGGAGAAGGGCGGCTTTGCCTGCGCAAGCGACGCGTTCTTCCCGTTCCGCGACAACGTCGACGTGCTTGCCGAGCATGGTGTGACCTGCATCATTCAGCCCGGCGGCTCCAAGCGCGACGACGAGAGCATCCAGGCCTGCAACGAACACAATATTGCTATGGTCTTCACGGGCGCTCGCCACTTCCGCCACTAAGTAGGGAAGCGGCGCTGCGGCTTGCCCAGCCACCGCACCTTGTCGTTCATTCGTCGCTCGCGTACCCAAGTACGCGTCGCTCCTCTTTCACGGCAATCTGCGGCACCTGGGCAACCCTCGCCGACCTGTTAGGTTGACTGGGGAGGACGGGATGTTATCTCGTCCCTTGGACTGGCCTCGCTTCTAAAATAATCTCTGCAAAAGACGGTCGCTCCGTTTGGAGGGCCGTCTTTTTGGTATAAGAGGACGGAATGACTAACACGAAAGGTACAACCATGCCCCAGATTGATGATGACGAGCTGTTTGGCAATGCCGAGGATCAGCGTGCGTACGAGGACTTTTGCGCCAATCAGGAGGCGGTCGAGAAGTTCACGCTCGACAAGCCCGCGCTCATCTGCCGTTGGCGCATGTCCAACAAAAAGGTGCCCATGCTCAACCGTCACATCCGTGCGCTATCCGAGCGCCTGGTGCAGGGCGAGCCACTTACCCATAACATGCTCAGCTGGGCCAAACAGCACGTTGAGTGGTCACTTGCCGAGGGCGACTACACCGCCCGCGACGGTGTGCTCATGCTGGTGATCGACATTAACGGCAACGCCGCCATGACGGTGGGGGAGTACGAGCCGCTGGCCGACACGTCGGCCAAGGCGCTGCGTGCCCGTTCTGCCGAGGCTCGCTCCGAGGCCGACGAGACCGGCGTGGCGCCCGAGCTGCTCGCTGCCGTCAACGACGGTGAGCTTGCCTTTGTGGTGCCGGCAGACGAGTGCCTGTGCGGCACGGCGACGCTCATTGAGCAGCTGGCCCAGACCAAGGGCATCCCGGTCACGCGTGTGGATATTCCCGCACAGCTCAAGGGCGCGCTGTTCCTGGTGAGTGACGAGCACGGTGTGGTTCCCGCAACCGAGACGGACGCCGCCGAGTCCGACGCCGCCACGGTCGCCTTCTTCGCCGAAGGTTACGAAAAGCTCCGTGCCCGCCGCTCCTAACCTCAAGGCGGGGTGGGCTTACTGAAGCGAGCGAGCGCGTTCGATGGCGTAGGCGAGCGACAGCTGCTCCATCTCCGGGGCGCATTTGTAGCTCAGTCCGGTGAGGGCTGTCACCTTATCGAGGCGATATCGAATTGTGTTCGGGTGCTGGCCAGTCTGCTTGGCGGTCTGCTCGATACGTCGGTCGTTCTCGATGAATGCGGCGAGTGTGGATTCCAGTTCGCTGCCATGCTCGCTGTCGTGCTCGCGTATCGGCGAGAGAATCGCCTCCGAGAACGATCGCATCTCCGGGGTTTCCGCAAAAGGCATCACGGTTCTCAGGATGCCGAGCTGCGTATAGCGCACGGGACCCTCGGCTCGTTGACAAGATAGGCGCTGCGCGTAAATCGCCTGCGAGATCGCCTGCGCCACCGCCTCGTCTCCAAACAGAATATCGCTGATGCCGAGCCCTTCCGCTCCGCCATCGATACCGCTAGCCTCGATGAGCTCCATGAGCGCCTGCACGATTCGCTCCACATCGAGCGTCTGCTCCGAGTCGCTTGTCGCTACGAATAGCAAACCTCCGTCATAGGGTGCCAGCATGTTGTGGCATCCGGCGAGGGTCGATTTTGCACAGAGACGTTCGATTTGCAAAAACGTACGCGGGTCGAGGGGCTCTGCAAACGATGCGAACAGGGCGACCGCTTCGTCCAGAAATGACGGGTTGAGGCCTCGGATGCGTCGGCAGACGGACTCGGGCGATACGTCTGTCCTCAGGGCATCGATCTCGCGCTGTGCGAAGTCGATGGACGCGAGCTGCTCGATATGCCGTTTGACCTCATAGATGATGCTGTCAAAGAACAGTGAGTCGTCGGTTGTGAGAAAGACCGGGTAGTGCCGCGCGTTGGCGTAGCGGATGGCTTGGTCGGGAATCGGGATGTGCAGGACGTTTTTGATGATGAGACCGCTCGTCCCCTTGGCGACGAGGTATTTCACGGCTTCAGTGATGAGGTATGGGTCGTCCTTCGCATAGAGGAAGGTGCTGAGGACGATCTCGTCTGGGCTGAAGTTGACGCGCTGATACTTGTTCTTGAGGCCGGGCATGAGTTCATAATCGAGAATCCCGACGCCGGAGACGGCGCGTGAGACGCCATCGCTGCCGGCGATTAGACGGACCGACCCCTCATATTCCCGTGAGAAGTCCGAGATGGTGTATAGCATCAGCATCACCTTGTAAATCACTACAATTAGTACAGGTATAAATAGGATAATCGCACATCCGTATGCCATCGATGCGAGAAATAGTTCAAATATCTGCTGATAGAACGAAAAATCAGATTAAGAATCGTTGTAGATTCCAACAAGAAATGATCCTTGGCGGCATCGTTACTAAACCGTACAGTGAAGCAACGTAAAGCTTTCGCTGAGAGGAGCGATGATGGGGCAGATGGTGGTGCTATCGGCCGAGGAAGTTTCCAAGGTGCTGACGATTGAGGATGCAATCGCTGCCGTGGAGGAGGCGTATCGCCAGAAGGCAACGGGCAAGGGTGTTGCGTGGCCGATGGTATATGAGCAGTTCGAGCCCGGCGTGGCCGATATGGATATCCGCTCGGGCGAGTTGGCGGGAAGCGGCCTCTTCGGTCTCAAGCTCACTGCTTGGTTCTCTCAGAATCCCAAAAAGGGGCTGCCCGAGATCTTTGGCACCACGCTGCTGTGCGACAACGCGACGGGCGAGCCGTTGGCGCTGCTCAATGCCTCCGCCGTCACTGGACTTCGCACCGGTGCCGCCGCTGCGCTCGGTGCCAAGTGGCTGGCTCGGGCGGATGCGTCCAAACTGCTTGTTGCGGGTGCCGGCCATATGAGCACCTATATGGTGGCGGGCGTGCTCGCCGCCTGTCCCAAAGTGGACGAGGTCAAGGTGTGGGAGCCGGTTTCCGATGCCGCGCCCGAGGCCCGCGTCGAGCGCATGCGAGACGAGGTCGCCCATATCTTGGGCGCCTGCGAGCATGCTCGCGAGGCATCCACCTATTCCATCGAGGCGACGGCCGACGGTCAAGGCGCCGCGGCAGAGGCCGACATCATCGTGACGATCACGCCGGCGACCAAGCCCATCATCCCCGATGCATGGGTGCGCCCCGGTACGCATATCTCCTGCGTCGGTGCCGACATGCCCGGCAAGCAGGAGCTCGCCTCGGCGCTTGTCGCCCGTGCCGCTGTTTACGTCGACGACCGCGAGCAATCGGTCGCGTCCGGTGAGCTGGAGATTCCGGTTGCCGAGGGTGCCATCACGCCCGAGGACATCAAAGCGGAGCTCGGCGAAGTCATCGTCGGCACGGCTACGGGGCGTTCGGATGACGAGCAGGCGACGGTGTTCGATACGTCGGGCATCGCCGTTCAGGACCTTTCGGCATCGAAAATCGCCTACGACCGCGCCGTCGAGGCGGGACTGGGCACCGTGGTGGAACTGTAAGAAAGTCAAGGAAAGGAAACGACAATGCAGATCAAGGATTTCGCCGTCGAGCAGTGGATGAACGAGTGGGAGACCAAGTGCACCTACAACGTTGCGGAGACGTGCGTCTACTCCCTCACGCTCGACCAGCTATTCGAGCTTACGAACACCGACAAGAAGGCGTGGCTCGATAGCCTGTGCTCGCGCCGATTCACTTACGGAGACATCGAGGGGCAGCCCGGCTTCCTCGAGGGGGTCGCGCGTCTCTATAAGACGGTCGAGCCCGGGCATATCGTGCCCACGCATGGCGCGACCGGTGCCAACTCCCTGGTTATTTCCACGCTCGTCGAACCGGGCGATCACGTAGTCTCCGTCAAGCCCACCTACCAGCAGCTTTACTCGATTCCCGAGATGTGCGGTGCGAAGGTCGATATCCTTCAGCTCGATCGCAAGAACGGCTACCACGTCGATGTCGACGCGCTCGATGCCCTGGTGACCGACGATACCAAGCTCATCTGCATTAATAACCCGGACAACCCCACGGGCGCCCTGCTCGACACCGATACGCTCAAGGCGATTGTCGAGGTCGCGCGCAAACACGACGCGTGGCTGCTCTGCGACGAAGTCTACCGTCTGCTTACTCAGACGGATGAGTACTCCGAGTCCGTGATCGACCTGTACGACAAGGCCGTCGTCACCGCATCCATGTCCAAGGTCTGGTCGTTCGCCGGCCTGCGTCTGGGCTGGGCGGTCACCAAGAGCCCGGAGCTCCGTCGCGCGCTGCTTTCGCATCGTGACTACAACTTGATTTCCGCCGGCATATTCAGCGAGTCGGTGGCGGAGCTGATTCTGGGCAACGCTTCCGTGATCCTTGAGCGCAGCCGTCGCATCGTCCGTCAGAACCTTGCTGTTCTGGAGAAGTGGGTCGAGAGCGAGCCGCACCTGTCGTTCGTCAAGCCCGAGGCGGGTACCACCGCGCTCGTGTATTACGACTACGACATCGACTCCAGGACGTTCTGCATCGACATGATTAAGAAGTCCGGCGCGCTCGTCACCCCGGGCGATTGCTTCGAGGAGCCCAAGAGCATGCGCATCGGCTATGCATACTCCGATAACACCGATGACCTGCAGAAGGGCCTGGATGCCATCTCTGCGTACATGCGTACGCTCGAGTAGAGGATCGAGGTCGAAGTGATGGGGCCGATCGGTTTAGGACCGGTCGGCCCCTATTTTCTCTTAAGACTGCCGAACACTTTTGTCACATTAGGTGCCCACGGGGTCGTATCTCTGCGACGCCGTGGGCATAATGGTGTGAAAGGTGCAAGTTACGTGAAATGGGAGGACACATGGCGCTGATCTATGTCGTTGAGGACGACGATCCCATTCGTCGCGAGCTTGCCGATATCCTTGCCCGCGCCGGTTTTGAGGTTGAGGCCTGCGAATCGTTTGAGCATGTCTCGCGCGATATTCTCGCCGCCGCGCCCGACCTGGTGCTGCTCGACCTCACGCTTCCTGTCAAAGATGGCCAGCACATCTGCCACGAGGTTCGCCGCGAATCCGAGGTCCCCATCATCGTCCTCACGTCGCGCACGACCGAGATCGACGAGGTCATGGCCATGACGCTCGGCGCGGATGACTTTGTTCCCAAGCCCTACAGCGCCCGTGTGCTCGTGGCGCGCATCAATGCCTTGCTGCGTCGCACCTCGGCGGCAGGCGAGCGCAGCACGCTCGTCCACAAGGGACTGGAGCTTGACCTCGCCCGCTCCATGGTCACCAATACGCAAACCGGCACTAGTACCGAGCTCACCAAAAACGAGCTGCGTATCCTCTCGCTGCTTCTGAGCCGTGCGGGCAAGATCGTTTCGCGCTCGGCCATCATGCAAGACTTGTGGGACTCCGACGCCTTCGTAGACGACAACACGCTTACCGTCAACATCAACCGTCTGCGCACCACGCTCGAAAAAATCGGGATCAAGGGGTATTTGACGACGCACCGCGGCCAAGGCTATTCGGTCTAGGGGCCGGCTATGTCGTTTGGCAAGTTCTTTAAAGATGCGCTGCTTCCCGTCGCCGTGTGGACCTGCGGCGTGCTGCTGAGCTGCTTTGTGCTGACGGTCGCCGGCGCACCCGTTTCTATCGTGGTCGTGGCGGTCGGCGTGTCCTTTATCTTTGGTATGCTCGGCATCGTGATCGAGTACGCTCGCCGTCGCCGTTTTCTGCGTCAGTTGGAGCGCGCGGTAGAGGAGCTCGAGAGTCCCGCATGGGTGCAGGAGATGGTGCAGTGTCCGACCTATGCCGAGGGCGAGCTCGAGTACGAGGTCTTGCGCCGGGTGGGCAAAGCTGCCTGCGACGAGGTTGCCGAAGGCCGCCGTCAGACCGATGATTATCGTGACTATATCGAGAGCTGGGTCCACGAGGCCAAGCTGCCGCTGGCGGCGGCCCATCTGATTTTGGAAAACCTGGACGGCAGCGAAGGCGACCTGTCGCGCGTGGATGACCTAGGCCGTGAGCTGGCTCGTGTGGAGCGCTATATCGACCAGGCGCTGTACTACGCGCGCTCGGAAGTCGTGGAGCGCGACTACCTGATTCGCCGCTGGGATCTCAAGACCTTGGTGACGGGCGCGATTAAAGCCAACGCGCGCGAGCTCATTGCGGCACACGTGGCGCCGGTGTGCGAGAACCTCGACTTTGAGGTGTTTACCGACGAGAAGTGGCTCGAGTTTATTCTGGGCCAGCTCATTCAGAACAGCATTAAATATGCGCGTGATGACGGCGCGAAGATCGTGTTTTCGGGAGCGTTGCTGGACGAGGGCCTGGCGAGCGAACGCATCGAGCTCACCGTCGCGGACAACGGCTGCGGCGTGAGCGCGGCCGACCTGCCGCGCGTGTTCGAGAAGGGCTTTACCGGCGACAACGGCCGCACCACCAAGCGCGCAACGGGCATCGGCCTCTACCTGGTGGCACGTCTGTGCTCCAAGATGGGCATCGGCGTCACCGCATCGTCCGAGCCCAGCGAAGACTTCGTCGTAACATTCGCTTTTTCAACGAACAAGTTCCAATACTTTGAGTAGTCAGCCCGTATGACGTAGCCGTTCAGGATCTTCCCATCTAAGAAAATATCAGGCTTTTCGGTAGCTATATTCCTGAACGGGAACATTGCTAATGTAGCAAACACTATATTCCCGTACATGAACATAGTTCCACGGTTTATACTATGTTTACGAATAGGAATATAGCTGGAGGCATCATGAGAACGGTGACAACGATTAAAAAGCTGGATGGGCGCATCAAGCTCAAACCGTCGGAAGTCGCTTTCTCGGAGCGCATGGTTTTCGATCCCGCCGAGATGGGAAAAGCCCTCAGGCTCAGAAGGCGTGAGCTCGGCTTGACTCAGCGCGATATCGCGACTATGACGGGTCGCAGCCTTCGTGTGATTGGTGATATCGAGCGGGGGCGGACAACGGTCGAAATTGGTGTCATTTTCGATTACGCCTCCATCGTGGATATTGATTTTATTCTGAAGGTGAGGGGGAAATAATGGATGGCACGCTGTTCGTTCACCGTGAGTTTAATGGGTCTTACCAGCTGGTTGGCATATTGGAGGAAAACGCGGGGCTTCCGATATTCACCTATAGCCCCAAATATCTCCAGAGCGGTGATGCGGCCCCGATTTCGACCTCGCTGCCGTTGTCGGCCGAGACATTTAGTCCGGACGCAACGGGTTCCTTTTTCTCCGGCATCATTCCGGAGGGGCAGCTCAACAGGGACCTTGAGAAAAGGGCGCGAGCGGAACGCGGAGATTACTTTAAGGTGCTCGATTTAGTCCGCGATGAACCTGTCGGCGCTCTGGTTTTGACGCGAGAGCCTTCGGCCGACAGTCTCGAAATGGGCTATGAAGAGATAGGTGAGGAACAGCTAAGCGGGCTGGCATACGCGCCGGCGGAGGTTGCTTTTGATTTAGCGCTAGAGAGTCGAATTTCCCTTGCAGGTGCTCAGGCGAAGGTCGGTCTCTACCATACGGGCGATGACCCATGTGGCGGATGGTACCTGCCTCATGGAGCGGCCCCATCTACGCACATTCTCAAAGCGGGGTCGAAAACGTTTCCGGGCGAGACTGTGTGTGAAGCGATGTGCGTGAGAGCCGCCTCTCTGATGGACCTGTCGGCCGAAGAGTGTTTTCTTATCCGAGTTGAGGATGCCGAGCCAATTATCGCCGTGAGGCGATTTGACCGAGTAACGCCTGATGCTGGATGCTCGGTTGACGGATTGCCAATCCCATACCGTTTGCACCAGGAAGATGTTTGTCAGGCCAAGGGCATCTCGCGTGAGCTTAAATATGAGCCGACGGGCGTCAATTACCTGGGGCTTATCGTCGATGCGGTGCGAAGGGCGTCGACGAATCAAATGGAGGACAGGTTCCTTGTCGGCTATAACCAGCTGTTCGACTATGCCGTAGGTAACTGCGATAACCATCTAAAGAACTGGTCGCTCGTATGGGACGAAAGTTGGAAGCAGGTGAGGTTGGCGCCGCTCTACGACGTGCTGTGTTCAACGGTTTATCCCAGCCTCGTTCGTGAGATGGGCGTCTCGTTTGGTGGGAGCCGCAAGATTGACGACGTAACGCGCGGGTCGGTGATGAGCCAAATGATTGGGGCGGGTTTGCCCGGGGGAATTGTTGCCGGAATGATTGCTGATACCTGCAATGAGGTTCCAGACGCGCTAAGAGATGCCGCGCGCGGTCTCAAAGAAGAGGGTTTTTCCGAGGCGGAGGTAATGTTCGAGAAGATCATTCCAGAAGTGCAAGCTCGACTAAGCAGGATCGCCTCATAACAAAAAAGCGCCGCCCCAAACAAAAACGTGCCGCCCCAACCGGGGCGGCACGCCATCTTTCTTATCAGCCAACTCGCTGAAGTACGGTGACGAAGGCGCAAGGCCGGGAGGGGTTATCTAAGCCGACATCCCGCAGCCGCGAAGCGGCGAGGACGTCGGCGTGATAACCCCGCAGGCCTTGCGCCGGCGGGAAGGAACCTACTTCACGACCAAGATGTCGCAGTCCGTATTGCGCAGCAGGAACGTCGAAATCGAGCCCAGTAGCGCGTACTTAATTGAGGACAGGCCGCGGGCGCCGCAGAGCACCAGATCGGGCTTGACCACGTCGAGCATCTCATCCTTAAGCGTCTCACGAATGCGGCCGGTACGAATCATGACCTCGACCTCGGGAATGTCGGGATTGGCCTTGGCCTCCTCGAGCTGCTTGGCGATGGAGTTGTTAAAGGCCTCCTCCAAGCCGTTGACCAGGTCGACCGGATAGGAACCGGCGCTCTCGAGCGCGGTGGAGTCGATGACGTGGCCGATGATCAGCTTGGCGCCGTTGTTCGCGGCGACCTTGATGGCGCGTGCGAGCACAAAATCCTGCTGCTCGGTACCGTCGAGTGAAACAAATACCTTGGTGTAGCCCTCGTTCATGGTTTCCTCCTTGGTCTATCGCACGGGCGCGGGGCTCGTGCGTCGGGCGGGCGCGGGCGCGTTGGCCGCCGGACACTTTATCTTGTTGCAGTTATACCCAAGGATTTCGGTTTGACCGCTCGCAATTCTGTGAACGGGCGAGTTTTTTGGTAAGGGTAGGCGCAGGCGCGTCGCCAACGGTTGATAATGGGACATCGCCCGCACCGTCCGCAGAACAATATCGGCGGGTGTCTAACGAGGGGGTCCCTTTGGATATCATCGAGCTTCTAAAATCTGCCTTCATGGGCCTGGTCGAGGGCATCACCGAATGGCTGCCTGTTTCGTCGACCGGTCACATGATCTTGGTGGACGAGTTCGTCAAGATGAACGTGAGCGAGACGTTCTGGAATATGTTCCTGGTCGTGATTCAGCTTGGCGCCATTTTGGCCGTCTGCGTCCTGTTCTTCCATGAGCTCAACCCGTTCTCGCCCAGCAAGGGCAAGGAGGGCCGTCGCGACACCTGGGTGCTGTGGGGCAAGATTGTGCTCGGCTGCATTCCCGCCGCGGCGATCGGTCTGCCGCTCAACGACTGGATGGAGGAGCATTTCTACAATGCTCCCGTCGTGGCGCTGGCGCTCATTGTGTACGGCGTACTGTTTATCGTGATTGAGAACTGGCGCGCGAGCAAGCGCGAGGAAATGGCCGTTGCCGGTTCGTTTGGTTCGCGTGCTGTGGTGGCGGGCGGGCGTCCCGCCGGTGCGCACTTTGCGGCGCCCGCCGCGGCTACCGCTGAGGATGAGGACGATGACGAGAATCTGGACTTTGGCTCCATCGCCACGCTCGAGGACCTGAGCTGGAAGACTGTGCTGGGTATCGGCTGCTTCCAGGTGCTTTCGCTGGTGCCTGGTACGTCTCGTTCCGGTTCTACCATCATCGGTGGCCTGCTTTTGGGCTGCACGCGTTCGGTGGCATCCAAGTTTACGTTCTTCCTGGCTATTCCCGTTATGTTTGGCGCAAGTGCGCTCAAGCTGGTCAAGTACTTCATCAAGGGCGGCACGTTCGGCGCCAACGAGGTCGCTATCTTGGGCGTGGGCTGCGTTGTGGCCTTTGTGGTTTCGCTCATCGCCATCAAGTGGCTCATGGGATTCGTCCGCCGTCACGACTTTAAGTGCTTCGGTGTTTACCGCATCATCCTGGGCATCGTGGTGCTCGCATACTTCTTTGTTCTGGAGCCGATGCTTGGCCTCTAGCTTAGTCGACGCTGCGCGGCGGCCAGAGCGACAACTTGTTATTCAAAGGGGGCGGCATGGCCAAAAGGTCTATGCCGCCCTCTTTTCATGCCAATTTGTTCGCTCTGGCCGCCGCTCGCTGCCGTTACCATGACATCGGTGGCTCCGTGATTGGTGCATCGGGGGTCAGGTTTCTTTGCACCAACGTGGTACAGACTAACTTGACCCCATTGCGCCAAATCCGCTGGGGCGTGCCTGATGGCGGCGCACGGAGTCGTGGTGTGATTTGCGTCGGTGTCCGCGCGGCTCGGTATACTGGTACGGCTCAAACTATGGCGCTGCCCGCAGGCGCGCCGTCCGTCAGATGAGGAGTCGCCCATGACCCAGCCCCTGCCCTGGGAAAAGAACACTGCGGTACCCGTGCCGCCCGCGCCGGAACCCGTGCCGCTCGATGCGTACACCGCCCCCGCCGCGCCGGAACCCGAGCTCGTTCCGCTCGACATCTACGACGCCCCGGCTCCGGCGCCCAAACCAGCCAAGCCGCTCGTCGATATCGATAGTCTGAACCCCGCCCAGCGCGAGGCGGTCCTGACCACCGAGGGCCCGCTGCTGGTCCTTGCCGGCGCCGGCTCGGGCAAGACCCGCGTCCTGACCTTCCGCATCGCGCATATGCTTGGCGACCTGGGCGTTAAGCCCTGGCAGGTCCTGGCCATCACGTTTACCAACAAGGCCGCGGCCGAGATGCGCGAGCGTCTGGCAGCGCTCATCCCCAGCGGCACCCGCGGCATGTGGGTGTGCACCTTCCACGCTATGTGTGTGCGCATGCTGCGCGAGGACGCCGACCTGCTGGGCTACACCGGGCAGTTCACCATCTACGACGATGACGACTCAAAGCGCATGGTGCGCGACATTATGCAGACGCTCGGCATCGAGCAAAAGCAGTTCCCCATCAACATGATCCGCAGCAAGATCAGCTCGGCTAAAAACGCCATGATCGGGCCCGAGGACATGCTCAAATCCGCCGACAGCCCTAATGACAAAAAGGCCGCGCAAGTCTACCTGGAGCTGGAGCGCCGCCTGCGCGCCGCCAACGCGATGGACTTCGACGACCTGCTCGTGCGCACGCTCGAGCTGCTGCGCACCCGCCCCGAGGTGCTCGACAAGTATCAGGAGCGCTTCCGCTACATTAGCGTCGACGAGTACCAGGACACCAACCACGTCCAGTACGAGATCGCCAACCTGCTGGCCGCCAAGTACCAAAACCTCATGGTTGTGGGCGACGACGACCAGTCCATTTATAGCTGGCGTGGTGCTGACATCACCAATATCCTGGACTTTGAGAAGGACTTTAAAAACTGCAAGACCGTCAAGCTGGAGCAGAACTACCGCTCCACGGGTCATATCCTGAGCGCTGCCAACGCCGTGGTGCGTCACAACTCGCAGCGCAAGGACAAGCGCCTGTTTACGGCCGAGGGCGACGGCGAGAAGATCCAGGCCTTCCAAGCAAGCGATGAGCGCGACGAGGGCCGCTGGATTGCCGGCGAGATCGAAAAGCTGCACTCCAAGGGCACGAGTTACGACGACATCGCCGTGTTCTACCGCACTAACGCCCAGTCGCGTATTCTCGAAGATATGTTCCTGCGTGCGGGCGTGCCCTACAAGATCGTGGGCGGCACGCGATTCTTCGACCGCGCCGAGATCCGCGACGTCATGGCTTACCTCAAGATGATCGTGAACCCGGCCGACGAGATGAGCGTCAAGCGCGTCATCAACACGCCGCGCCGCGGCATCGGCTCCACCTCGATCCAAAAGATTGAGCAGCTGGCGCGCGACAACCGTTGTTCGTTCTTCCAGGCTTGTGAGATCGCGTGCGCCGAAACCGGCATGTTTAGCGCTAAGGTGCGCAACGGCCTGTCGAGCTTTGTGTCGCTGGTGCGCGAGGGTCGCCGCATGGACGGCGAGCTCAAGGACGTTGTCGAGATGATTGTCGATAAGACGGGCCTTCTGCAGGCCTTCCGCGCCGAGGGCACCATGGAGTCTGAGAGCCGTGCCGAGAACATCCAGGAATTCCTGGGCGTCGCTGCCGAATTTGAGGAGACGCACGAGGATATCGAGGGTACGCTCGAGAGCCTAGAAGAGCTGCGCGCGGCCGGCGTTGCCGATGTGCCGGCCGGCGCTGAGCCCGAGCCCGTCGTGGTGAGCGCGCCTGCGCCTGAGCCGGGACCGTCCGCCCCGGCATCCTCGTTTGAGGCGCTGGTCGGCGCTCGCGACGCCGCTGGTTCCAACCCGCTCGATAGCCTGGCCGCCCCGGCGCTCTCGCCGCAGGATGCCCTGGCTGCTGCCATCGCGGGTAACGCCTATGCCGCGCCGACGGAGATGCCGGCGGGCGCCGTGCATGCCGACGAGATCGAGCGCACCTACGGTCCGCTCACCTGTAAGGCGCTGCCCGCTCTCATGGAGTGGCTTGCCCTGCGCTCCGACTTGGATTCTTTGGCAGGCGAGACGCATGCCATCACCATGATGACCATCCACTCCGCCAAGGGCCTGGAGTTCCCGGCGGTGTTCGTGGCCGGCATGGAGGAGGGCATCTTCCCGCACGTGCACGATTTTGGCGGCAGCGATGATCCGGGCAAGCTCGAGGAGGAGCGTCGCCTGGCCTACGTTGCCATCACGCGTGCTCGCAAGCGCCTGTTCTTGACCTATGCGGCAACGCGTCGCACCTACGGCTCGACCTCTGCCAACCCGCGCTCGCGCTTCCTCAACGAGATTCCGTTTGAGGACATTGAATTTAGCGGCATCGGTTCTGCCGGATTCGAAGGCACGGGCTGGGAGAAGCGCGGCGACCGTCACGGCACCTTTGGCTCGGGCATGGGCTCGGATATGTATGGCGGCAAGGTATTCGGTTCGCATACGCGCTCGACCGGCGGTTCCGCTTCGCGCGGTGGATCGAGCTTTGACGACTTCTTTGGCGGCAGCAGTTACGGGACCGAGCGCCATCGTGGGGTCTCGCCTGACGCCGGCCGTGTTGCCTCGACCTTTGGCTCGGGTGCGCCGCGGGCCAAAAAGCCCTCGTCCAAGGTGTCCCCGACGGTGGAGCGCAAGGTCGATCGCGCTAGCGCGTCGCAGGACTTTGCCGCAGGCGATACCGTGAGCCACAAGACCTTTGGCACAGGTACCGTGATCTCGGTTGTCGGAGACATGATCGAGGTTCAATTCGAAAAGACCGGCCAGACCAAAAAGCTGATGAAGGGCTTTGCGCCTATAGTGAAACTGACCTAGGCGGCTTTCCCAGGCACGGCACCTCGGCCTTCAATCGTCGGGCATGACCTCAAGGTCTATGCCCTCCTCTTTCAGGCCGATCTGCCGCACCTGGAAAACCCGTACATCCGGCTAGGCGGGCGCGCCGTGGGCTTTGGTCGCCTGCTCGGGCAGTCCTGCGCAAGACGGAGAGCACATTAAGTGCTCTCCTTTGCGTGCGGAACTCGCGATCGATGTTGCCCCATACGCCCGCCCAGGTCCTTGGATAACGTTGCGGTGCAATCGCCACTCTACTCGTTCGCTTTTTGATGGTACCGTCAAGATTCTTTCGCAAATTGATTTAACCGTCCTCGGCCCCGTCCTCTTCTAGCCCTCCGCCTTTCCCCT
>UQIS01000020.1 GCA_900541245.1 uncultured Collinsella sp.
AGCGGTTTAGGACGCCGCCCTCTCAAGGCGGAGATCACCAGTTCGAATCTGGTACGGGCTACCAAAATTGAACGCCCGGGCCTCGTAAGAGACCCGGGTTTTGTGTATTGACCGTATATACGGCGCCTGCCGTGTTTCGCTCAGATCGAGGAGTAGCCATGGATCTGCCCATCAGCTTGCAAGACATCACGTATGCCGAGAACTATCTGGCGCAGGGCGACCTGGCTACGGCGACGCCGCTGCTGGAGCGCCTGGTGGAGCTCGCCGAGGAGTATATCGACGCCGAGTGCAAGACGGAGGAGAAGCGTCAATACTTTAGCTTCGATAGCAAGTTTGAGCGCTTGGCCTATCGCCGCGTGGAGAAGGATCCGCGCGAGCTCGTGCAGGTCGAGGTGCCGTTTGACCGCCTGTACTCTGATATGGCGTTTGCCTACATTCGCCAGCAGGATTATGTGAGCGCTCGCAATGCCCTGATGCAGGCTGTGCGTTGGGACCCCATGAACTGCAACTATCGCTTGGATTTGGCCGAGCTGTTCCGCGCACTCGAAGACAAGCAGGAATGGGCATCGCTCTCGTTCTCGGTGCTGGAGCGTGCAAGCGATGGCAAGTGCGCCGCCCGCGCTTACGCCAATCTAGGTCAGTACTTCTTGGAGCCCGAGACCGAGAACGTTTCGGCTGCCGTGGGCTGCGCGCGTCTGGCGCTGCGCCTGGCGCCCAACGATGCGCATACGACGCGCCTGCTCAACAAGATCCATACCACCTATCCGGATGCCGCCGATGAGAGCGACGAGCACGTGATGGGTGAACTGGCCCTGCAAGGCGTTCCGACCTCGCCTTCGGCCGAGATTGCCATCTGCCTGATTATGTGCGCGACCGATGCTGCAAGCGACGGCGACAAGCAGGAGGCGACGCGCCTGACGGTACGTGCTCGCGACTTGGTGGGCGAGGAGGCCTGCGCGGCGATTATCAAACTGGTGCGCGAGAGCGATGCCGAGCTCAATGCCGAGCGCAAGGCAAAGCGCGAGGCTGCGGGCTCAAACGCCGATGGCGCCAAGGAGGCCGGCGATGCCCAGTAAGCGCGAGCGCAAACTCATTTCCAAGAATCGCTCGGCACATCACGAGTACTTTATCGATGAGACGTTTGAGTGCGGTATTGAGCTGAGCGGCACCGAGGTCAAGTCGATTCGCGAGCGCGCCTGTCAGATCACTGACACTTTTGCGCTGATTCGTGGCGGCGAGTGCTGGCTCGTCGGACTGCATATCCACCCTTATAGCCATGGTGGCGTGTGGAATCGCGATCCCGACCGTCGGCGTCGTCTGCTGCTGCACCGCAAGGAGATCGACTTTCTTGACGGCAAACTTCGCAACCGTGGTTATGCGCTGGTTCCGTTGGAGCTCTACTTTAATACCGACGGCCGCGTAAAGCTGCTGCTGGGTCTGGGTCGCGGCAAGAAGCTCTACGACAAGCGCGAGGACATGGCCAAGCGTGATGTCCAACGCGAGATCGACCGCGCCCTCAAGGAACGCAACCGGTAGGCGCTCTATATAAGTTGCGGTGAGATACGGACTGTTTTGCCTGTTTGAGGGGCTATTCAGTCCCTATTTCACCGCAACTGCGGGCGTCTTATCTTTCTTACTGTTCTGACACATATGTCTCAAAGGCGGCGTCCGTTATGGGTGCCGCCTTTTTTGTGGGTACATACATTCATGAGGTTCCAACCCGAGCTAGGGGAGTGATCGTTATGGACAAAACTGCGTTCTTTACCATGCCGAGTGGCCTGTACGTGGTGAGCGCCGCGGCAGACGGGCTGCGCGCCGGCTGCGTCATCAACACTGCGGTGCAGGTGACGTCCATGCCGCCGCGTATTTCGGTTGCCGTGAACAAGGACAATGTCACCTCGGGCGTCATCGCATCGGCCAAAGCGTTCGCGCTGACCGTGATCGATCAGACCGCCGACATGCTCTACATCGGTAACTTTGGGTTCCGCACCAGCAGCGATTATGACAAGTTTGCCAAATACGAGACCCGCGAGACGGCTCTGGGCATGCCCTATGTGCCCGAGCACGCGGCGGCCCTGTTTAGCTGCCGTTTGATCGACACTGTGGATGTGGGCACGCATCTGCTGTTTATTGGCGAGGTCGAGGATGCCGAGCGCCTGAGCGACGAGACGCCGCTGACGTACGACTACTATCACAAGGTGCTAAAGGGCAAGACGCCGCCCAAAGCCTCGTCGTATCAAGGCTAGAAATGTTCTAAAAATACTTGCATTATGTTATTGAGAATATATACTAATAAGTAAGTACACCAGCAGTCACGTTCGAGAGGAGAACATCATGGCTGAGGAGAAGAAGACGTATAAGTTTGTGTGCACCGTTTGCGGTTACGAGGTTGAGGTCGACACGCCCGAGCTGCCCGAGGACTACGTGTGCCCGGTGTGCGGCGTCGGTCCCGATCAGTTTGAGCTCGTCGAGGAGTAACTCGCAGGCACACGGCGAAAGCCGAACATAGCTCTGTCCAAGGGTCCCGGTCGAATTCTCGGCCGGGACCCTTTTGATTTATCTGACGGTTTAAAACGGTCTCACGTGTTACAGATTAAGACGTTATATCTGGACAGTCACGCCATCCCAATTACATCCCCGTTAGCAGCACGATGTCGAGAATCGTCACGATGACGCCGATCCCTACGAGCAGCGCGTTGAGCGGGCGCGAGTTGGCGTATTTGCCCATAACGCGGGCTGAGCTGGTGAGCCGTATGAGCACAAAGACCGTAATCGGCAGCTGAAGCGACAGCAGTGCCTGACTCCAGATGAGACCTTCAAAAGGATTTGGGATGACCAGACACGCCGCCACTGCGCCGGCGAAACAGGCCGCTACCCCGATCGAGGAATGTCGGTCGTGGATGTCGTATTCCTCGTCGAACATGCCCGCGGTGATGGTTCCCGCCGCCATGCCCGCTGTCACGCTGCTCGATAGTCCCGCGAACAGCAGCGCTACCGCAAAGATGGTCGAGCTCGCCGGGCCCAAGATGGGGGAGAGCGTGGCCGCTGCGACGGCGAGGTCGTCTACGACAATGCTGTGCGCAAAGAAGGTCGTTGCGGCCAGGATGACCATGGCCGAGTTGATTGCCCAGCCCACGCCCATCGAAAAGAGCGTGTCGAAGAGCTCGTAGCGCAGACGTTCCTCGATAACTTGCTCGCCTTGGCCTTCGAAGTGCATGGATTGGATGACCTCGGAGTGCAGAAAAAGGTTGTGGGGCATAACGACCGCACCCAGGACACTCACGATAATCGTGGCCGAGCCGGTGGGCATACTGGGTGTGATCCAGCTTGCGGCGGCCTGCGGCCAGTCGACCTTGACCAGCGTGAGCTCAGCCAAAAACGAGAGTCCTACCACGCCTACGAAGGCGATGATCCATCGCTCGGCGCGCTTGTAGGAGCTCGTCATGAGCATCGCCATCGATACTGCCGCCACGATGACGCAGCCCGCGCGCACGGGCAGCCCAAAGAGCATTTGAAGGGCAATCGCGCCACCCAGGACTTCGGCCATGGCGGTGGCGATGGTCGCGAGATAGGCACTGGCGAGCACCGTGCGCCCAACGAAGCGGGGGAGAAAGCGGGTCGTGGCCTCGGCAAGGCAGGCGCCCGTGGCGATGCCCAGGTGCGCCGCGTTGTGCTGCAAGACGATCAGCATGATCGTGGACAGCGTGACGATCCACAGCAGCGCGTAGCCAAACTGCGAGCCCGCGGCCATATTGGAGGCCCAGTTGCCCGGATCGATAAAGCCGACGGTCACGAGCAGCCCGGGGCCGATATGCCGGGCGATATCCAGACCTCCGTGGCCTCCGGTGCGGTGCGAGCCAAAGTGTTGTTTGAGATGGTTGAGCATGGTGAGCTCCTGCGTGCCGTTTGTTTGACGCCGTAAAGGGTACCCGTTTTAGGCTTAAAGGTTAACCGAGACTAACAAAATTGTTGTATTTGAATAGGATGGGGAAAGGAGTTGCCGAAATGTCTTGATCTGTAACAACTAGGGATGGAAATTGGACCTAGGTGTTACAGATCGAGACAGGAAGAAATGGTCCTATGGAAAATCTCGATCTGTAACAGTTAGCTGCAAAAACCGGCCCTTCGTGTTACAGATCGAGACAAACCAAAACTGTCCTGCAGAAAATCTCAATCTGTAACAGTTAGTCGTCGAAATTGGGTCTTACTGTTACAGATTGAGATGTTTGAAGAGGTGAGTTTGCGGGCCGAACTTGGGGCCTATGTTGTCGCCCTTGAGGTCGGCGGTGTCCATTCGTAGGGCGTGCGTTACGCGATTGTTTCGAAACGGGCGGGAAACACAACGGGCCGGTGATGCTCCTAGTATGCCTATTCAACTGACTGTCTAACACCAAGGGGAGGATCGCGATGCAGGCAGATTCCGCTCAGCAGCAGGGCCTTTATCGCCCCGAATTCGACCACGATGCATGTGGCATCGGCGCGCTTGCCGATATCAACGGCGAGCGCCATCACCAGATTCTGGACGACGCACTGTCCATTCTGGTCAACTTAGAGCACCGCGGCGGTACGGGACTCGAGAAGAACACCGGCGACGGCGCTGGCATCCTGTTCCAGGTTCCGCATCACTTTTTCCGTAAAGAGGCTCAAAAGTGCGGCCAGATTCTGCCGGCAGAGGGCGACTATGGCGTGGCCATGCTGTTCTTTCCGCAGGACGACAAGGGCGTAGAGGATGCCCGCCGCGTGTTTGAGGAGGGCTGCGCCGAAGCCGGCGTGCCGCTGCTCTTCTGGCGCGAGGTGCCGGTCGACCCGCACGACCTGGGCGAGACGGCCCGCGCCTGCATGCCTACTATCCTGCAGGCTTTCCTGGGCCGTCCGGACGACACGCCCGCCGGCGATGCCTTTGAGCGTCGCCTGTACGTGTGCCGCCGCACCATCGAAAAGAAGGCCGACGCTGAGTTCGCCCTGCGCGACAAGATCTTCTATGTGTGCTCCATGAGCTCGCGCACCATCGTGTACAAGGGCATGCTTGTGGCCACGCAGATGCGCCGTTTCTTCATCGACCTCAACGACGCCGCCGTCAAAACGGCCGTGGCGCTCGTCCACTCGCGCTACTCCACCAACACCACGCCCAGCTGGGAGCGCGCACATTCTATTTGTTTTTTTATGGAGAACTGCGAGATCAACACCCTCAAGGGCAACGTCAACTGGATTCGCGCCCGCGAACCCAACCTGTACAGCCCCGTGCTGCAGCACGATCTTGAGCGCGTGATGCCCATCATCAACCGCGAGGGCTCCGACTCCGCGATTCTGGACAATGTGCTTGAGTTTTTGGTCATGAACGGTCGTCCGCTCACGCGTGCCGCATCCATGCTGCTGCCCGAGCCGTGGGACCACAACGACAGCCTGAGTGAGGAGCGCCGCGCCTACGACGCTTACCAGTCCATGCTCATGGAGCCGTGGGACGGTCCTGCGGCCATCGCCTTTACCGACGGCCGTACCTTGGGTGCCGCCCTCGACCGTAACGGCTTGCGTCCCGCCCGCTACTATGTGACGCGCGACGGTCGCTTTATGCTGGCAAGCGAGGTGGGCACCATCGAGGTGAGCCCCGAGAACATCCTGACGAGCGGCTGTCTGGGGCCGGGCCAGATGCTCGAGGTTGACTTTGCCCGCGGGCGCGTTATCTACAACGACGAGCTGCGCGCCCGTTACGCCAAGGAAAAGCCCTACCGCGACTGGATTGCCGAGGAGACGCTGACGGTCGACGCGCTCGATAGGCCCGCCGCGGCAACGCCCGCCGAGGACGCCGAGGTGCCCGCCGCCGTGCGCATGGCTAAGCTCGGGTATCACTGGGATGATGTTGACGAGGTCGTGCGTCCCATGGCCCAGCAGGGCAAGGCGCCGCTCGCCTCGATGGGCATCGATGCGCCGCTGGCCTGCCTGTCCAAGAAGACGCGTTCGTTCTTTGACTACTTCTATCAGCTGTTCGCTCAGGTCACGAACCCGCCGATCGACGCCCTTCGTGAGCACATGGTCACCTCGACCACGCTCTACCTGGGCAACCACGGCAACCTGCTCGAGGACTCCCGTACGGCCTGCCAGCTGGTTCGCTTGGAGCGCCCGTTGCTCAACGAGGAGGAGTTCGAGCGTATCTGCGCCATCGACCGTGTTGGCTTTAAGACCCGCCGGTTCCGTGCCGTGTACCGCCGCGACGCGGGTGAGGGCGCGCTGCAGGCTGCGCTCAAGCAGCTTGCCGAAGACGTCGAGGCTGCGGTTCGCGATGGCGTGAACATCGTGGTGCTGAGCGACCGTGCCGCTGCGGGCGAGGTGCCCGTGCCGTCGCTGCTCGCCGTGGGCTGCGTGCACAACCACCTGATCCGTGCCGGCGTGCGTACCTTTGCCGACATCGTGGTGGAGTGTGGCGACGCCGTGTCTCCGCATGACTTTGCGGCGCTAGTGGGCTACTCCGCGAGCGGCATCTATCCGTACAACGCGCATGCGTGCATCCGCAATCTGGCGGCACGCGGTGACCTGGACGTGACGGCCGAGCAGGGCATCGCCAATTACAACAAGGCCGCGACGGCGGGCATCGTCTCCATCATGTCCAAGATGGGCATCTCCACGGTGCAGAGCTACCACTCCGCGCAGATCTTCGAGGCCGTTGGCTTTACGCCGGAGTTCGTCAACGCGTACTTCGCCGGCACGGTGAGCCGTGTTGGCGGTATGGGTGTCGAGGACGTCGAACGCGAGCAAAATGAGCGCTATGACGCCGCTCTCGCTATCCTTAAGAGCCCGGCTCCCGATCAGCTGCCCACGTTGGGCCTGACCAAGTGGCGCCCGCTCGGCGGCGAGGATCACCTCATCGATCCGCAGACTGTCTACTTGCTGCAGACCGCCTGCCGTGAGGACAGCTACGACACCTTTAAGGAGTACAGCGCCCGCCTGCACCGCACCGGCCGTGCCGTGCGCCTGCGCGACCTGCTGGACTTTGATGCCAGCGGCCGCACTCCGGTGGCACTCGACGAGGTCGAGCCCGCGCTCAACATCGTCCGCCGCTTTAACACCGGCGCCATGTCGTACGGCTCCATCAGCAAGGAAGCACACGAGTGCATGGCCATCGCCATGAACCGCCTGCATGGCCGTTCCAACTCCGGCGAGGGCGGCGAGGATCCGCGCCGCGAGACCCCGCTGGCTAACGGTGACTCCAAGAACTCCGCGATCAAGCAGGTGGCAAGTGCGCGCTTTGGCGTGACGAGCCGCTACCTGTGCAGCGCCTTCGAGATTCAAATCAAGATGGCCCAGGGCGCCAAGCCCGGCGAGGGCGGTCACCTGCCCGGCAAGAAGGTCTACCCCTGGATTGCCGAGGTCCGTCAGTCCACGCCCGGCATTGGCCTGATTTCGCCTCCGCCGCACCACGACATCTACTCCATCGAGGACCTGGCAGAGCTTATCTTTGATCTTAAGAACGCCAACCCCGGCGCACGCGTGTCGGTCAAGCTGGTCAGCGAGGCCGGCGTCGGCACCATCGCCACCGGCGTGGCCAAGGGCGCTGCCGACAAGATCTTGATCAGCGGCCACAATGGCGGCTCGGGTGCCGCTGCGCGCGACTCTATCTGGCACGCGGGTCTGCCGCTGGAGCTCGGTCTTGCCGAGGCCCAGCAGACGCTACTGCAAAACGGCCTGCGCTCGCGCGTGGTGCTCGAGGCCGACGGCAAGCTCATGGACGGCACCGATGTTGCCGTCGCCTGCCTGCTGGGCGCCGAGGAGTTTGGCTTTGCGACCATGCCGCTCATCTCGATGGGCTGCCTCATGCAGCGCGACTGCCAGCAGGATACCTGCCCGGCCGGCATCGCCACGCAAAACTGCCGCCTGCGTCGCGGCTTCCGCGGCAAGCCCGAGCACATCGAGCACTTTATGCTCTTTGTTGCCGAGCAGCTGCGCGAGGTCATGGCGAGCCTGGGCTTCCGCACCGTCGACGAGATGGTCGGCCATCCCGAGTGCCTGCGCCAGATCGAGGTCCCGGGCAACCGCAAGGCCAACCTGCTCGATCTGTCGCCCGTGCTGGCAAGCGCGACCTGTGAGTTTGGTGCCCATATCCCGGGTGCCGACGGTCGCCACTTCCTGCCGCAGATGGCCGCGGACAGCGAGCTCGACAAGACGCTCGACTCCACGTTGTTTGTGCCCTATACGGCCGATGCCCGTGCGCACCTGCGTCCGATTCGCTTCCGCGCCGACATCGCCAACGTCAACCGCTGCGTGGGCACCATTTTGGGCAACGCGGTGACCAAGGCGCATCCCGAGGGTCTGCCCGCCGGCTCCATCACCATCTATTGCGATGGTTCGGCCGGTCAGAGCTTTGGCGCCTTCCTGCCGCGCGGCATTACGCTCAACGTGTGCGGCGACGCCAACGATTACTTTGGCAAGGGTCTTTCGGGCGGCGAGGTGTCGGTGCGCCCCAACCCGCATGCGACCTACAAGTTCGACGAGAACATCATCGTGGGCAACGTTGCGTTCTTTGGCGCTACGAGCGGTCGCGGCTTCATTAACGGCCTTGCCGGCCAGCGTTTCGCCGTGCGCAACTCCGGTGCCACGGTGGTGGTCGAGGGCTGCGGCAACCATGGCTGCGAGTACATGACGGGCGGTCTGGCACTCATCCTGGGTGAGGTCGGGCAGAACTTCGCCGCCGGTATGACGGGTGGCGTGGCTTATGTCTTCGATCAGTACGGCACCCTCGATGCCCGTGTGAACCACGAGAGCGTTGAGCTCAAGGCCCCGACGGCCGGCGAGCTGGCGCAGATTCGCGAGCTCATCCAGGAGCACGTGGACGCGACGCAGAGTCCGCGCGGCATTAAGCTGCTCTACAGCTTTGAGACGATGAGCAAGCACTTTGTGAAGGTCATTCCGACCGAGTACGAGCGCGTGCTGGCGATTGTCGCCGCCGCCGAGGCCGTCGGCAAGACGCATGCGCAGGCCGAGGAGCTGGCGTTTGACATTGTGACCGATCGCGCGAGTGACGCGGATGTTGCTCGCTTCGATGTTGCGGGCGGTGCTGCGGGTGCTGCGTCCGTGGCTGCCAGCTCTGTTGCTTCGACCAAGAAGGAGGCGTAAGTGCCATGGGTAAGCCCGGTGCTTTTCTTGATATCGATCGCGTGACCCATGAGCTGCGCCCCGTGGAGGAGCGCAGCCGCGATTTCGATCCGCTGTACGTGGAGCTCGACGACGACGCGCGCCGTGCCCAGGCGAGCCGCTGCATGATGTGCGGTGTGGCGTTTTGCCAGATGGGCGCGAGCTTTGGCAAGGCACGTCCGAGCGGTTGTCCGCTGCACAACCTGATTCCCGAGTGGAACGAGCTGGTGTACCGCGGCCGTTGGGACGAGGCCGCCGAGCGCCTGTCACTCACCTCGCCCATGCCCGAGTTCACGAGTCGCGTGTGCCCGGCGCTGTGCGAGGCCGCATGCAACCTGGGCTCGGTCGATGGCCAGCCCACGACGATCCATGACAACGAGCGCGCGATTAGCGACCATGAGTGGGCCAACGGCGGTCCGCGCCGCTTTGAGCCGGCAGGGGAGGGTGCACCCACGGTTGCCGTGGTGGGCTCCGGTCCCGCTGGTCTGGTGGCAGCATGGGAGCTTGCGCGTCGTGGCGCCCGCGTGACGGTGTTTGAGCGCGACGACCGCCCGGGCGGTCTGCTCATGTACGGCATTCCTAACATGAAGCTCGAGAAGTCCGTGGTCGAGCGTCGCGTGGCGCTCATGCGCGAGCTGGGCATTGTGTTCGAGCTGAGTGCCGACGTGACGGACCCTGCGGTGGCGGCCAAGCTCGATGACTTTGACGCTGTCGTGGTGGCTGCTGGTGCCCGTGCCCCGCGCGGGCTTTCGGCTGCGAACATTGACGCCCCCGGCGTGGTGTATGCCGTGGACTATCTGACGGCTTCGACCGTATCGGTGCTCGATGGCGGCGAGCCCGCGGTGAACGCGCGCGGCCTGGACGTTGTGGTCATTGGCGGCGGCGATACCGGTAACGACTGCGTGGGCACCGCGGTACGTCAGGGTGCGCGCAGCGTGCGCCAGTTTGAGTTCTTGCCGGCGGCGCCTGATGCGCGCGCGGCGAGCAACCCCTGGCCGCAGTGGCCCAACGTGAAGAAGACCGATTACGGCCAGCAGGAGGCCATCGCTGCCATGGGCGGCGAGATGCGCGCTTGGGGTGTGGATACGCTCGAGGTACTGTTGGACAAGAAGGGCGCGGCCGCGGGCCTGCGCGTGGTCGATCTGGATTGGTCGGCTGGCAAGCCCGAGCGCATCGCGGGCTCCGAGCACGAGGTGCCGGCCCAGCTGGTGCTCATCGCCTGCGGCTTTACGGGTCCCGAGCATGGCGTGTTCGACGCCGTTGGCGTGCCTGTTGCCACCGCTGGTCGTCCGCTGCCGGTGATGGCTACCGAGGGCTCGCACCTTGCGGCCCGTGTCGACGGCGTCGCCGCGGATGCCGCGCCGGTGTATGTGGCGGGTGATGCTCGCAACGGCAGCTCGCTCGTGGTGAACGCTATGGCCGATGCCCTGGCCTGCGCGGCCGAAGTCGCCGATGCGCTGGAGCTGTAAAGTAGTTATTTAAGAGTGTCCCCAATGACTAGTCATTTTTTGTCTAGTCGTTGGGGACACTCTTTGCGAGCGATTTGCCCGTTTGTCGACGTACGGGTGTTTATTTGTTGACTTCTTGGGCTGTGGTCACCTGTTGTTTCTGTGGTGGCTGCGGATATCTGGCTCAAAAGGGCGGGTTGGCCGTCTATGTTTACCTGCGGTTTTGTTGTGGTGTGCATTTTCGGTCAAGCTTTTCGTCAAGTGTTTGGTCAGCATCTGGTTTGCAGCCGGAGGCCTATTTTGCCCGCGCTGGTCGTGGCTGCCCACCCTCCTCGTAAGCTCAAATTGAGGTCCATCAGTTTGAGGAGGATGCCATGACTGACCAAGTTTTTGACCGAGCGCAGCTGGCCGAAGCCGTCGGCAACGATATTGCCGACATGGCTCACTTTTGGATGCTGCGGAAGTTTCAATTCCTGGAGCCGGCGCGCGAGCAGTTCGAGATCATCGTCGATCCGTGGCTTAGCTATTGCACAGAACCTTCGCAAAACGAAATCATGGCTTACAACATGGCATTTACCGATTGGCTGCTCTTTGAGCGCCCCTATCGCCATGACAAGACGCTGTTCGAGCTATATGTTGACGAGCCGCCGGCATCGCTTTCGCCTGCCTCGCTCAAGCGGCTCGAGCAGGTACGCGACGCGCAGTATTTCTCGCGCTTTGGCATTTTGGACAAGGATCCTGCGAACGGCATGGTTGCGCTGAAGGATACGCGCACCGACCGTCGCTTTGATGTCTACGACCCGCATATCGTGCAAAAGGAGCATTGGAACGACGGCGCGATTGCGGTGCGCCTCGCCTGCGTCGACGATGTCTGGCTTACGGCGGGACAGCTCTACCTGTATGACATCGCGCGGCTGAGCGATACGGCGGTCGACGGGCCGGGCGCGGTGCATCCGGAGGACCTGCAGGACGGCTTTGACACCTCGTGCATCAGCTTCTTTTTGCGCCTGGTCCGCGACATCATGGGCGCCCAGGGGCGCTACGTGAAGTCGCTCAACATCTACGAGCAGGAGTGGGAGTAGGGGATGTGGCTGGTGTCGCCCTGCTGTCCCTGACTTTGTCTCAATCTGTAACGTTTGGCGGCTGTTTAGGCCCGTAACTGTTACAGATCGAGACATTTCCCTGATGTTGCTGGGGTGGGCCTGCAACGTATTCCGTCCCCCCACATCCCCTCTTCCCTCCGTTAACCGATATGTCCGCAGCAATCCTGCCGCGCTGGATAATAATGGACAAATGTTCAAGTTTTCTGAGGGGGAGGAGCTCGATATGGCGTCTGCCGATCGTTCTACGTTGTTTATCAATGCGACCATTCTGGATGGTTCGGAGCATATGGAGCCGCAACCCGATATGGCCGTGGCCGTTGAGCGCGGTGTCATCACATGGATGGGGCCGAGTGCTGTGGCGCAGGCGCCCGCGGGTGCCGAGGTTATCGACCTGGGTGGTGCGTATCTCATGCCCGGTCTCATCAATATGCATGTGCATCTGTGCGGTTCGGGCAAGCCGGTTTCGGCCGGCGATGCGGGCGCGCTGATGAAGAAGCTCGATAATCCCGTGGGCCGCACCATCGTCCGCCGCATCCTCAAGGGCAGTGCCCAGCAGCAGCTAGCAAGCGGCGTGACCACGGTGCGCGGCGCGGGCGACCCGCTGTTTGCCGATCTGGCCGTGCGCGATGCTATCGATGCCGGCAAGTATCAGGGTCCTCGCCTGGTGGCGCCGGGAACGGGCATCACGGTGCCGGGCGGCCATGGTGCGGGCCTGTTCGCCCAGGTGGCCAACAGTCCCGCCGAGGCAGCCGAACAGGTGCGCGACCTGTATGCGCGTGGTGCCGACGTCATTAAGCTGTTCGTGACGGGCGGCGTGTTCGATGCGACCGAGGTGGGCGAGCCGGGCGTGCTGCGTATGCCAGTGGAGGTTGCCGCGGCGGCATGCAAGGCGGCGCACGATATGGGCCTTCCGGTTATGGCCCATGTCGAGAGTACCGAGGGCGTGAAGGCCGCGCTTGAGGCCGGCGTTGACACGATTGAGCACGGCGCTCCGTTGACACCCGAAATCTTGGAGCTGTACCGTGGCGCCGCGGGCACGCAGCTCGAGGGGCGTGCTCCGAGTGTGACCTGCACTATCAGCCCGGCGCTGCCGTTTGTATTGCTCGACCCGGAAAAGACCCATTCTACCGATACGCAAAAGAAGAACGGCGACATCGTGTGCTCGGGCATCATCGAGAGCGCCCGTGCCGCACTGGAAGCTGGCGTTAAGGTGGGCCTTGGCACGGACTCAAGCTGCCCGTTCGTGACGCAGTATGACATGTGGCGCGAGGTCGCCTATTTTGCCAAGTATGTCGGCGTGAGCAACGCCTTCGCACTGCATACAGCCACGCAGGTTAATGCCGAGCTGCTGGGGCTGGGCGGCGATACTGGCACGATCGAGTGCGGCAAGGCCGCCGATATCCTGGTGACGCGCAAGAACCCGCTCGATGACCTGTGCGCACTGCGTGAGCCGACGCACGTGATGTGTCGCGGTGATCTGGTGCGCAAGCTCAAGGTGAAGCGTATTCCCGAGGTGGACGCCGAGCTCGACGCGATTATGGCCATGCCTGCCGAGGCGTTGGCCGAGGAGCTTGCCCGCGATGGCGTAGCATAGGTGTGACAAAGGGACGGTCCCTTTGTCATAATCAAAAAAGCCGAGGTCTCAGTGCGAGGCCTCGGCTTTTATTTTGTCCTATGGTGTAGCGGCTAGGAGCGGGTTTCCATCTTGGCGTGGCACTTGGGGCAAGTGACGCGGATCTTGCCTTTGCCCTTGGGGACGGAGAGCATCTGGCCGCAGTTGGGGCACTTAAGATAGGCCGTGGTCTTGCGGCCCTTCCACATCTTCTTGGCTGTGCGCTTGGCACGTTCAAAGTCTTCCTTGCTAGTACCGGCTGCGCGCGAGGCGTTGGCCGCTGCAGCTCCGCCGCCCAAGCTAGCTACAAACTTGCCCAAGCCGGGTACGTTTGCAGTCGCGGCGACAAAGGCCTCGTTCTCCTTGTGACGTGCGTCGATATTTTTGGACAGGCCGCGCAGCACGCCAATCACGATAACGGCGATGGCGATCCAGCTGAGCCACTGGATGCGGGCTATCGATCCGATCATCGCGATGACGATGCCGGCAAAACCCATCACGATGGTGAGTTCGTCGGCGCCATTGCGGCCTTTCATAAAGTCATTCATGCAAATTGCCTTTCGTTCGATATGCTGCACGCCTTTATACCCGATTTAGAGCAAGGGGGACAGGTTAATCTGCACCAAGGTGGTGCAAACATACCTGTCCCCGGAACACCAAGACGGTGCAAAGAAGTCTGTCCCCAATGCCCCAATTACTTGGAGAGCTTGTCGACGACGCGTTCGATCTCGGCGAGCTTGGCGGCTTTGAGGTCTTCGTCGCCCGATTCGATTGCCGAAGTCACGCAGCCCTCGATATGCGCCTTGAGCACGTCGGCGTTAATGCGCGCGAGGAGCGCCTGTGTGGCCATGAGCTGCGTGGAAATATCGACGCAATAGCGGTCCTCCTCGACCATCCGCAAGATGCCGTCGATCTGACCGCGTGCCGTCTTGAGCATGCGGGTCACCGATTTGTGGTCTGCCATCATGGCGGGTCCTCGTTTCTGGTCGATGGGGTCGAATGTCTCTGGTAGCTGCTACGCGGCGGTCACGGACAGGGCGTGGAACTTCTCACCGGCGCCCTCGACGGCGGCGGCGAGCTGCTCGGCGGTCACGGTGTCGGCGCACTCCACCTGGACAGTCTGGGTCTCGTGATCGGCGTCGGCATCGGTCACGCCGGCAACGTTGAGCAGTGCCGTCTCGACGGTGGCGTCGCAGTGGCCGCACATAAGGCCGGAAGTCTTGATTGTGTAACGCATGGGTATTCCTCTCTGTTGTGTCGGCTTTCCCAGGCACCCGACCTTGACCTTCAAGCCGTCGCTCGCGTACCAAAGTACGCGTCGCTCCTCTTTCAGGTCAATCTCGGGCACCTGGAAAACCCGTTCTAAATGGACTTAATGGTGATCCTATTTTGCCACTTTGGGCTTAAAGGATTTTAGGCGCAGAGCGTTGCTTACGACACATACGCTCGACAGGCTCATGGCCGCGGCGCCAAACATCGGCGAAAGCTGCCAGCCGGTGAGCGGGAAGAACACGCCCGCCGCCAGCGGAATGCCGATGCCGTTGTAGAACAGCGCCCAGAACAGGTCCTGCTTGATGTTGCGGATCGTGGCGCGCGAAAGCTCGATGGCGCGGGCGACGTCCATGAGGTCGCTGCGCATGAGTACCACGTCGGCGCCCTCCTTGGCGATGTCGGCGCCGGTGCCGATAGCAAGGCCCACGTCGGCGCGCGCCAGGGCGGGGGAGTCGTTGATGCCGTCGCCCACCATGGTGACCTTACTGCCCGCATCCTGCAGCTCGCGCACGTGGCGCTCCTTGTCGGCGGGAAGCACGTCGGCGATGACCTGCTTGCTGGTCAGTCCCACGCGGCGGGCGATGGCCTCGGCCGTCACGCGGTTGTCGCCGGTGAGCATGCGCACGTCGACGCCAAGCGAGCGCAGTGCGGCGATGGCCCCGGCGCTCGTCTCCTTGACCTCGTCAGCCACGGCAATGGTGCCGGCAAGCTCGCCGTTCTTGGCAAAGAACAGCGGCGTCTTGCCCTCGGCGGCAAATTGTTCGGCAAGACCCGCGGGCACGGTAACGCCCAGTTCGTCCATCAGGCGTACGTTGCCGGCTGCAATGGCGTTTTGCCCCTCGCGCGCCGTAACGCCTCGCCCGGGCACGGCAGCAAAGTCCTCGACCATGCGCGCGACGATCCCGCGTGTCTCGCACTCGGCCATAATCGCCTCGGCCAGCGGGTGCTCGCTCGAGCGCTCCAACGCGGCGGCCAGCTTGAGCAGCGCCTTTTCGCTCATGGCGGGCGAGCCGTCGGCGCGCGTGGCTACCACGATATCGGTCACGGCAGGCTTACCGCGGGTGACGGTGCCCGTCTTGTCGAGCACCACGGTGCCCACGCTGCGCAGGTTCTCCAGCGCCTCGGCGCTCTTAAACAGAATGCCCATCTCGGCGCCCTTGCCGGTGCCGACCATAATGGCGACGGGCGTGGCCAGGCCCAGCGCGCACGGGCAGCTGATCACCAGCACAGCGACGGCGGAGGTGAGCGCTTCGTTGACGCTTCCGGTCAGTGCCATCCACACCACGAAGGTCACGGCCGAGATCACGAACACCACGGGCACAAACACGCCGGCGACCTTGTCGGCCATGCGGGCGATGGGTGCCTTGGTGGCGTTGGCGTCCTCGACGAGCTGGATAATCTTGGCGAGCGACGTGTCGGCGCCCACACGCGTAGCGCGGAAGGTAAACGAGCCCGTGCGGTTGACCGTGGCCGCGTTGACAGTGTCGCCGGCGGTCTTTTCCACGGGGATGGACTCGCCGGTCAGCGCACTTTCGTCCACGGCCGAAGCGCCCTCGAGCACCACGCCGTCAACGGGGATGGACTCGCCGGGACGCACGCGCAGCACCTGGCCGGGCAGAATGGCATCGACGTCGACGGTGGCCTCGGTACCGTCCTCTGCCACGACGGTCGCGGTCTTGGGTGCTAAGTCGATGAGCGCCTCGATAGCGCCGCCGGTCTTGGACTTGCTGCGCGTCTCGAGGTATTTGCCCACGGTGACGAGCGACAGGATGGTGCCAGCGCTCTCAAAATACAGGTTGTCCATGCTCGTCATCATGGCCTCGTGCACCTGACCTGCGGCTAGCTGGTCGGCCATGACGAACATGGCGTAGAGCGACCAGGCGATGGAGGCGGTGGCGCCCACGGCAATAAGGGCGTCCATGGTGGGCGCGCCGTGCGCGAGCGATTTAAACCCGTTGATAAAGTACGCGTCGTTGACGTAGACGATGGGGATGAGCAGGACGAGCTCGGTGAGCGCGAGTGTCATGCTGTGGGTGTGGTCGGTGAAGACGCCGGGCAGTGGCCAACCGAGCATGTGTCCCATGCCTATGTAAAACAGCGGGATGAGGAAGATAATCGAGATGATGAGGCGGGTGCGCATGGCGGAGGCGGCGGCCTCCAGCTTTTTGGTGGGCGACTCCATATGGGCGGCGCCGGACCTGGCTTGCGTGCTGCCGCTTTGGACAGCGTCGGTGCCCGTGCTGATGGGCGAGGCCGAGTAGCCCGCGCGGTCGACAGCGGTGCAGATGTCGTCGGGGGAGACCTGCGCAGGGTCGTAGTCCACCAGCATAGAGCCGGCGAGCAGATTGACCGCGATGCTTTGGACGCCGTCGAGTTTGCTCACGGCACGGTCCACGTGCGCCTGGCAGGCGGCGCACGTCATGCCGCCCACATCGAATTTATCTTGAGCCATGGCTTCTCCTTTCTGTGACGTAGTGTCGGAAATGTTAACCATCCGATACTATACACCCATACCCCCTGGGGGTGTCCAGTGGAGATTGAAATGTATGACATTCTGGTATTGGTCGAGGTGATAGCCAGGTCGGCGGACCGTAGCCGGTCTAATGTCTCAATCTGTAACAACTAGACCCGTTTTTGTCGAGTAACTGTTACAGATCGAGACATTACATCGAGCCACAATTTAACGTCTCAATCTGTAACGCCTAAGGACCGTTTTTCCTGCTAGATGTTACAGATCGAGACAAACCGTCCGCGGTCAACTCAAATGTCTTGATCTGTAACATCTAGAGAGGTTTTTGACCCCTTGCTGTTACAGATTGAGATGTTGTCTCGCGGGGTTGGGGTTTGTCTCGTTCTGTAACATCTAGACCTGTATCTGCCGAGCTAGTGTTACAGATCGAGACAATTGCCGGGGAGGGGTCCCGCCACGGCAAGACACCCGCCGCCTAGATACAGAACCCGGGGATCACGCAGGTTAGCTTGTTTGGCTTTTCCGCAGGCGTTGCGTACGTAAAGACGTCGCCATCGTGCCCCACGCGGTTCATATAGAGCGTGCCTTCGCTCTCCGATGTGTCGGGGCTCACCGTGCGCTCCCACCAACAGGTGTCCTTGCCCTTCCACTGGCGGACCATCGTCTCGTTCGTGGAATACGGGCTCACCTTGAGCTCGCGGAAGAGCTGATACTCCTTGCCCTCGCCGTTGTAGATGTCTGCCAGGTAGTGATAGTCCTCGGCAAACGAATCGGGCGGTTGCGTACCGCACAGCTCGACCATGGCGGGCAGCCAAGGGGTTGCGGGCAACTCGCTCAGACACGATGCACTGTTGGCGGCGCCAACGTTATTTGAGATCTTTTTGACGGATTTGATGAGTGCGCGCAACTCGTTGGGCAGCAGCTTAAGGCCGTCGCCGTTGAGCCATTCCCGCAGCTCGCAATCTGCCCAGCCGGCGCTCGGCGGTTCAGCCGCAGCGTTGCGCTCGGCAATACCCGCGTCGAACATAAACGTCAGTCCGGCTTTGCCCGTCCCGTCCAGAAGCTCGTCGTGGCGGATGCCCACAAGCTGCGCGCCGACCTCCAGCCCGTTGGTGAGCGTGACACGCTTGGTGCACGGATAGGGGATATGCCCATCAGCGTCGAGCAGGTGGTAACGCTTGGCAATCTCGCGCGCGTCGCTACGGGTCTCGGCGGCCTTAATCTTGAGTGAAATCTCCTGCAGCTGATCCCAGGTGTAGTCATCAAGTGAACCGCGGATGCCGTCCAGGTAGTCGGGGATGCCAAAGCCATGGGTTGCCGCCCCGATAACGCCGAGCCCCGCAACGGCTGCGACAACGCCACCGATAATAAAGCGGCGGCGGGTCATGGCATCGTGCCGGGCCTGCTCCAGGATCTCTCGCGCGCGCTCGCCGGCGACGTCGACCTTAAGGTGTGTACCGGAGTCGATGTCGATTGCGGCGTCACTGCCCGCGCCTTCGCGGCCCTCGGATTCGGCATCGGTGAGGTATGCCGAGAGCACCTCGAGCATCTGCTGCTCGGTGGGACGATCGCACTGCTCGACTGAGAGACCCTTCATGATGATTTGGACGAGCGCTTCATCGCCCTCGCAGCGCGGCTCGAGCGGTGCCGGCTTGGTCTTGGTCTTTACGAGATAGAACGAGCCGGTTGCAGCGGCGTCCGTCGACTCAAAGTCAAACGGTTTGCGACCGCTGTAGAGCTGGTACAGAATGCTCGAAAGCGCATAGACGTCGATTGCCGGCGAACGGCGAAGGGCCGCGATGCCTTCGATATCCTGCGTGAGCATTTCGGGCGCGGCGTATGCGGGCGTGGCAAAGCGCCAGATGTCGGCGCGCCGGGTGATCGTGTCGTCGCCGAGAGCCATGGTCGCGGAGCCCATGTCGATGAGGCAGGGGTCAAAGGAGCAATCGGCAATCTGCTGCTCGAGCGTTCGGCTGGTGGTGCGGAACATAATATTGGCAGGCGACAGGTCGCGATGGACGACCGGATTCACGAGGCCTTGGGTCATCAAGAGCGCACGAAGCAAGGCGTTTCCGACGGCGGCGACCATCTGGGTGGTCAGCCCGCCCGAGGCGTCGTGAGGAAGCAGGGGCAGCGCCTGCTTGAGTGAGGTGCCCTCGACCCACTCCATGAGGATGAGCGGGTCATCCTCGCACGATCCGTAGCCATAGACGCGCGGAAATCCGCGCAGGTGCGAGACGGTACACAGATGACGGTACTCCTCGAACAGCGCAGCGGTGTTGGCCAGGTGCGCTGCCGATTGCTCGGCGGAGCGGTCGGGGGCTTGGCCGGAAAGGATGGCGTTGTCCTTGAGTAGCTTGACGGCAAAGACCTCGCCGCTTGTGTTGGTCGCGCGAAGCACGTGCCCGATGTTGCCGTTGTTGCGGTGGGCCGTCTGGAGAATAAGCGTCATAAACCGACGCTTGGCGTCGTCCTCGGCACTGGGGTCGACCGCCACGGCGGTGTCGAACGTATCGAGACGGATGAGTTTGTCGCCATAGGCGCTATCGGTAGTATCCATGGCGTTCCTTTGTCTGGCATGGGTTGCCGCGCGTACACGTGAGCAGTGCGGATATCGGTAAAGTACCATGATAGCCGCACTGCTCACGTGTACCGCTGAGTATTGTCGTTTACGACGCAGAAGGTAGAAGACGAAAGACGGACGGCGACCGTCTTCCGATCGCCGTCCGTGCTAGTCCACAATGACAAGGAATGTCGTGTAGAGACCCAGATGGAGCCTGTCGCTGTTGGCGATTTCCACGGGGGGATAGACTTTGCCGGGCTCGCGTTGGTCGCGCGGCGGCTCAATCACAATATCGCCGTCGCCCGCGCCCGATTCGAGCACTGTGCCGTTGGTCGATCCAAGGCCCTGGGCGTACCAGTGCTCACCCTCGAGCCAAATGCGAAGATGCTCGCGCGAGGCGTCGGCGCCTACATCGGTGATGCTGGGCGAGGTTTTGGGCAAAGAACCAATCACGGTGCCGCGCGGATCGCGTGTGAGGGGATGGATTTGCATGTCGGCGCAGTTGTCGGCATGGGTTCTGAGCAGACCGAGGTTGGGAGCGACGGTGTGCGGCTGCTCCAGGCTGCTCATAAAGCCACGTCCGACGGTAGTTTCGGTGGTGCCAAAGTGCCCGCCCGTCTTGCTGTCGCAAAAGCGCTCGACGGTGGCCACGCCCTGAACGGGATCGGCGAGCGCCCCCGTTGCCACAAAGAGCATAAGGTAAAGCGTGCTTTTCTCGCGCACGGCATTGCCGTCAAAGTTGTCGATGCGATTGAGGGCATTTGCATATAGGCGGCTGTCCAGCTTGTAGCTGGCGAGAGCCGACATCATTTCGTTGGCGGCCGGACCGCGATAGTGCTCGGCGATTGCCCGATAGGCGGACTCGCCGCCGCCGAGCTTGCTGCAGATTGCCGAGGAAAGGTTGAGCGTGGTGACGGTAAAGTCGCTGTAGATGGAGGGCGCGCACTGATCAGGCTTGCGATGGACGATGTAACGGGTGAGATACGAGCGGTTGGAAGAGCATTTCTCGAGCAGGGTACTGCCGAGATAAGAGTTTCCATTGATGAGCATTCGGGCGATCTCGAGATGTTTAAGACCGCCGAACGAGCGAATATCGTTATAGAGGACCGAGCAAGGCGTCTCTGCTGCCACGGATACCTCCTTTGATTGCTTCCTAGCCAATATGGCGATAGGAATTAATGGCCCCCGGTGGGCGACGTATTAAATGGCTGCGCACTATATAGCGTAACCAAAGCGACATTATAGGCCACATGTTCGAAATTGCAGGAAGACTGAGAGATTTGGTTTGGACTGGACGGAAATTCCTCTCTGTCTTGATCTATAACAATTAGGGCCGATTTTACTCGTTAACTGTTACAGATTGAGACGTTTGTGAGCCGTGTCGACCGTTTGTCTCGATCTGTAACACGTAGAGGAAGATTTGCCCTGTAGATGTTACAGACCGAGACAATCAGCCGGGCTCACCTCGTCCGCCTCGTCATCTGTGGTTTACGTGGGGGCATACGGAGTACGGGTATACTAACCGGCGGCGAATCTGCTCCATCGCTTAGAGCTGCTGCGTCTGGACGGCGCGTGATAGGGCTGCCAAAGCGATCGCCAGCGTGCTGAGCAACGTCCTCTCTGTGCGCACCTGTTTTTGTATGTATTAGCGCACTACCAAGCACGCCCGCGCGGCCGCATGCCGTGCCCATTGCGCGTGCAGATAAGGAACAACAACATATGCGTAATTCTGTATCCGACGTCACCGACGCCGAGATTCTGGACGAGACCCGCGAGGCCATGACCCAGGCCGCCTTCGATGCCGCCGACGAGGCAAATGCTGCCCAGGCCGTCGAGTCCGCTACCGAGAGCCTGCCCGCCTTTGACGAGCTGGGGCTTTCGGACGAGATGCTTCGTGCTATTGAGAACCTGGGCTACACGGCGCCCACGCCCGTTCAGGCCGGCTCCATCCCCGTGGTGCTCGAGGGCCGCGACCTGCTTGCCGCCGCTCAGACCGGCACCGGCAAGACGGCCGCCTTCTTGCTGCCGACCATGAACAATCTGGAGCACATCGCTCCGCCCAAGCCCGTGCGTGAGCGCGGCGGCCGCAACCGTCGTCGCGGCGCCAAGAAGCCCGAGGGCAACGGCCGTGGCCCCGTGATGCTCGTCATCACCCCCACGCGCGAGCTCGCCCAGCAGATCGACGAGGTTGCGAGCAAGATCGCCGACGTCACCGGCCATGTCGCCGTGACCGTCGTGGGTGGCGTGAGCTACAAGCCGCAGACCGCGGCACTCAAGTACGGCTGCGACATCCTGGTCGCTACGCCGGGCCGTCTGGTCGACCTGATCGAGCAGGGCGCCTGCCACCTGAACGAGGTTAAGGTCCTGGTGCTCGACGAGGCCGACCGCATGCTCGACATGGGCTTTTTGCCCGCCGTCCGCCGCATTGTGCGCGAGACGCCGGCCGAGCGCCAGACGCTGCTGTTCTCGGCGACCCTCGACGAGGAGGCCGTGGGTGAGATCACCGACCTGGTGAGCGACCCGGCTCGCGTGGAGATCGCACCGGCCACGTCGACCGCCGACACCGTCGACCAGTTTGTGTTCCCGGTGTCCATCGAGGCCAAGAACAACCTGCTGCCCGAGTTCCTCAAAAAGGAAGGCCCGGAGCGCACTATCGTCTTTATGCGCACCAAGCACCGCGCCGACAGCTGCTGCCGTCGCCTGGAGCGCAAGGGTATCAAGGCCGCCGCGATTCACGGCAACCGCAGCCAGGCCCAGCGCGAGCGTGCCCTTTCGGCCTTCCGCGACGGTACCGTCGACGTGCTGGTGGCAACCGACGTGCTTGCCCGCGGCATCGACATCAGCGACGTGCGCTACGTCGTGAACTTTGACGTGCCAGCCGAGCCGACCGACTACATCCACCGTATTGGCCGTACGGGCCGCGCCGGCGAGCTGGGCTGGGCCATTACGTTTGTGACCGAGCAGGACGTGGACGAGTTCTACGAGATTGAGAAGCTCATGGACAAGACCGCCGACATCTACGAGGCCGGCGACCTGCATGTGGGTCCCAACCCGCCTGCGGTTGATCCCGAGCGCGACCCTTCGGCCTTTAAGGTGAAGAAGAAGACCAAGCGCGGCAAGTCCAAGAGCAAGAAGAAGCTTGAGCAGGCGCGTCGCGACGGCAAGCGCAACGGCGACGATTACGGCGATGTTGCCGGTCGTTCCAACCGCGGTCGCGACGAGCGCCGCGGCGACGGCGAGCGTCCGAGCCGTCCCAAGCGCGGCGGCAAGACCCGCGTGCGCGAGGGCGTTCAGGCTCGCGTGGACGAGGCTGTTGAGAGCGTGGCTCGCGAGGTAGCTGCCGAGGAGCGCGGCGGTGCTGGTGCCGCTGAGCAGCCTGCGCGCGGCAACCGTGCCGAGCGTCGTGCCAAGCAGTTCCAGGGCGAGGCGCATCGCCGTCGCCGCGAGGACGAGGACCGCGGTGGTCGTCGCCGTGTTGAGCGCGAGGACGAGGGCCGTGGCTCGCGTGGCGGCAAGCTTGGCTCGGGCGATCGTCGTCGTTCCGGTCGCAATGACGAGCGCGGTGGCCGTGATGGGCGTCGCGGCGGCGAGGGTCGCGGTGAGCGTGGCGCCCGCAGCGGTGAGTCCCGTGGCGGCAAGCGCTTTGAAGAGCGCGGTGGCCGCGGTGGCGAGCGTCGCGAGGGCGCTCGCGCTAATGGCACCCGCAGCGGCGCCGGGCGTTCTGGTGAATCGCGCGATCGTCGTGATCCGCGTGCCAGCCGCGATCGCCGCGATGATTGGCGCAACTACGACGATACCCGCGAAGAGCGTCGCGGCGGCTACCGTGGTGGTCGCGGCGGCAACCAGGCCGGCTCCCGTGGCGGCCGCGCCGGCGGCCGCGATAACCGTGGCAGCTATGGCAACGGCCGTGGCGGCAAGCGCGGCGGCAGCTCCCGTCGCCCCGGTGACGGCGGCGGCAAGCGCAAGTAACATACGCGTCGCGCTCTAAGTCGAGGCGACCAGAGGGCTCCGGGCATGTTTTTGCTCGGAGCCCTTTTTGGTGCAAGGGGGACAGGTTCATATGCACCAACGTCTTGAAGTTGCGGTGGAATACGAACTGTTTTGGCCTTTTGAGCGGCTTTTCAGTCCCTATTTCACCGCAACTCATGATTGGTGCATGGTGGCCTGACTCCTTTGTTCCAAAAATGATCCGTTTTCCTCCGTCCCCAAGGGATCATGTGATCCGAAGAGGACGGAGGAAAACGGATCAAAAGGAAAAAAGTAAGGCGTTCCTTTCCACATTGGATATTGCTATTTGGTAACGCGTTTTATCAAATATGGCATTTATCTGCGGTAATGTTCTATTTCACCGCTGAGGACGACGTTTCATACCGCCTGCCGAACCGTGTTGCTGCCAAACAACTTTATAGGTCAGTGTGTTGCGTGTAGCAATTTCGCCCGGCCTCGCCTCCGGGCTGCCATGTGAGAGGGGATCTTATGGCTCGACTGCATGTAATGGAACGCAGCCACGCTCAGGCCGTCATGGACGACCTGCACGATGCGCTCGGACGTCGTCTGGCGGTGAGTTCGCTCGCTCCGTGTCCCGTTGAGTTTACGGCAGCGCTCGTCAACCTGTGCTCCACCCAGAGCTGCGGCAAGTGCACGCCCTGCCGCGTGGGCCTGAGCGCGCTGAGCGACCTGCTCGCCGATGTGCTCGAAGGGCGCGCCGATGAGTCCACGCTCAACCTTATTGAGCGCACGGCCCGCACCATCTACCTTTCGAGCGACTGCGCCATCGGCTACGAGGCCGGCGCCATGGCGCTCACGGCCATTCGCGGCTTCCGCGACGACTTTGAGCACCACATCCGTGAGCACTCCTGCGGCTTTGACCGCGAGGCCCGTGTCCCGTGCGTCTCAGGCTGCCCGGCGCACGTCGACATTCCCGGGTACATTTCGCTCGTTGAGGCCGGCCGCTATGCCGATGCCGTCAAGGTCATCCGCAAGAACAATCCGCTTCCGCTCGTCTGCGGCCTGGTGTGCGAGCATCCCTGCGAGATGCACTGTCGCCGTGGCATGGTCGACGACCCCATGAACATCCTTGCCCTCAAGCGGTTTGCCGTTGAGCATAGCGACCTCAAAGACCACAAGCCACATGTAGTGGACAACACTGGTAAGCGCGTCGCCGTGATCGGCGGCGGCCCGGCCGGTCTTTCTTGCGCCTACTACCTGGCCGTGATGGGCCACAAGGTGACCATTTTTGAGCAGCGCCACCACCTGGGTGGCATGCTGCGCTACGGAATCCCCAGCTATCGTCTGCCACGCGAGCGCCTGCAGGCCGAGATCGACTGGATCATGAGCGCCGACATCGATGTGGAACTCGACCACTCCGTGAACGGCGAGGAGCTCGCCCGTCTACGCGACGAGTTCGATGCCGTCTACCTGGCCATCGGTGCCCATAACGACAAGAAGCTCGGCCTTCCGGGCGAAGAGGCGCCCGGCGTGGAGTCGGCCGTCAAGATGCTGCGTGCCATCGGTGACGACGAGCTGCCCGACCTGAGCGGCCAGCGCGTGTGCGTCATCGGCGGCGGCAACGTGGCCATGGACGTGGCGCGCTCTGCCGTGCGCTGCGGTGCCGAAAAGGTAAGCATCGTCTACCGCCGTCGCATCTGCGATATGACGGCTCAGGACGCCGAGATTGCCGGCGCCCAGGCCGAGGGTTGCGAGGTTCTGGAACTCACGGCGCCGTTCGCCATCGAGACGGGCGAAGATGGTCGCGTGAGTGGCCTGCGCGTGCAGCCGCAGATTATCGGCGAGCCCCGCCGTGGACGTCCGGCCCCGCGTGCCGCAGCCACGCCCGAGCGCGTCATTCCCTGCGAGCGCGTGTTTGTGGCCATTGGCCAGGACATCGATTCCAAGCCGTTTGAGGACATGGGCATCGCCTGCAAGTGGGGTCGCATCGTCACCGATTCGGATGGCGCCGTGCCCGACTTCGATGGCCTCTTTAGCGGCGGTGACTGCCAGACCGGTCCCGCCACCGTCATCCGGGCGATCAACGCCGGTCGCGTTGCTTCGGCAAACATCGACCGCTACCTGGGCTTTGACCACAAGATAAAGCTCGACGTGGAGCTGCCGACCGTGCAGTTTAAGGGCAAGCACGAGTGCGGCCGCTGCGAGCTGGGCGAGCGCGAGGCCGGCGAGCGCATCCACGATTGGAATCTGGTCGAGCAGGGCCTTACCGAGGAGGAGGCGCGCCAGGAGGCAAGCCACTGCCTGCGTTGCGACCACTTTGGTTTTGGCGCGTTCCGCGGAGGGAGGAACCTGGAATGGTAGAGCTCAACAACCCCACTGTCAGCGATAACACCGAAAGCGGAGCACTCAATATGGTCAAGCTCACTATCGATAATTGCGAGGTCGTGGTGCCCGAGCACACCACGATCCTGGACGCGGCCAAGTCCGTCGGCATCCAGATTCCCACCCTGTGCTACCTGCGCGATCTGAACGAGATCGGCGGCTGCCGCGTGTGCGTGGTCGAGGTTGAGGGCTGCGACCAGCTGGTTGCCGCCTGCAACAACTACGTGCTCGATGGCATGGTGGTCTACACCAACAGCCCCAAGGCCCGCGAGGCGCGCCGCACCAACGTGCAGCTGCTGCTTTCGCAGCACGATTCACGCTGCACGAGCTGTGTGCGCAGCGGTAACTGCAACCTGCTGACCATTGCCAACGACCTGGGCATTTTCTATCTGCCGTATCAAAGGCATTTGGCGGGCGAGGGCTGGGATTTCGATTTCCCCATCATCCGCGAAAACGACAAGTGCATTAAATGCATGCGCTGCATCAAGGTGTGCGAGAGCGTACAGGGCCTAGGGATTTGGGACCTGACCAACCGCGCCACGCATACCGCCGTGGGCACCCGCGGGCGCGTGCCGATCGGCAAGACCGATTGCGTCGCGTGCGGCCAGTGCATCACGCATTGCCCGACGGGCGCGCTGCGCGAGCGCGACGACACCGAGACCGTGTTTGACGCGCTCGCTAATCCCGACAAGATCGTGCTGGTGCAGATCGCGCCGGCCGTGCGCAGCGCCTGGGGCGAGGAGCTCGGCATATCTCGCGAGGAAGCCACCGTTGAGCGCTTGGCCTGCGCGCTGCGCCGCGTGGGCTTTGAGTACGTGTTCGATACCGATTTCTCGGCCGACCTCACCATTATGGAGGAGGGCTCCGAGCTGCTCGAGCGCCTGGGCGCCGCCGCTAAGGGTGAGGGCGACAGCCGCGGCTGGCCCATGTTTACGAGCTGCTGCCCGGGCTGGGTGCGCTTTGTGAAGGCACGTTACCCCGAGTTTGTCGACAGCCTGTCCACGTCAAAGTCGCCGCAGCAGATGTTCGGCGCTATCGCCAAGACCTACTACGCCAAGGTGCTGGGCGTGGAGCCCGAGCGTCTGTTCGTGGTGTCCGTTATGCCATGCACGGCCAAGAAGGCCGAGTGTGCGCTGCCGAGCATGATGGGCGAGGGCGGCGCGCCCGACGTGGACGTTGCGCTGACGGTGCGCGAGATGGTGCGCATGATCCGCGCGAGCCACGTGAGCGTTGACACGCTGGTCGAGGAGCCGCTCGATACGCCGTTGGGCTTTGGCACGGGCGCGGGTGTGATCTTTGGCGCCACGGGCGGCGTGATGGAGGCCGCCGTGCGCTCGGCATATTACCTGGCGACGGGCAAGAACCCGGATGCCGACTTCTTCACTGACGTGCGCGGACTCGAGGGCTGGAAGGAGGCCGTGGCCGATATCGAGGGCACCAAGGTGCGCGTCGCCGTGGCGCACGGGCTGGGTAACGCCGCCCGTCTGCTCGACGCGATTCGCGACGGCCGCGTGGGCTATGACTTCGTCGAGGTCATGGCGTGCCCCGGCGGCTGCGTCGGTGGTGGCGGTCAGCCCATCCACGACGGTTGCGAGCTAGCTGCCGAGCGTGGCCAGGTGCTCTGGGGCCTCGATGCGAACGCCGAGATTCGCTTCTCGCATGAGAATCCTGATGTCCAGGCGTGCTACCGCGAGTTCTTAGGCGAGCCGCTCTCGCCACTGGCCGAGGAGCTGCTGCATACCGACCATCACGCATGGACGATGCCTAACGAGGGGACATGCTAGCGATGCGCGCGTTTGATGTTGAGATGTCGCGCCGGGGGTTTGCCTCGGCGCTCGCCGCGGGCGCCCTGTCACTTGCGCTCGCGGGCTGTGGCGGCGGGGCTGCCGGTGCCGGGTCCGCCGCGGGCTCGGTTGCCACGGACGGCGCCGGTGCTGCCGCAGAACCGGTCGAGGTGCACGTCGCCTCGCTCAAGGGCCCGACGTCGATCGGTCTGGTGCAGTTTATGGACCAGGCGGCCGAAGGTGCCACGGACAACGAGTTCGACTTTGCGATCAGCGCCGCAGCCGACGAGATCGTGCCCAAGGTGATTCAGGGCGATATCGATATCGCCCTGGTGCCCGCCAACGTGGCGGGCGTGCTCTACAACAAGACCGAGGACGCGGTGCAGGTCATCGACATCAACACGCTGGGCGTGCTGAACGTTGTGACGGGCGACGCGAGTGTGGCCTCGTTTGGCGATCTGGCGGGCCATACTGTCTACATGACGGGCAAGGGCGCCACGCCGGAGTACGTCATGAACTACCTGCTGGAGCGCGCGGGCCTGACCGACCAGGTGGCGCTTGAGTTTAAGAGCGAGCCCACCGAAGTGCTGTCGGCCCTGCTTGCCGACCCGTCCGCCGTGGGCGTGCTGCCGGAGCCGTTCAAGACCGCTGCCATCGTCAAGAGCGAAGGCAAGCTGTCGGCGCCGGTGAGCCTGACCGATGTGTGGGATGAACTGGCGGGTGACACGGGCTCCCGTTTGCTGACGGGCGTAACCGTGGTGCGCCGTGCCTTTGCCGAGGAGCATCCCGAGGCCGTGGCGGAATTCTTGCGCTGCCATGAGGCGAGCGTGAAGGCCGTCAATGCGGCGCCGGCGGACTGGGCTCAGGCCGTGGTCGATGCAGGCATCGTGGATAACGTCACGATTGCCGAAAAGGCGATTCCCGGGTGCATGCTCGTGTGCCAGACGGGGAGGGATATGAAGGCGGCGCTCGGTGGGTACCTGCAGGTGCTGGCCGATGCGGACGCGAGCGCCGTGGGCGGCAAGCTCCCGGCTGATGATTTCTACTACATGGAGTAACCCGTGCGTGCGTTTGCTCGACAAATGATAGAGCGTATGAAGGCGGTGGCGGCAGCAGGTGCCGTTGCCGCCTTTTGGCTTGCCGTGTGGGTCTTCGTGGCGGCGCTGGTGGCACAGCCGCTGATTTTGCCGGGTCCGGGTGCTGTTGTGGTGGCGTTGCTGCGGCTGGTATGCGATGCCGGCACGTGGGCGATTCTGGCGGGCTCGGGTGTGCGGATTCTAGGCGGTTTGGCGCTTGCCGCGGTGTGCGGTGGTTTGCTGGCCGGAATTTCGTCGCGCTCGCGGGCGTTTGCCCGCTTGGTGGCTCCGGCGCTTTCGTTTGTTAAGGCGACGCCGGTTGCCTGCGTGGTGGTCCTGCTGCTCATTTGGCTGGGGTCGGCGCGCGTAAGCATTGCGGCGGTCTTTTTGATGGCGCTGCCGGGAGTGTATTTTTCGCTGGTCGAGGGCTTGACGCAAGCGGATAAACCGCTGGAGCAGATGTTTCGTCTGCATGGCGTGCGGGGTTGGCGACTGTTTTGTGCCCACACCTGGCGCGAAGTCCTGCCGTTTGTGCTTTCGTGCGCCCGCGCCGTGATTGGCATGAGCTGGAAGGCCGGCGTGGCGGCGGAGCTGATCGGCATGGCGGTGGGCACCGTGGGTGAGCGCATCTATCAGGCGAAGCTGCTCATCGAGACGGCTGACCTGCTGGCGTGGACCGTGTTGGTCGTGGCGGCATCGTGGGCATGCGAGCGCGTGCTGGTGTGGCTGCTGCGGGCTTCGGGGCCCGCAGCATGGCGTGCTGCTGTGCGGGCGCATGGGCGTTGTCCTCGCGGACGTGCAGGCGGCTCTGCTGGCGGCAGGGCTGCTGCGGAGCTTGCGCTCGCCGTGGGCGATCGCGCTCCCTGGGCTCCGGCGCTCGACGGACTGGTGCTTCGTGTGCCCGCCGGTGGGCGCGCCTGCGTGATGGGCACCTCGGGCGTGGGCAAGTCGACGCTGCTTGCGCTGGCGGCGGGGGAGTGCGCGCCGTGCTCCATGGTGTTTCAGGATGTGCGCCTGGTAGAGGGCGCCTCGGCTTTGGATAACGTGCTGGTGTGCGCCGACGCGCGCGTGGACGCCTCGAGTGCCGCGGCCCTGTTGCGCCTGCTGGTGCCGGGGGTCGATGTGCATGCTCGTGTGGCCGAGCTCTCGGGCGGGCAGCGCCGTCGCGTCGAGATTGCCCGAGCCCTGCTGTGTCCGGGCGGCGCAGTGATTCTGGACGAGCCCTTTACCGGCCTAGATACCGCTGCGCGCGACGCATGCGCCGAGGTCGTGCTCGACTTGCTCGACGGCCGCATGCTGTTGCTTGCTACGCACGATGCCGTCGACGCTCAGGCCCTCAATATCTCGGACATCATCACGCTCTAAATACTTACTCAGCAACAAAATGATCCGTTTTTTCTCCGTCCCCATAGGGTTGGGTATGGTATTCTATCTGCGTTGGTAATACTTAGGATTACTAAGTATTACCAACGCAGTAGAAACAAACTCCAGATGCGGGCCAATCGGGTTGCCTTCACAGCCCGTCGCCCAGCCGCGTGGCCCGCATCTATCCGCACCACCGTCGTTTCAAAAAGGAAGCGCCATGGCAGAACACATGACCCCGGTTGTCGCGAAGGTCTTGCCCGAGGAAAAGGCGGCCTTCGCGGCGGCAACCCAACTCGTAGGCACCACGCCGTCCAACGCCATCCGCATGTTCATCGCCGCCTTCAATCGCTGCGGCACCTTTCCGTTCGACATTTCGCCCAGCGGGGCCTTTGGCAAAGACTGTCCCCAACAGCTAGTCGTTGAAGAACGTCCCCAATGACTAGTCGTTGGGAGGAGGTCGGCATGCTCAATGCGCTGGTTTGGGCGCTTGCCTGTTTTGGCGTCGTCGCTGCCGATATTGTCCTGAGCATGGTTTTGTTCTCCGTGCTGGACATCGTGTCGGCGCTGACGGGTTTCCCGATCGACAACCTCGATATTCAATGGTTTCAAGCCGTCGCTCAGACGGCGTCGTTTTTGATGGCGCTGCTATGGTGGCGTTATTTGTGGCCGCGGTCGTTTATCGCGCGCTGGCAAGGTGAGCGTCCGCTTGGCGGGGGAGTGCGTAGCGCGTGGAAGCGCATTGCCTGCGTTATCGTGATCGGTTTGGCACTGCAGGTGGTCGTTGGCTACGTGACCGACGCCGTACTGTCATTGTTGCCCGAGGTCGCGGCCGATTACAGTGAACTTGTCGAGGAAACAGGCATGGGCGACACCAGCTATCTCGCCGTCCTGACCACGGTGCTCGGCGCTCCGTTTTGCGAGGAGTTGCTGGTGCGCGGCATTATTTTTGAGTTTTCGCTCCGAGCGTTTAACCCGCAGTGCCGCCCACTTTGGAAGCGCCGACGTCTCGTGCGACCGCAAGACGGCGCCATGGTGCCCTGGGCGGCCCCGAGTAACTGTGGTATCGCCGCGGCGATTGTGCTGCAGGCGGCGATCTTCGGCTTTATGCACATGAACTGGGTGCAGGGTTGCTATGCGGGCGCTGCCGGCCTCATTTTTGGTTGGGTGCTCGTGACGACCGGAAAGCTTCGCTACACGATCCTGCTGCACTTTGCCTTTAATGCCGGGTCGTATCTCATGACGTTGCTCTGGTTTGTGAACACACCGCTCGACGTGGCGGTCACGGTTGGTATCGCCGGCTTTGTGCTGGTAGAGGCGATGCGCTCGCTGCTTCGATTGCGCATTCCCGTGTCGCGCGAAGCTGATCGGTCTGAGTAATAACGCCTTTAATTAGACCGATGCGTCCTGAACGCACCTGGCGTTTCGCCGAATGCTTCTTTAAATTTTGAGTAAAAGAATGACATGTTGGAGATGCCGACTTTTCGGGCTACATACTGCACGCTGCGCTCGGTGTTATTGAGAAGATATGCCGCCTCTGTGAGCTGCTGGTTGAGCTTGATTTGCGAAAACGTTTTGCCGGTTTTTTGCTTGATCAAGCTGCTGAGATAGCTGGTGCTATAACCCGTATCGCTCGCAATGCTTTCGAGTGTGCAGTCGCCGTAGCTTCGCTCAATATGATTCAGAATCGACACAATGCGTTCGTCCGACATGATCGCCTGGTTATCAGTTGCGGAGCGTCGGTACAGTCCTCGAATGAGAACAAGGAATAGGCTGACGGCGAGGTGCCTCATGAGTTCATTGGAATAGGCATCTTTAAAGTGATATTCGATAAAGAGCATCTCGATGAGGCGTCGCGCATGTCGGGCGTATTCCTCTGGAAGAATGAGATATTTTCGGGCCTCGCGGTTTTTGGACACAAAATCAAATAGAAGATTCGTTAATGGTGACGCGCCGGGTAGCTGGCTCAGGAACAACGAATCGAACATTTCTTTTTTGAAGACGATTGAAATGACGATATCATGCTCGCCCTTAACGTATGGAACGCTTCTGACTACGCCGGTGTTGCAAATGAGCACGTCGCCCTTTTTAAGGAGTAGTCGCCGTCCGTTGACGATAAACGTGCAGACGCCGTCGTACACGTAGTTAAGCTCCATATCCCGATTGATATGAGGAGGAATATCGGTAAAGCGCGACTCCTTGATAAGGCCCACGGGGTTTTCGTCGAGAGTTTCTTTCCAATCAAACAAATAGACCTCTTCGCCGTTAATGGTTGTGGTTTCCACCCTGTTATATCGCGGGCTGAGCTCTCCCGGATGTGTGCGATGCCACTCTTCGGTCTCGGTATGCGTATAGAGCAGCTGTTTGAGATTCGAATCCATGGGGTGCTCCAAGGGTGAACGGTAGAATCGATGCCTTAAACGGTATTATATCTAAAAAAATGTTATAAACCCACGCTTTCTATGCGATATCTTATGCATCTTGTTCTTCCTAGTATTGGGTTATCCGCTGGAGCATCCGATCAAGGAGGGCAAATGAGTAAGTTAAAACATGGGTTTGACTCCGACTTTTTATGGGGCGGAGCCATATCGTGCTCGCAGGCCGATGGCGCCTGGAATGAGGGCGGAAAGGGAAAGTCGACGCAGGATTGTCGATGGCTGGATGGTACCTGGACTCATGACCAGATTGAGGACAAGCATCAAAACAACCCCTTCTGCCATGACGAGCTAATGAACGCTCTCGCAGATGACGGCGTTGAGTTCTACCCGTTTAGGCGTGGCAACGACTTCTATCATCACTATCGTGAGGACATCGCGCTTTTTGCGGAGATGGGTCTCAAGCTGTTCCGCACCTCTATTTGCTGGAGCCGAATCTATCCTAACGGAGATGACCTTGAGCCTAACCGCGAAGGCATCGAGTGGTATCGAAGCATGCTGGGTGAGTGCAAAAAGCACGGCATTAAGACCTTCGTCACCATGCTCCACTATGACATCCCGGTAAATCTTGTCACCACATATGGGGGATGGAAGAATCGCAAGACGATTGATTTCTTCGCCCGCTATGTCGAGACAATCGTTACGGAATTGGGCGATCTGGTTGATTTCTGGCTGCCTTTTAACGAGTTCAATGCAGCGCGTTTTTCGCCTTGGGACGGGGTCTGTCTGGTCAAAGACGAAGAGGGGGAGAACTTCGATCGAGCCATCTTCCAGTGCCTGCACCACGAGTTCGTTGCCAATGCGCGTGCCGTCGAGATTGTCCATCGTCTTTCGCCCGATACTCCCGTTGGCGGCATGATCGCTCGATTCTGTACGTATCCCGCCACCTGCCGTCCCGAAGATAACATGCAGGCTATTCACGACGACCAGTATTCCAACTGGTTCTATACGGACGTGATGGCTCGTGGAAAATACCCCGCTTATATGAATCGCTATTTCGATGCGTGCGATATCGAGATTCAAATGGAACCGGGCGATGAAGAGCTCATCGCTCGCAACACGGTCGACTTCCTGTCCTTTTCGTACTACTTTTCCCAGGTATCCACCTGCGATCAGGGATGGGAGAAGACTGCGGGTAATCTGGTCATGGCAAACAAGAACCCTTATCTCGAGACGAGTGAGTGGGGCTGGCAGCTCGATCCCATTGGTCTGAGGGTTACCCTTAACCAGATGTATGACCGCTATGGGCTGCCCCTGTATATCGCCGAGAACGGCCTCGGTACATCTGATGTAGTCGAGGAGGATGGCAGCATCCACGACGAGTATCGAATCGATTATTTGCGCCAGCACATAAAGTGCCTTAAGGAAGCAGTGATCGATGGCGTTGACGTGCGCGGATACATGATCTGGGGATTCATTGACCTTGTTGCCTGCGGTCCTCTTACGATGGACAAGCGCTACGGGCTTATCTATGTCGATTTGGATAATTGCGGCAACGGCACTGCGGAGCGCTCGCGTAAAGACTCTTTCTATTGGTATCAGAAATGTATCGCCACTAATGGCGAGGATCTTGGGTAGGAGTGATTGTCGTGGCAGACAAGAAGGAACTGGCCGCTCGTGTCCTCGAGCTCGTGGGCGGCGCCGATAACGTTGTTATGGCAACGCACTGCATTACAAGGCTCAGATTCAACCTGAAGGACGATAGCAAGGCAGACCTGGAGGCCCTTAAGACGCTTGACGGCGCCTTGGGCGCGCAGGTTAAAGACGGGCAGTGGCAAGTTATCATCGGCGCCAGCGTGGGGTCGGTATATGACGAATTGGAGCCCATGCTAGGTGACAGGATGGGTGGCGAGGTCTCCGCCGACGCCGAGCAGCCTGAGCTCCAAAAAGGTTCGGCTCGCGTATTCGATATCATCACCGGCATCTTCTCCGCTATCATTCCCGCGCTGGTGGCGGGAGGCATCGTAAAGGGCATCCTGGCTGCTATCGCGGCTTTTGGAATCGACACGGGTGCCGGCGACTTTGCGATATTCAATATGATTTCGGATATCCCGTTCTACTTCTTGCCGTTTTTGCTGGCAATGTCTACGGCTGATAAGTTCCGAGTCAACCGCTCGCTTGCGCTTTGTGTTGCCGGATCGCTGATGTACCCGACCATTGTCAACGCTGTCGGTACGGGCGAGACGCCTCTTGCGTTGTTCGGTTTTGCGGTGCCGATTTTTAGCTACGCCGATTCCGTGTTCCCGGTTATCTTTGGCGTCATTGGCTTGTCTTTTGTATATCGCGCAATCGACAAAGTCGTGCCGAATCTTTTTAAGCTCGTTGTCGTTCCGGCGCTCTCCCTTGCTATCGTGATTCCCGTCAACCTGTTTGTACTCGCTCCGATTGGTGCCTGGTGCGGTCTTGGTCTTGCCAACGGTATCGTTTGGCTATTCTCGACGTTAGGCCCCGTTGCCGGTTTTCTGCTGGGCTTCTTTATGCCGCTTATCGTGCTCTTCGGCATGCATCAGTCAACGAGCCCTATCCAGATTTCCAATATCGCAACGCTTGGGTATGACTATCTGCTCCCGATCTCTTTTTGCCATAACCTCGCCGAAAGCGGTGCGTCTTTTGGTGCAGCCCTGCGCATGACCGACGAAAAGCTCAAGTCCGCTGCAATGACGTGCGCCTTCTCAGCATTTATGGGAATTTCCGAGCCCGCCTTGTTTACCGTTCAGGTTCCTAACAGGACTCCGCTTATCGCTGCGATGATTGCGGATGGCATTGGCGGTGCGCTTACCGTTGTTCTCGGCGCAAAGTGCTTCGGCTTTGTTATGCCCGGCATTACCTCGTTGCCCGTTTATGCCGATCCAAGCGGCAATCCCATGAACCTGATCATGATTGTCGTCTGCATCGCTTTGACTTGGGTTATCTCTGCGGCGCTCTCGTTTGCGCTCTATGGTCGTTTCGACAAAAAGTAACGACGTTTTGAGATAGACAATATTAATCGGCCGCTCGCCGGGGAATCGTTCTGCGACGCCCCAGCGAGCGGCATTTTATTGGTGGGGCGTGTCGTGTCGCCAACGGCGGCATGCCGCCTCGCCGCGCTAGTTGCGTCTGCCGCCTCCGTTGGCGCCCTGACGCCCCTGTGCCGCGCGATTGCGACCGGCAGTGTTCTGCGCGCGGGACATACCGCCGTGACCCTTGCTGCCCTTGGGCCCCTTGCCGGCGGCGCCACCGTGGGCCTTGCCGCCCTTCTTGCCGGTGCCATGCCCACCGCCGGCAGACGTCTCGCCCGGGCGTGGCGGCACGGGGCGAATCAGGCAATGCTTGGTATAGCCGATCAGATCACGACGCCCGGCCTTCTCTAGCGCCTCGCGCACCAGCTTGTAGTTCTCGGGCTTGCGATACTGGATGAGCGCGCGCTGCATGGCCTTCTCATGCGGGTCGCGCGCCACATAGATCGGCTCCATGGTGCGCGGATCCACGCCGGTGTAGTACATGCAGGTCGACATAGTGGACGGTGTGGGGTAGAAGTCCTGCACCTGCTCGGGCATGTAGCCCATGTCGCGCACGGCCTCGGCAAGGTCCACGGCTTCCTTCATCGTCGATCCGGGATGGCTCGAGATCAGATACGGCACCACGTACTGCTTGAGTCCGTATTCGCGATTCAAGCGTTCAAATTTACGGCAGAATGCGTCGTAGACAGCTCGGCTCGGCTTGCCCATCACGGACAGTACCGCGTCGCTCACGTGCTCGGGCGCTACGCGCAGCTGGCCCGAGACATGGTGCTCCAGCAGCTCGCGCAAAAACTCGTCCGAGGCGTCGGCCATGGTGTAGTCAAAGCGGATGCCGCTGCGGACGAAGACCTTCTTGACGCCCGGCAGCTGGCGCAGGTCGCGCAGCAACTGCGTGTAGCCGCTCTCGTCGACCACCATGTTCTTGCATACGCTCGGCCACAGGCAGCGCTTGTTCTTGCACACGCCGTGCTTGAGCTGCTTGTCGCAGGCAGGGCGGCTAAAGTTTGCCGTCGGTCCGCCCACGTCGTTGATATAGCCCTTAAACTCGGGATCGTGCGTGAGCAGCTCGGCCTCGCGCATGATCGAATCGTGGCTGCGCATCTGCAGTACGCGGCCCTGGTGGAAGGTGAGGGCGCAAAACGAGCACTCGCCAAAACAGCCGCGGTTGGAGCTAATTGAAAACTTGATCTCGGCAAAGGCCGGCACGCCGCCCGCCGCGTCGTAATCGGGATGCCAGTCGCGTGCGTAGGGGAGTTCGGCCACCTCGTCCATCTCGTCGGTGGTGAGTGTCGCCGACGGCGGATTCTGCACCACATAGACGCTATTGGGGTAGGGCTCTACCAGGCGATGCCCGGTGATGGGGTCCATATTCTGCTGCTGCACGTTAAAGCTGCGCGCGTAGTTGAGCTTGTCGGCGACAAGGTCGTCCCAGCTGGGCAGCAGGTCGTAGTCGTAGACCTCGTCGAGCGAGCTGGTGCGGTAGACGGTGCCATTGATATAGGTAATCTGATCGACGGGCAGCCCCGCGTCGAGCGCGTCGGCGATCTCGACGATCGCGTGCTCGCCCATGCCGTAGATGAGGATGTCGGCGCCCGAGTCGAGCAGTACCGAGCGCTTGAGCTTGTCCTGCCAGTAGTCGTAGTGGGCCAGGCGGCGCAGGCTCGCCTCGATGCCGCCGATGATGATGGGGGCGTCCTTGAACGTCTGGCGGATGAGGTTACCGTAGACCGTGACGGCTCGGTTGGGACGGTGCCCCTCCTCGCCACCGGGGGTATAGGCGTCGGTGTGGCGGCGGTGCTTGGTCACCGAATAGTGGTTGACCATGGAGTCCATGTTGCCGGCGCTGACGAGGAAGCCCAGGCGTGGCTCGCCGAGCACGGTGATGCTGGCGGGGTCGGTCCAGTCGGGCTGGCAGATGATGCCCACCTTGTAGCCGTGCGCGTCGAGGACGCGGCTGACGATGGCCATGCCAAAGCTGGGATGGTCCACGTAGGCGTCGCCGCAGATGTAGACAAAGTCACACTGGTCCCAGCCGCGTGCACCCATGTCGGCGCGGCTGACGGGGAGGAACTTATCGCGGCCCGGTCGCCAGGGGCGGGCGGGCGTCGCTTGGGAATGCTTGGTGCGGGCGACCGTGGCCTGCGCCTTACCGCTGCGCTTTTGCTGCTGGCCCTGTTTGCCCTGCTGACTGCGCTGGTTGTTCTGAGCGTGCTGAGGCTTTTTTGCCACGATCCCTCCCGGTGTTTGTATGCTGCACGTAATTGTAACCAGTCTTTTTAGGACGGGGCTAAAAAGACTGGTGGAGTACACGGGCTGGCGGATCGGCGCGTCGATGCGGGTGCCGTTTGTTTCCAGACTGTGTATCCCCGTGTCGAAGGGGCCGTCTCGCGCGCACGCCATGTTGTCAATGGGTTACAGTATGAACGGCGGCTATGTTTCCGCCAACGCACGAGAGAGTCGTCAACAAGGAGGATGCACGACGATGCAGCGTGCCAAACAGATATCGGAGTCCATCGAGCTGGGCATCATCTTGGCGCTCGCCGGTGGCTTTATGGACGTTTATTCGTACATTGGGCGCGATCATGTTTTCGCCAACGCGCAGACGGGCAACATCTTGCTGGTGGGCGTGAGCATCTCTGAGGGCAATTGGGCACTTGCGGGGCGCTACTTCTTCCCCGTGGTGTCGTTTGCCGTGGGCATTATGCTTGCCGATCTGGTACACGAGCGGTTTGGCAGCGTGATCCACTGGCGTCAGGTGACGGTGTTCTTTGAAGCCGTCATCTTGCTGGGCGTGAGCTTTATCCCCGGTGGCGGTTACAACCTGCTCGCCAACTGCCTCACTTCGTTTGCCTGCGGCATGCAGGTCGAGAGCTTCCGCAAGATCCATGGTCACGGCATCGCTACGACCATGTGCATCGGTAACCTGCGCAATGCGCTGCAAAACGTGGACGACTACATCATCACCCACAAGCGCGGCTTTTTGGAAAACGGCGTGCTGTACTTTGGCGTGATCTTTACCTTTGTGTTTGGCGCCGTGCTGGGCAACTGGTGTATTGAGCGCATGGGGCTGCACGCCATCGTCGTGGCGAGTTTGCTGCTGTTTGTCGCGTTTGCCATCATGTTTATCGACCGCGAGCGTGACTTGCACAGGAAATGGGCCCGCATCATAGCTGACTGGCAGACCGCGAGTCTTAAGCGCTAAGGTGCATTTTCGTAACAACATTCAGGAGCCAGAAAAACTATCTAGCTCCTGAATGTTGTTACGAACTGCTTTTTGCGATTTATTCGAGATGCTCTTCAATCCGAGCCCTAAGAAGGGCAATGGCTGTAGGTATTCCAATTGCGGCGGCTAATTCGGCTTTATCCAAAACCTGTATGCTAAAGCACGATTGTTTATCACATTGAAGGACGATAACTGAAGATAGTTTCACTTCTCGTTGGCTGAATATATCGTAATCTCCAAATAGGAAGTTACCTTTTATTGTGTAATTCGGTATGTTCGTTACGCACTTCATCTCAAGTCTGTTTAGGCCATAATCAAACACCGCAACTTCCTCGTGTTCGATGATGAGCGCAACCCTGGGCATGTTGCTAAAACCGCCGTCGACGACAGTGAAGAGTTTTTCGTTTGCATCGTCATAAACGGTATATTTAAGACTCAATAGCTGTCCTAGTGGACCCGTGAACCCATGTTTTTTGATGTTGAGGTTGTCTCCCGCTGGGTTGATGAGAGCCAGAGTATGCGGATAAGGGTTACCTTCAATTGAGATTTGATATTCGTTTGTAGCCGTCTTGCTCGATTTAGGACCACTAGCCACCATGTGTCATCGCCTCGATCGAATTGGAACCGTCTTCTGCTTCGTGCGGAGAATTACGCTGTACGTTGCAGTAGATGCAGCTGCAATAACCGCATGGGCAATTTCTAACAAAATGAATGACGTTATTTGCTGCATGCATGTTATTCAATACAAAGTATCTTTTTATAAACGTATTGTCAAACATATATTGCTAAAACAGAAACAATTTATAGACTGAGTCGGTCGTATTCTTTGGGCGATTGCTCCTATAATCTAGCCTTCGCTGCTGTCGGGAGGGAAGGACTAGGGCTCCGTTATTCTGTTGAAACGCTTTAACACTTTTGACGTTCTCACACGTTTTCTGTTTCAAAAGCGTTAGGATGGGACTTATAGCGCGGGGCGTAATGGGTGCCCCGCACACGATGGGAGGCTATCAATGGCTAATCGTTTCGTTCTCAACACCATTTCTTATCATGGTTCCGGCGCCATCAAGGAGATCCCCGGCGAGCTCCAGCGTCGCGGCTACAAGAAGATCTTCGTCTGCTCCGACCCCGATCTGGTCAAGTTTGGCGTTACCGCTAAGGTGACCGACGAGCTCGACGCCGCCGGCATCGCTTGGAGCCTCTACTCCGAGATCAAGCCCAACCCCACTATCCAGAACGTCAAGGACGGCGTCGAGGCCTTCAAGGCCGCCGAGGCCGACGCTATCGTGACCATCGGTGGCGGCTCCTCCATGGATACCGCCAAGGCTATCGGCATTATCATCAACAACCCCGAGTTCGCCGATGTCCGCAGCCTCGAGGGCGTTGCTCCCACTAAGAACCACGCCGTGTTCACCATCGCTGTGCCGACGACCGCCGGTACCGCCGCCGAGGTGACCATCAACTACGTCATCACCGACCCCGAGAAGGTCCGCAAGTTCGTGTGCGTCGACACCAACGACGCCCCCGAGGTCGCCGTCGTCGACCCCGACATGATGGCTTCCATGCCCGCCGGCCTGACCGCCTCTACCGGCATGGACGCTCTGACCCACGCCATCGAGGGCTACACCACCAAGGGCGCTTGGGAGCTCTCCGACATGTTCCACTTTGAGGCTATTAAGCTGATCAGCGAGAACCTGCGCGACTCCGTTGCCGAGGCCAAGTCCGGTCAGCCCGGCTCCGGCCGCGAGGGTATGGCTCTTGGCCAGTATGTCGCCGGCATGGGCTTCTCCAACGTCGGCCTGGGCATCGATCACGCCATGGCTCACACCCTGTCCGCTCACTACGACACCCCGCACGGCGTCGCTTGCGCCATGCTGCTGCCGATCGCCATGGAGTTCAACAAGCCGGTTTGCGCCGAGCGTCTGGCCAAGGTCGCCGTCGCCATGGGCGTTGACACCACGGGCATGAGCACCGACGAGGCCGCCGATGCCGCTATCGCCGCCGTCAAGCAGCTTTCCGCCGACGTGAACATCCCGCACGTCTGCGAGGCCATGAAGGCTGACGAGATCGAGGTCCTGGCCAAGGACGCCATGGCCGACGCCTGCTTCCCGGGTAACCCGCGCGAGGCGACGCTCGACGACGTCATCGAGCTCTTCAAGAAGATCTGCCCGGCTGCCTAACCTGGTTCGGCGGGCCCCGCCCGTTAGCCCCAGAATCGTCCTCGGACATGTCGGAGGCCCCGCTGCGCACTACGTGCGGCGGGGCCTCCTTCTGTCCTGCGGAAAGATTCTGGGGCTAACGGGCGGGGCCCGCCGGCTCGTTGTCGTGGCGGGCGCAGTTCTGGGGAGCTCGATGGGTCATCTCGCTAGGTAAAAAGATGGTTCGCGGTGGTATTGTTGCTGTGGGTTTAATTCGATGTGAAAGGGTGACTTTGGTGTCCAAGATGGATTCTACGCTCTCCTATATCGCGGGACAGCTTAAGACGCTGACTTCTATCGCCTCGCCTACGGGCTATACCCGTGCGGCGACTGATTATCTAATGGAGACCCTGCGCGATATGGGGTTTGGGCCTGAGCGTTCTAATAAGGGTAACGTGCTCGTTGAGCTTGGTGGCGAGGGTGAGCCGCTCGTACTGGCGAGCCATGTCGACACCCTGGGCGCCATGGTGCGCTCCATTAAGGACAATGGCCGCCTGCGTCCCACGACACTTGGTGGGCACCAGTGGTCTACGGCCGATGGCGAGAACTGCACCGTCTACACACGTGACGGCAATGTGTACACGGGTGTGGTTCTCAACACCGAGCCTTCGGCGCACGTGGCCGACGAACCGGTCAAGACCATCGAGAAGAACATGGAAATCCTGCTCGATGAGAATGTCGACAGCAAGGACGATGTGCTTGAGCTGGGCATTCAGACCGGCGACATCATCGCTATGGATCCGCGTACCACGGTAACGGAGAGCGGCTACATCAAGAGCCGCTTCCTGGATGACAAACTGTCGGCGTCGATTCTGCTGGGTCTGGCCCGCGCCGTTGCTGACGGCGAGGTGTCGCTTTCGCGCAAGGTGTCGCTGCTCTTTACCGTGTACGAGGAGGTCGGCCATGGCGGTGCTTTCGTGCCGGCCGACACGCGCGAGATGATCAGCGTTGACATGGGCTGCGTGGGCGACGACCTGGGCTGCACCGAGCGCATGGTGTCGATTTGCGCCAAGGATTCGGGCGGTCCGTACAACTACGATCTGGTGACCACGCTGTCCAACATCGCACGCGAGCTGGAGCTCGACTACGCCATCGACGTGTACCCGCATTACGGCTCGGACGTCGAGGCCACGCTCTCTGCCGGCTACGACATCCGTCACGGCCTGATCGGCCCCGGCGTGTACGCGAGCCACAACTACGAGCGCAGCCACATGGACGGCGTGCGCAACACCTACGAGCTGGTTCGCGCCTACGTACAGCGCTAGGGGAGCAGCGGCCTCGGCTGGCACAGCAGTACCGACCGAGGCCGCCCTCTGTAAGTTGCGGTGAAATAGGGACTGTTTAAGCGTTTAAAACCGCCAAACGGGGGTGCGGACAGAAAGTTGGACCGCGGGGCGGTCCGGACTGGAGGTTCGCATGTACAGCAGGGAGAAGGTCGAGC